>CADCPM010000023.1 GCA_902803315.1 uncultured Coriobacteriaceae bacterium
CAGTGGCCGCGAGGGCATGGCCCTTGGCCAATACATTGCCGGCATGGGCTTCTCCAACGTGGGCCTGGGCATCGATCACGCCATGGCACACACCCTTTCCGCGCACTACGACACCCCGCACGGCGTTGCCTGCGCGATGCTGCTCCCCATTGCCATGGAGTACAACAAGCCCGTCGTGACCGAGCGCCTGGCTGACGTTGCCGTTGCCATGGGTGTGGACACCGCTGGCATGAGCACCGACGAGGCAGCCGACGCTGCCATCGCCGCCGTTCGCCAGCTCTCCGCCGACGTGAACATTCCCAAGACCTGCGATGGCCTGGTGGAGGCCGACCTCGACCAGCTCGCGAGCGACGCGCTTGCCGATGCCTGCTATCCTGGCAACCCGCGTGAGGCCGATCACGAGACCGTGAAGGAGCTCTTCCGTAAGATTATGGCGTAGTGCCAATCCCGGAAACCCCAAATAGGGGACAGGCCCCAAGTTAGGGTTTTGCAAAACCCTAACTTGGGGCCTGTCCCCTATTTGGGGTCACGGCCGTACGGCGAGGAGACTAGTTCTCGTTGGGCCGGATGACGGAACCGACGATGGCGGAGACGATGGAGATCACGATCGATCCCCACAGGGCCGCCCAAAAGTCAGTCACATAGACGCCTATGCCAAAGACGTTGAGCGACAGCCAACTTGCGATGTTGAGCGCCAGGGCGTTGATCACAAAGTGGAAGATGCCGAGCGTAAGTATGGTGATGGGAAGCGATATTGCGTGCATGATGGGGCGGATGATCGCGTTAACCAAGGCGATGGAAAGCGCAAAGATAATGATGCCAGGAATCCCGCCGAGCACGACCATACCAGGGACGAGCCACGTGGCAACGGCCGCTGCGATTCCGGTTACGAGCCAGGTCAAGAGGAAAGACATAGGCTTCTCCTTCGTAGAGTAAATAGGGAAAGAACAATATACTGCATATTTTCGGAATGAGCGAGCGTTGAGCAGTTTGCGGGCCGTAGCACACGCATGGGTACAAACAGACAGTTCTGACAAATAGCGTATTTGTGGAGAACTAAAATAGTGAGCCCTGCCGAATGAACTTATCACTAACATCATTCGACTGATGACGTGTTCGGAGGAAAAGATGACGCAAGAAGCCGTTGCTCATGCTATGGTGGTGATGAGTTTTTAGTAATTGTTCCAAATTGGAGCTCGGATGCCTTTGAGGACGCGTGCGGGCGACTCCGTAGCCAAATGAGGGAGGTCACCTACGGCGAGGGGCAACGCATCCATTTTTCCGGTGGCTATGTGTATGGCGTGCCTCAGCTTCAGTCCGACCTCAGGCTCATGATTCGACAGGCAGACGACAGCCTGTATTGTGCCAAGCATGCGGGGAAAGATCGCGTTCAGGGCACGGAATACAATCGCAGCTATGCGGAGGGGCTTGACTCAGACGGCGGGACCATAAGAGCGGGAGACCGCAGATAAAAACGGGGGCTTTCGCTCGCACGAACGAAAGCCCCGCCCCAACTCGGCTTTGCTAGCTATATGATGCGCTAGCTATGAGATGTTCTGGAAGGCCCAGCCGTGCTGGTTCCATGCGTGATGCTCGCCGGTGATCGTGGAGGTTACGGCGAGATTCTTGATGTCGATCGGGAACCAACGCGTGGTCATCGTGGCCTCGCCGCCGTTTACGAAGATCTCTACGCAGGACGTGTCGACCATGATGCGCAGCGATTCGACCTTGCCCGCGGAAAGAGCGCTAAACGGTAGGCGGCGGATAGAGCGGAAGCGTCCCGCATGGCTGTGGAACACCAGCTCGGCGTCCGTGTCGTTGATCACGAACTCGAGGTCGCCATTGAGCATGATGTGGCCCTTGCCCTCGATGTTGTCTACGGTTATGTCGCCAATGCCATTCAGGCGAACGCCCTTGGCGCCAACCATGCTGAACTTGTCGTAGGTGGAGGAGCCCATGTAGCCAGTGGCGCCGTCTGCGGCTTCCTCGGTCCATTCGACCTCGTCTTCGCGCAGGGTGTCCATCTCCTCAACGGGCCATTGACAAATGCGGTTGGCATCGTTGAGCGTGAGCTCGCGCGGCATGGTGAGGGAGTGAGCCCATTCGGGCGTGGTGGGAACGTCGTACTCAAACTCCATGTCGGCGACGCCAGCCCAGGCCATAAGGATCTTGCGACCCTTCTCGTCCTCGAATACCTGGCATGCGTAGAAGTCAAAGCCGTAGTCGAGCTCGATGAACGTGTCGCGATCGATGCACGCGAAGGGCTTGTCTGCATCCTGCTTGCCGGGGTCCTGGGAGAGAAGGTCGATGACCTTGCCATCGATGGGGAAGTAGCCGGAGTTGTGGATGGTCTGGAACTTGTACTGCTGCTTGGGGACGCCTTGCGGGCAGACGAACAGGAACTCCTTGTCATCGAACTTTGCGACGCTGGGGCACTCCCACATGTAGCCGAACGGATTCTCGTCGTCCTTGTTGGTGGCAGACCCTGCCATCTCCCACGCAATGCCGTTGTCGGAGCTATACAGCAGTGCGCAGCCATGGCTTTCCATAGTGCGGCAGCCGAGCAGCATCCACCACTTGTCGTCCTGCTTCCACACCTTGGGGTCGCGCACGTGGTTTGAGGCATAGGCGGGATACTGGTCGTTGCACAGTACGGGACGCTTCTCGCCCAACGATATGTGACACTTGTCGCCCTCGTCCTTGCAGACCACGAGCGTCTCGTTGGCCTTGCGTCCCTTGAAGTCGTAGTCAAAGCCCGCTGCCTTGCCACCAGGCTCGAGCTCGTTGCCGGTGTAGTACAGCCACAGCTCGTCGCCGTTAACGATGCCGGATCCGGAGTAGGAGCCGTTCTTGTCGGTTTGGACGCTGGGCATAATGGCGCCGCCATGCCAGTACCAGGTAAGGAGGTCGGGGCTCGACCAGTGGCCCCAGCCGTGCCCGGCCTCGCGTGGCCAACGCGGCTCGTATTGGTGGAATATGTGATAGACGCCCTTAAAGTGGGAGAGGCCGTTGGGGTCGGTAATGTTGCCGGACGGGCACTGCAGGTGGTAGCGCATGCGCCAGTTATGGTGCTGGTCGAGCTTAACGAGCATGGTCATGGGCGGGTTCCTTCCTCAAGAGAATGCAGGCATATGCCTGTGAGAACGATTCCATAATAGGATGGGAAGAGGATATTTCTGTGCCTATTGACGCCATTTCCCGCCAAGGTATGCGCTGGTTCGGCGGTTGGTAGGCGGGTTAAAATGGCACACTTATCCGCAGGAGTTGGAGTGCCGACAAAAACGGACATCGGGGTCCCGAGGTTTATGCTGGCCAATTTCGCTCATGGGCATTACCGAGTTTCGGTCAGATTTCTGCGTTTTCGTTCGGGTCTAAAAGTATACTCCCTTTGTAGCGTGATTATAAATCTGCAATCGTAGACGACGGAGGCGCTCGTGCCATTTTGGGGATTGTGGATGGTGAACGGAGGCAGAACGAGAAGGGAAGGCGGTATGAGGGACCAGGGAATGGCCATGCCAAACGGTTCTGCGTTCTTCCGTAACACTGACTGCGAGTATTTCCCATGCCACGCCAACGTCGATCCAGACGAGTTCAATTGTCTGTTTTGCTATTGTCCGTTGTACGCGCTGGGGCCGCGCTGCGGAGGCGACTTTACCTACACCGCCTCGGGTATAAAGGATTGCTCTGGATGCACCGCGTTGCACAAAGGGGCTGCGGGCGCAGGCTTGGTAAAACAGAGATTCGGGGAGCTTGCGGACCTCGCTCGCTCCCATGGCAAGGAGATGGATGCATGAGGGTCTTGGTAACGGGGGGATCCGCAAGCGGCAAGTCGGCCTATGCGGAACAACTCGCTTGCAGCCTGTCGCCCAGACGTGTCTACCTTGCAACCATGAGCCCGCATGGCGCTGAGGCGCAGGAGCGCATAAGGCGGCATCGCTCGCAACGGGCTGACTTGGGATTTAAGACCATAGAGAAGAGCGGCTCGTCGTTGGCGCCTATCGGTGGGGAAGATGCGGACACTCGCCGCGGCGTCGTCCTTCTGGAAGACTTGGGTAACTTGGTTGCCAACACGCTCTTTGATAAGGGCGATATGACGGACGACCCCACGCTCGTGGCAGGAAGGCTGGAGCAGGAAGTGCTTGATCTGGCACGAAGCTTCGAGCATGTTGTGGTGGTTGGCAACGAAGTGGGCTGTGAGGGTGCTTCCGCCTTTGCGGGAACGCGCATGTGGGTGCATGCCCTTGGGGAGCTGAGCTGTAGACTTGCAACGAACTTTGATATGGTGGTGGAGGTGAGTGCGGGCGTTGCCTGTGTTGTGAAAGGAGGAATCGCATGACCGTGCTTCGTTCCATTGCAATGGCCTTTGCCTGCTTCTCGTCTATCCCCATGCCCCAAGTGCCGTGGACAAAGAGCAATATGAGGTATCTTATGGCGGCGTACCCGCTGGTGGGCGTTGTCATCGGAGGGGCTTGTCTTCTGTGGATTTGCCTCTGCGGGCGACTTGGCATGGGGTCGTTTGTGCGTGGCGCAGGGCTCGCGTTGCTCCCCCTGGTGGTGAGTGGCGGTATCCACATGGATGGATTCTCTGACGTGGTGGATGCCCAGGCGAGCCATGCGGAACCAGCGGAAAAGCGGAGGATTCTTAAGGACCCACACGTGGGGGCCTTTGCCGTTATGGGCGTATGCGGCTATATGGTTTTGTATTTCGCTTGCGCGTGCGAGCTGGGCGAGCGCTTTGCGCTGCTGGTTGCCTGCGTTCCGGTGGCGAGCCGTGGTCTCGCGGGGTTGGCGGCCCTCTGCTGGCCAGCCTCGGGCAAGAGCGGAATGCTTGCCTCCATGCGTGAGACGGCCCGCATGGGAGTTGTCAAAGCAGCGCTTGTGCTGCAGCTTGTACTTGCGTTTGCGGCTATGCTGTTCTGCGCGCCTGTAGTGGGTGGCGCGGCGATCGTTGCCGCCTTCCTTGCCTTTGCGTGGGCGTGGCGTTTCTCCGTCAAACAGTTCGGCGGCTTAAGCGGCGATTTGGTGGGGTTTTGCTTGCAGGTGTTGGAGTTGGTGATGATCGCGGCCATCGTGATTGCAGAAAGGTTTTTATAATGATTCTGGTAACGGGTGGCATTGCATCCGGGAAGCGGACGTATGTGAGGTCGCTGGGCTATGCTGAGAGCCAGATGAGTTCGCACGTTGCGAGCGAAGCGCCCGTTTTGGTTGGCCTGGAGGAGCTTTTGCGAGAGGGCGAGCCGACCGAGGCCGACCTTCGTGCGTTGATGTCCAAAGACGTCGTGGTGTGTTGCGAAGTAGGTCAGGGAGTGGTTCCCATGGAGGGGCAAGAGCGTGTCTGGCGGGAACGCGTGGGGCGCACTTGCACGGCTTTGGCACAGGACGCCACGAGGGTCGTGCGTATGGTTTGTGGTATACCCGTGGTTATAAAGGAGGAGCGATGAGGCGCATTTGTAGTTCGGTTGCGGCCGCGTTGGCCGTTCTTGCGATTTGCTGCTGTTTTGCGATAACGACAGCTTGGCCAGCACTGGCTCAAGAGTCGCATGGCATCCAAGAGGCGGAGAAGGTGGACCTTGCGGATGGTGACTACACCGTGGAGGTGAGCCTTGCGGGTGGTAGCGGCCGTGCAAGCGTGGAATCGCCTACGGCAATGGTGGTGCGGCTGGGAAAAGCGACCCTTACCCTGGTGTGGTCGAGTCCCAACTATGACTACATGTTGGTGGGTGGAAGGCGATATATGCCAATTAACCAAACGGGCAATTCCACGTTTGAGATACCCGTGCTCTCACTGGGCGAGCCCTTCAAGGTGGTGGGCGATACGACTGCCATGAGCGCGCCACACGAGATCGAGTACGAGCTCACTATAAAGAGGGACAGCGTCCGTGAGGTTGCCAAGAGGCAGGTGAACCCTGGCATTATCGCCATGATTACGGCGTTCGTGCTTATTCTCCTATTTGGATTGCTGTGGGCGAAGTACGCTTTTGCCCATCGTAGCCCAAAAGACAAGGGCGAGGACTAGGTGTCAAACGAGTCTGCGGCATTGCACCCACATATAGATGGGTCAAAGGAGCATTCCGTTCCTGACCCTAAAGCTGAGTCAAATCCTTTCGGGGATGTGGAAAGCGCCATGCTCGAACAGCGCTACGCTGCCTCGGGCGGACGGGACGGGGCGGGAGAGGCTCCGCGTGCTCAAACAGCGCTGTCCCGTTACGGGCGGGTGGGGCAGGGCGGGAGAGGCTCCGCGTGTTCAAACAGCGCTGCGCGAACTGCGCCCGCGGAGCTCGTCCCGCCCTGCCCCATCTGCCCGGCACGCTGCGCGAACTGCGCTCGCGGAGCTCGTCCCGTCCGCCCCATCCGCCCGAGGCGCTTTGCGAACTCGCATGGCTTGCTTTCCAGCGTCCCCTCTCGGATTTGACTCGGCTTTAGGGCTAGGCACCCGTGCCTTTAGGGGCGACCAAACGGATAGATGTCCTCGAACAGGAATCCTTGTTCGCATGCAGCGACGTTGGCCACATATCCGCAGCAGTTGTCGGCGTGCCACTGGAAGGGACTTTGAGAGTCGCCGTCCTTTGTAAAGGTGCCAAGCGCGGCCATGATGGTGCCGCCATGGGCGACTACGACGACCTCACGCACGTCGCGCGTGAGTTCATTGCCCAACAGGTCCAAAAGTGCGGCATTGGAGCGTGTGCGAAATGCCTTCCACGACTCTCCTCCTGGGCATTCGCCCATGCAATTTCCCTGCACCCATGTTCGATAATCCGCATCGTGCTCCATCTGCTGCGCCGTCCTGCCCTCGAAGACGCCAAAGTCGAACTCTTCCAAGCCTGCTAGCGCAACGACGCGCGCCTCGGGAAAGCAGAGGCCAGCCGTCTGCCGAGCACGCAGCAAGGGACTGGCATACACCACACTCACTGGTTCCGTAACGGGCACGCACGCTCGTGCGCATTGCGCACGACCGACGACACTCAGCTGCTCGTCCGTGCGTTTTCCCACATAGCGGTGTTCCTCATTTCCTGCCGTGGCGCCATGGCGCATCATAACGAGTCTCATGCCTGCGTCTTTCCTGCTCCAGCCGCTATGCCAAAGTCGGCGTAGGTGGGCCCGGTGCTATAGAGGCTTAAGGCCATGTCGAGCAAGGGCGCAAGGCATATGGCCCCCGTACCCTCTCCCAGGCGCATGTTGGCATGTAGCATGGGCTGCAAACCCATGCGGTCCAAAAGCACTGCCGCGGCAGGCTCTGCCGAGAGGTGCGAGGCAAGCATGGCAACTTTGCAATCCTCGCGCAACTGAGTGGCACAATAGGCGGCTACCGTGCTAATGAACCCGTCGATGACGATGGGCACGCGGTGGACGGCGCCGCCCAAAAACATGCCGCACATGCCGGCGATGTCGAATCCTCCGAGTTTGGCCAATACGTCAAGCGGGTCGTCTGGGTTGGGGTCGTTTACCTCAAGCGCGCGACGGATGGCGCCCACTTTGCGAGCCAGTCCCTCATCGCTAAGCCCAGCCCCGCGTCCGGTAAGCAGCGCTGGGTCTCTACCGGTAAAGGCGCAGGCGATGGCCGTGGAGGTGGTGGTGTTGCCAATGCCCATCTCGCCGGTAGCTACGAGCCTATAGCCCTTCTTGGCAAGCTCTCCCACGAGCTCCACGCCAGTGCGGATGGCTTGGAGCGCCTGCTCGCGTGTCATGGCCGGACCTTGCGTAAAGTCGTGCGTGCCGGCGGCGATGCGGAGATTGAGCATCTTCGGCTCGTCTACCGGCTCGAACAGTCCCATGTCAACCGCAACGCATGCTATGTTGGAAGCCGCGGCCATGCGGCAAACCGACGACTTGCCCTGTGCCACGCTTCGTGCAATAAGGGTGCTCACCTGCGGGTCGCTCTGTGCGACGCCTTGCGCCACCACGCCATTGTCGGCGCACAGCACCGCTGCGCAGCATGGTCTTACGCTCACCTGCGAATCGCCGGTAAGGGCCGCGATCTGCACGATGGCATCCTCGAGCATCCCGAGTGAGCCCAGGGGCTTGGCAATGGCATCCCACCGAGTGCGTGCGCATGCTGCTGCGTCTTCGTCTATGGGCTGGATGGGCAAGTTGTGAATGTACGAATCCATGGCCGTTTCCTCTCCGGTTTCCTCTTTGGCGTTACCAGCGCCTGTCATTGGATGCAAGATAGAGCAGGGCGTTTACGATGGCCGCCGCCACGGTGGAGCCGCCCTTGCGTCCGCGTGACACAATGTGTTCCACCTTGTCGCCCATAATGAGTTCCTTCGATTCCACCACGTTTACGAATCCCACGGGCACGCCCACCACGAGCGCGGGCGCCGGCATGGATTCATCGCAAAGCAGTCGATGCAGCGTAAGGAGTGCCGTGGGCGCGTTGCCGATGGCGAACACGAGGGGCTTCTTAAGGCGCGCCGCTCGCTCCATGCTTACGGCCGATCGGGTGGTTCCTCGCTCGCGCGCTTCCCGTGCCACGTCGTCGTCTGCCACAAATACGTGAACGCTGCCACCAAAGCTCGACAGCACGCGCTTGTTTATCCCCGCTGCCACCATGGTGGTGTCGGCGACCACGTGCGCCCCGCTCTTTAGGGCGGCCACGCCGTCTTGCACCGCGCGATCCGAGAAGTGCAGGTTCTTGGCAAAGTCAAAGTCGGCCGTGGCATGAATGACGCGCTTTACCACCAGTGCGGTTTGGGGGTCGAACCCATGCGGGCCAAGCTCCTCCTCGATTATCTGGAAGCTTCGTGTCTCGATGTCGCGTGGCAAAGCGTACTCGAGTCGCTCCGTGTTGCTCATACACCCTCCTCAAGAATGGAATATATGAGGTCCATGTTCAGGCTCTTCCGCAAACCGTCGGCGAGCAGGTCGTATTGACGCTGCCTATACGCTGCCATGTCTTGGGCATGCGTCTCGTATTCGCCGATGCCCTTTGCAATCATAAGGGCCTGCACGAGCGCCTGCGCAACCTCCTGCTCGTCAAAGAGACCATGCAGATAGGTCCCATACACGTTATGCAACGCACAGCCGTCCTCAAACGGTGCGCCCTCGCCCTGCTTGAGCAGCAAGAGGGGACTGCCTCCCTCGCGAACGGTCTTTCCTGCGTGAATCTCGTAGCCACATACGGCATGATGTGACAAGCTCGACAGCACGCCATCCACGGCGCAAAACGTTCCCTCGGACTGAGTCGTGCGCTTATGCGTACCAAATTCGGTGCGCACGGGCAAAAGGCCCAGTCCTCGCTCCGTTCCGCCGCCGTCGGTGCCAGAGGGGTCCGCAACTTCTGTGCCCAGCATCTGATAACCGCCGCATATGCCAAGCACGGGAATGCCCTTGCGTGCCGCCTGTTGAACCACGGTGTCCAGTCCCTGGTCCCTGAGCCATCGCAGGTCGTCCAGCGTCGACTTGGTGCCTGGCAGTATGAGAAGGTCGGGGGTGCCGAGCTCTCGTGTGGAGCGCACGTAGCGCACCCGCACGTCATCCATGGCATCCAGGGCGCTGAAGTCCGTGAAGTTGGAGATGCGGGGAAGGCGCAGTACGGCCACATCCACAAACGCGGGCGCATGCTCCTCCTGCCCTGAACGCACGTCCAACCTTTCGCCAGCGCTGTCCTCTTCGTCCACCTGTACCTGCAAGTAGGGCACCACGCCGGCCACCGGAATTCCCATTCGCTCTTCCAGCATGCGAACGCCGTCCTCAAAAAGGGAAACGTCGCCGCGGAACTTGTTTACCACAGAAGCCCGCACCAGCTTGCGCTCCTCTTCCTCCAAAAGCATGATGGTGCCAATGAGCTGGGCAAAAACGCCTCCGCGGTCTATGTCGCCCACAAGCAGGACCGGCGCATGTGCCATGCGGGCCATGCCCATGTTCACGATGTCATCGCGCTTGAGGTTGAGTTCCACCGGGCTTCCTGCCCCCTCTATGAGCACCACGTCAAAGCGTTCCTGCAAGGCGTTGAACGACTCCATGATGGGCTTTCTGAGCGTATGCCTAAACGCAAAGTACTCCCGTGCCGACATGGTGGCCACGGGCTTGCCTTGCACGATAACCTGGCTTCCCGTGTTGCTGGTGGGCTTGAGCAGCACGGGGTTCATGTTTGCGTGCGGCTCGATACCAGCCGCCTCGGCCTGGGTTACCTGCGCGCGTCCCATCTCCTGCCCATTGCGGGTGACGAACGAGTTGAGTGCCATGTTCTGCGACTTGAAGGGCGCCACGGAAACGCCGTCTTGCGCCAGTATCCTACAGAGGCCTGCAACCAACAGGCTCTTTCCGGCGCCGGACATGGTTCCCTGAACCATGAGTGCCTTGCCTCTCATGGCGTCACCTCCCTCAAGGCCAAGCGCATGGCGTCCAAAAGACAGTCGTCTTCCTCGCGTGTGCGTACCGCAATGCGCAGCCACGTTGCGTCGAGGCCAATGAAGTTCCTGCAGGATCTCGCGAGAATCCTGTGGCGCTCAAGCGCCTCAACAAGACCTGCGGGTCCTTGGAGCAGGAGATAGTTCGCGTCGCTGGGAATCACCCGCAGGTTCAAAGACTCCAGTATGCCGCGCATCCGCTCGCGCTCAAGGCTCACCGCCGCCACGCTCTTGTGTATAAAGGCGGCGTCTTTGAGGGCGGCCGTTCCAGCCAGCTGCGCGGGTGTGCTGACTGCCCAGGGTTGTCCCACCTGTCGCAAGCGCCCCACAAGCCCTTCGTCTGCACAGAGCAGGTACCCCACTCGCAAGCCGGCGAGGGAGTGGGATTTGGTAAGGGCCTTTACCAGGACGAGGTTGGGGTAGTCTGCCAGCAAGGCGGTGGAGCCAGCATGCTCGGTTAGCTCCATAAAGCATTCGTCCAGCACCATAAGCGTACCGACCTCAGCCGAGCGTCGAAGGCAGGCATCCAGAACGTCGGCAGAGACGCAGCGGCCCGTAGGGTTGTTGGGATTGGCGACAAACGCAAGGCCGTCCTTCTCAACCAGGTCGTCTACAAAGCGCATGGTCAAGGCAAAGTCCTCGCTTGCCCGTAACCGGTGATAGCGAATGCGGGTGGGGGAGCCTGCGCATGTGGCGTCCAGCGCCTCCTCGTATCCGGAGTAGCAGGGAGCGCATACAAGCGCCTGCGTAGGTCGCAGCACAAGTCCCAGCCGATAGAACGCGTCCGTGGCACCTGCGCAAGGCACGACCCACGAAGTCGGAACGCCCTCATGGGCGGCCATCGCTGCCGTAAGGGCGCGACAATGTGGGTCCGGATAGGCGGTGCATGCCTGCGCGCAGGTCTCAAGCGCCTGTTGGGCGGCCTCAGGCATTCCCAGCGGATTGAGGCTTGCCGAGAAGTCCAGACAGTCGGGATGGCCGAACGCGTCGCCACCATGCTCAAAGCGCCTCATGCCTATACCCCCTTTCTGGTGTGATGCAATATGGAGGAGAGGGCGATGCCGAGCGTCAGGGCCAAGACGCTCGTGGCATAGAGCAGGCGTGTGGCCCGCTCGACGTCGGCGGGCTCTATGTTGCGAGTGTCGTCTCCTATGGTTGGCTTGTTGTGCAAGACGCCAAAGTAGCTGGCTGGGCCCGCCAGCTGTATGCCCAACGCTCCCGCGCAGGCCGCCTCGGGATAGGCGGCGTTGGGGGAGGCGTGGCGGTGCCGGTCGCGCAGCATTATGCGCCACGCATCTGCGCCGCTTAATCCAACCGCAGGAGCTGCTAGGCACATGAGCACGCCAGTAACGCGGGCTGGTATCCAATTGAGAAGGTCGTCCAGCTTGGCGGCGGCCCAGCCAAAGTCCTTGTAGCGATCGTTCTTGTATCCCACCATGGAGTCCATGGTGTTGGTTGCCTTGTACAGCATGGCCGCTGGCGCACCGCCTATGGCCATAAACAGGAGGGGAGCGACCACGCCGTCGGAGGTGTTCTCGGCGACTGTCTCCACCGCGGCGCGAAGCACGCCGGCCTCGTCGAGCTCTTGGGTGTCGCGGCCCACGATCATGCTCACGGCCACTCGTCCCGCCTCCAGACCGTTATGGCACAGCTCGTCTCGCACGTGCAGGGCTTCCTTTTGCAGCTGACGCGCGGCGATGAGTTGGTAGCAGGCAAACGCATGCGCCGCAAAGCCCAGTGTGGGGGATGCGGCGTCGGCCAGGCGTAGCGCCAAAGCCATGCCTGCGCACGAGACGACGTCCACGGTCGTCGCAAGCAGTATGCCCCCGGCGCGCTCGCCTGCAGGCGTGGCGGGGAGCAGTCGGCGGATCGTGCGCTCAGATGACGCTATGAGCTCGCCCACCAGTCGAATCACATGCGGCATGGAATAGGGGTCGCCTAGTGCGGCGTCCAGCGCAAAACCACAGACCATGGAAGCGATGCTCCTCATAGCGCATTCTCCTTCCTCGCTTTGCCAAACGCCGCGCAGGCATGCACGAACCGAAGGGCTGCCTGGGGCGCACTTCGCAGGTAGAGATGCGGAAAGCCTGCATGGAGCGTGGGCGTAGCAATCACGCAGTCCCACGTTTTGGCGGCATAGGGCTTTTGCGCGCAAAACGAATCGCCTGCATTGGTATTGCCCCAGTAGTGGAACTCGTGGGCGGCAAGGGTCGCTCCCGCGTCGCAAAGGAGGCTGTCGTGCTTGGCCGTAAGCGTAGCGTAGCCAAAGGTGCCGAGGCGGCTGGTGGCGAATGCCGATCCCTCTAGGGCGCTGACCATGGGCCAGGGGTGCCTGTCCTTGTCTTCCAGCGTTCCGTGCAAATACAGGAAGCCACCGCACTCGGCTATGGTGGGCATTCCCGCGGCAATGGATGCGCGAATACCTTCCCGCATCGATTCGTTGCCGCTGAGCTTGCGGGCGTGTAGCTCGGGATAGCCTCCTCCCAAGTACAGTCCGCACGTCCCAGCGGGAAGGCATGCGTCGCGAAGCGGCGAGAAGAACGCGAGTCTTGCGCCCAACTGCTCGAGCAGCCGCAACGTGCTGTGGTAGTAGAAGCAAAACGCCTCGTCGCGCGCGACGGCGATGACAGGCGAGTTTGCCACCGCCGGCGGAAGGGATTGTGGCTCATACGCAAGAGCGGGTGCTTGGCGTGCCACGTCGAGCAGGGCATCGAGATCCACGGTTTTGCGAACAACCCTCTCCAAGGCATCCAGTCTGCGCTCCAGATCCTCCACCTCCGCGGGACGCACCAGTCCCAAGTGACGGCTTGGCAGTGCCGCTTCCTCCAGGTGGGGGAGGTAACCAAGTACGGGAACGCCGGCCTCGCTCTCCACCAACGAACGCAGGCGCGGATAATAGCCTTCCGACACATGGTTTAGGATGACGCCCGCAATCTGCGAGGGAGCTCTAAATTCCAGGAATCCGCGCACCTCCGCGGCCACCGAGAGCGCCTTGCCCCGTGCGTCAACCACGAGGACCACTGGCGTGTTGGTAATCCGGGCGACATCGTAGGAGGAGGACTCATGCGTGTGGGCGATGCCGTCGTAATAGCCCATCACCCCTTCGATGAGCAAAAGGTCGGCCCCCTGTCCCTGCGTCGCCGCAAGCTCGCGCACGAGCTCGGGGCCCGCCAGGAAGGGATCGAGGTTGCACGAGGGGGTGTTGAGCACCCGCTCCGTGAAGAGAGGGTCCAGGTAGTCGGGTCCGCACTTTGCCGCGCGCAGGCACAGCCCACGTGCGGCAAGGGCGCGAAGCATGCCGCATACCACCGAGGTCTTTCCCGATCCGCTGCCAGGGGCTGCCACGAGCAGCCGAGGGATGTGTGCCTGCATGGCGCTACTCCCTTCCCGCTCTCGGTGTGGTCATGCGGTCATCCTGGCCTTCCTCTTGACTCCATGCGGGACCGCAGGCACTTATCACATACACGGGGTTCCGTGCCGTCATGAGGTGATAGGATCCGACCTCACGCGCCTTTGTTACGCCAAGCTGCACCACGTCGACCTCACAGAGCCCAAGCTCGCGTATGCACAGGAGCGCCTGGGTGAGGGTTTCCAGGGTAACGGCGACAATGCAGAGTCGCATACCTGGGTTGGCGTCTAACGCGACGCGCAGTATGGCCTCCAGATTGGACCCGGAGCCTCCCACGAACACGCGGTCTGGCACCGGTAGTCCTTGCAGGGCCTGTGGGGCCTCTCCTTCCACAACGCGTAGGTTCGTGAGGCCAAAGCTCCTCTTGTTGGCGTGCAAAAGCTCGATGGCGGCAGGGTTTCTCTCTATGGCGAGAACTTGTCCGTGCGTGGCCATTCGTGCCGCCTCCACGCTTACGGAGCCCGTGCCTGCGCCCACGTCCCACACCGTGTGGCAGGGCTTAACGCGGAGCTTGCAGAGGGCGAGCGCGCGTACCTCCTCCTTGGTCATAGGCACCTTGCCGCGTACGAAGGCCCCATCGGGAATTCCCGGCGTCGTGGCGGCAGCAAGCGGGTGGGGGTTTACTATGAGAAGCGCGTTCAACGCCGCGAACTCGGATTGCGCCAGCTGCGCGGCCGTGCCCGTTGTAACGCGCTCGTCTTCGTAGGAGAGGCGCTCTCCCACACTAACCAATACGTTCCCGAGTCCGCGTTGGACTAGCTGTGAGCATACGTCCTGTGCCGTGGTGCTGCCGCCCGAGAGCACGAAGGTCTTGCCGTGCGACTGAACGTGCCCCGCCACGTCGCAGCTGCGCCCATGGACCGAGACAACATGAGCGTCCTGCCAGCTCTCATGGAGCTTTGCGCAGAGGTACTGCAGCGTCGAGATGCCAGGTATAACATGCACCTCCATGCCGTCCAGATGCTCATAGAGCCGCGTGGCTCCACTGTAGAAACCCACGTCACCGCTCATGACTACGCTGGCAGTATGGGCGGGCGATTCGCGTAGCTCGTGTGCGATGTCCTGCGCGCGCGTACGCGCGACCTTGGGCACGTCGTAGGCGTCCAAGGCATCGAGGAGGCGCTGCGAGCCAACGATGAGGTCACTTTCCCGCAGGGCTTGCAGCGCCTCTTGCGTGAGAGTGCCAGGGTTTCCCATGCCCATGCCCAGCACATGTACCTTACAGACCATAGCGCTCCTCCAACAATGCCTGTGCCTCCCCAAGCGAGAGGCCCTTCTCTTTGTGTGGTCGCTCCACCACCACGAGCTCGACGCCGCATTCGCGTGCGGCTTGCACCTTTTGCTCGAACCCACCCGCGGCACCAGAGCGCTTTGTAACCAGCACCTTTGCCTGTAGTTCCTCCAAGAGGGCACGATTGAGTTGGGCGGAGAATGGACCCTGCATGGCTATTACGTGACTTGCGGGGATGCCGAGCTCGAGCGTGCGCGCAAGCGACTCCGGCGTGGGCAGGATGCGCACATACAAGCGCTCGGTATAGTCGACCATGGCGTCCACGAACGTGCGCAGGTCGTTGGTCCCGGTGGTAAGCAGCACCACGCCCTCTTTTGCCGCTACCATGCGGGCCGCCTCCCGTGCGTTGGCAACGCTGGTCCAGCTGCCTGTCGGTCCAACCTCGCGCGTAAGGCGAACCACATCCTTTGCGTATGAGCGCGCCAGCTCGTCGATGCTTGCGGAGATGTGTTCCGCATAGGGGTGGGTCGTATCGACTATGCAGACAAAGTCGTGTTGCTCCATAAGCACGCGCTTGTCATCGTGTGACAAGGGCCCCACCATGCGCGTTATGTTCGCGCCTTCAGTTATGAGGCTCGCGCCATACTCCGTTGCCGTGCATGCAACCACGCTGCACGTATTGCGCGCGTCGAGCCATTCCGCGAGCCGCCGCCCTTCGGTTGTTCCTCCAAACAGCAGGACTTCCATCATGCCTCCTCGCGTGCGTAGCCGCGTGGGGTAACCATGCGCCCGCCAACCAGCCTCGTGCGCTCGTTTCCCACAAACACGCAGCAGCTCATGTCCACCTTGGTAGTGCGTAGCTCTTCCAGGGTAAGCGTTTGGCTGCATTGGGCGGGCCTGCCCACGTTGCGCGCGATGCCGCATATCGTCTGCGGATTGCACGACTCCAGAAGGACGTCACAGGCCTTGCGCAGGTGATCTGCGCGGCCATGAGAACCAGGATTGTAGAGGCACAAACACATGCCGCTTTGTGCCGCCGCGCGTAGGCGCGCCTCTATGTCCTCCCAAGGAGTCATGAGGTCCGAGAGCGAAATGCAGCACCAATCGTGTATGAGCGGCGCTCCGAGGAGTGCCGCGCCACCACAGGCGGCCGTCACCCCAGGAACGATTTCCACTTGCACCTGCGGATACCGCTGCGCAAGCTCGAGGACGAGCCCTGCCATGCCGTATACGCCGGGATCTCCCGAACACACCAGGGCCACGCGACGTCCGCTTGCCGCCTGCCTCAACGCCTCCTCGCAACGCTCCGTCTCCATACGCATGGGCGTAGACAAGAACTCTGTCGAGGGAAACTGGTCACGGACAAGGTCGACGTAGGTTGTGTAGCCCACGATGAGGTCGGCTGTGCCAAGGGCCTCTCGCGCGCGTTCGGTGAGGTCTGCGCCCGCACCCGGGCCGAGGCCTACGCATCGCAGGACGGAGGTGGGGCGAGTGGGAGTTGTCTCGTCCCCTTGCTCCCGACCACGAAGAACGTCCAAATCCTTCCGGGGGTGTGGGAAAGCGCCATGCTCGAACAGCCCTGTGCCGCCTCGGGCGGACGGGACGGGAGAGACTCCGCGTGCTCGAACAGCGCTTCGCGAACTGCGCGCGCGGAGCTCGTCCCGTCCCGTCCGCCCGAGGCACTTCGCGAACTCGCGTGGCTTGCTTTCCAGACCCCCTCGCGGACCCGAGCGCACCCTAGGCGCAGGCTCATGCTCGACTGTCGTATCGTCGAACTGCGGGAAGCGAAGCGTGGGGGTCGCGTATGCGAGCGCGACGGTGACTCCGTCGTTGGCGCATTTTGCGGTGAGCAGCGTGGAGCCGTTGGCGCATGCCGCGCGCTCGCATACGTTGTCGACCCCTACCGTTTTGCGTACGAAGTCAGAGGAGCTGAACGTACCCTCCACGGCGGCGAGCTCTGCCGCGCTGTAGAAGTGCGCCTGCCAGCCTCGTTGCTCGGCAAGCTCGAGGAGACCTTGCTCGTTGGCCTTCGCTTCGATACTCGCAATGGCGCAGACAGCCTGCGCTGCCACGTGGGCCCGTTCCAGACACTCGTCGACCTGCCGCGCAATGGATTCGTAGGGGGTGTTGCGCTTGCATCCCACGCCTACGGTAACCGTGCGGGGAACGAGGCGCAGCGTACGTGCGAACGGCTTGCGCGTGGGATCGAGCGACACGCTGATGCCAAGCTCGCATGCGTCCTTGTCATCGACTTGGATGCCTGCGGGAGGGGTGCCGTCTATGGCAAACTCAGATGAGAGACCTACCGTGCGCCCCTCCAGCAGCGCGGCGCTTATCTCCTTTGCCACGGTGCAATCCAAGATGCTTAGGTCCTGTTCGGCTGCCCATTCGTCCACCGAAAAGACGCCACGCACATCGGTGGCCGTCGTAATGGCGGCTTGCGCCCCCACATGATCTGCTATGCGTCGGGCAAGCTGGTTCGCGCCTCCCACGTGACCCGATAGGAGGGGGATGACAAAGGACGCTGACTCGTCCACGCACACGACGGCAGGATCGCTGAACTTGCTGTGTACATACGGCGAGATGGCGCGCACGGCAATGCCGCATGCACACACAAAGAGAAGTGCATCCGACCGCTCGAACGCACGGGCGGTCCACGCCTGCAGGGAGTCCAGCTCGTCTACGCGAAGTGCGCCTTGCATCTCGTTTGCCGTCTTGGCAAGGCGGCTCGGCGCACAGAGGGATACCTCGTCCTCCTGCCGAGCCAGGCTCTCTGCCACACGACGGGCGAGAGAGACTCCTTCTTGCGTGAAGGCAACGCAGGCTATGCGCATGGTGCGTCACCTCCCGCGGCATGGCTGGAGGTTGCAGTGCGATATTCGTGGGTGAACGTCGCGTCATAGAGCAGCGACCGCATCCCGTGCGTGGCGAGCGCGTCACCAACTAGAACGAGGGCGGTTTTCGTTACCCGATGCTCGTTTGCGCAGCTGTGCAACGTGCCAACGGTGCATTGGTAAACCGCCTCGTCTGGCCACGTGGCCCGGACTACCAAGGCTGCGGGTGTGTCGGGCTCGTATCCGCCGGCCAGGAGCTCCTCTTGCGCACGATCCAGAAGCCCTGCACTGAGGAACAGCGCCATGGTGCAGCTGTGGGAGGCGAGGTCCCGTAGCCTTTCCCCCTCAGGCATGGGCGTGCGTCCCTCCACGCGCGTGACCACGAGCGACTGGGACACCTGCGGCACGGTGAGCTCCACGCGCATTGCGGCCGCCGCGCCAAACAGCGACGATACGCCGGGGACCACGTCGTAGGGAATGCCGCGAGCATCGAGTGCGTCCATCTGCTCGCGGTGTGCGCCATACAGTGCCGGGTCTCCCGTGTGCAGGCGCACGCACTCCATCCCCGCTTGGGAGGCACGTTCCATAACGTCCACGATTTGTCCCAACGTCATGGTGGAGGAGTCGTACACCGTGCAGTCGGGCTTGCACGCGTCCAGCAGCTCTGGGTTCACGAGCGAGCCAGCGTATACTACCACGTCTGCCTCCTCCAGCAGGCGTGCTCCACGAAGCGTTATGAGGTCTGCCGCGCCCGGCCCCGCACCAACAAAGTGAATCACGCTATGCCTCCGTCTCTACCTGAGCTCGTGGTGTTGACGTCCCTCCGGGGCTTGCAAACCGCGCCACGAGTTTGTCTGCTCCTCCTGTCTTGCAGAGGAGTCCGTATCTGTTGGAGAATACGATGGCCTCGGTGCGCATGCGGTTTCCCGCACGGAGCCTGAGGTGTTCGGAGAGCTTGCAGGCAAGCGATGCCATGGTGGACTCCAGAAGGCCCTCCCGGCCGAGAACGTCCAGCATGGCCTCGGTGGTCGGCGCCTCCACGATGGCCTCTATGGTGGAGCGCGTGGCGCCGGCCAGAGCGGCATGGGTGGCGAGCGTCTCGGCGCGGCCGTCCGCCATGCGGGAATGCGTGTTCATGATGCCTGCGGCAACCTTTGCGAGCTTTCCCACATGACCCACGAGCAGTACCGCCTCAAAGCCCAACCGCGCGGCCTCGTCCAGAGCCGCTCCCACGTAGTTCGAGCACGTTACCGCATGCTCGGCGGCGATGCCGAGCTCGGTTTGTGCAAAGGCCATGCCGAAATTGCCGGGTACCAGCAATGCCTGCGTCGCTCCCCGCGCGTGCAACACGCGGAGCTCGAGTTGCAGCGACTCCACGAGGGCGTCTTCGCTCATGGGCCGTACGATGCCGGTGGTGCCCAGCACCGAGAGTCCTCCCTCTATGCCAAGTCGGGGATTGAACGTGCGTGTGGCAAGCTCTTCTCCGCCCGGTATGGAGATGCATATGTTGAGCCCGCCTTCGTAGCCGTGCTCAGATGCCGACAAAAGAGCCTCGCGCTCTATCATGGAGCGAGGTACGGCATTGATTGCGGCACTTCCTGGCGGCTGGTCCAGCCCCTCCTTGGTTACGCGACCCACGCCAACGCCGCCGTCCACGTGCAATCCTTCGCAAGCGGAAATGCCCACACGCGCCTGCACGAGTATGCCATCCGTTACATCGGGGTCGTCCCCCGCGTCTTTGCGCACCGAGCATTGCGCCCAGCCATTCCCTCGTGAGGCCTCCTCGACGTCCACTTCCACGCATATGCCCGCTGGCGTGTTGACGCTTATTGTCGCGGGAGCGCTTCCGCCCAGCAACAGGTCTGTGGCGGCGCGCGTGGCAGCCGCGGCGCACGTGCCCGTGGTGTAGCCACAGCGCAGCAGCTTGCCCTGCGTGCTTATGAACTCGTTAAGCTTACGCATGGGCGCCTCCCTCATCGTACTCGTTTGTTTGCGGGCTCAACGTTATGGTGCCGTCGAGGGGGTCAAACGTATCCGGCTCAAGGTCGTAGAGCTCGTTGATCATGTTTGCGTTCCACACCTGGTCCGGCGTTCCCTGCGCAAGGATGACACCGTCCCTTATGCATACGAGCCAGTCGGAGGCCTGACGAGCCAGCGAGAGGTCGTGCATCGACATGACGATGGCTACGCCGCGATCGTGCGCAAGCCGCCGCAGTATTCCCAGCAGCTCGATCTGATAGTGGAGGTCCAGATAGCTGGAGGGCTCGTCCAACACGAGGACGTGGGGGTCTTGGCAGATGGCACGTGCCAGCAGCACGCGCTGGCGCTGTCCGTCGGAGATGCGCGCAAAGTCGCGTAGGCGGAGGTCCCATACGCCCACGAGCTCCATTGCTTCGCGCACGGCAATGCGATCGGCGTCGCGCAGAAGCCCCATTCGTCCGGTGTGGGGATATCGGCCTGCCTCCACCACGTCTTGGCATGTGAGGAGTTCGGTGCGCAGTCGCTCCGTAAGGAGCACCGCACGCTCCAGCGCCAGCTCGCGCTCGGAGAGCTGGGCTATGTCGCGGCCTTCGAGGTACACCACGCCATCCAGCGCCTCCAGTTGTCCCGCAACGGTGCGCAGCAAGGTGGACTTGCCGGCACCGTTGGGACCCACCAGCGTCACGATGCTCCCTGCGGGCACCTCGAGGTTAACGTCGTTGAGCACTCGTTTGGACCCATAGCCTACGCAGAGTTCCTCAGTCCACAGTGGGGACGCCGTGTAGCGCTCGCCTGCTTGGGGGATGGTATTTGTCGACTGGATGGGAGCCACTTCCTGTACCTCCTCGCCTCGCTGCCGTTTGCTTTGGAGGATGACCGCTATGACGACGGGGGCACCGAGGAGTGCCGTTACCGTAGAGACGGACATCTCGGTTGGGGCGAAGGCAGTACGGGCAATGAGGTCGCATAACAGGCAAAACGCCGCCCCACCCAAAAACGAGGCCGGGATTACCACCAGCGGCCTGTTGGTGCCCGTCAGTCTACGCGCGATGTGGGGAACCGCCACGCCCACAAAGCTCACAGGTCCTGCAAAGGCAGCGACGCAGGCGGCCAGCACGCTGGAAAGCAGGATAAGCGCGACTCGGAAGGCGCCCACGTTTACGCCGGCGCTTTGCGCGTATCTCTCACCGAGTTGGTAGGCGCTGAGTGGCTTGGAGAGAAGGAACACGCATGCGCTTGCCGCCAGTACCACGATTGCCATAACGCTCACGTCGCCCCAGTCCATGCCGGAGAAGCTGCCCATAGACCAGTTGCGAAGATTCACGATGCTGGCATCGCTGGCAAAGGTCACCACGAAGTCGGTGGCCGCGTTGCAGAGATACCCGATCATCACGCCAGCGACCACCAGCATGCCAGGTGACCCAATATGGCGAGAGGCCAAAAGCACCAATGCCATGACTGCCAGCGAACCTACGCAAGCTGCCGTTATTGCCATCCAAGAGGACATGATGCCCTGCGATCCCACCACCACAACCATGGCTATGGCTACGGCGAGCTTTGCCCCGTGAGAGATGCCCAGCACATAGGGGCCGGCGATGGGGTTGTTGAAGAAGGTCTGCAGGAGCAGTCCCGAAAGGGCGAGCGCGCCACCAAGGAGTGCGGCTGCCAACAGTCGCGGCAGGCGAATGCTCAGGAGCACCTGAGCTGCGGTGCTGCCAGCGTCGCTTCCTGTAATGATGGCTGCGAGCTGGCCGATGGGTATCGGTTGGCTTCCCAAGCAGAGGTTTATTGCCACAAGCGCGAGGAGCGCGACGCACAAGAGGCCAAGCGAAAGACCAGTGCGGGTGCTGCGCACCACGCGTGTGTCTCGTCGTCCTTCTGTGGTGGGAACTTGCCTGCGCACCCTTGTCTCCCTCATGCTACGCGAGTCGTTACCGTTCACACCCACGCGTCTGCGACTGGCCCGCAAGTGGCGACTCACGAAGTGAGCGAGCGCGGAGCCGCATGCGGGACGGAGCTGATGCGGGGGCGTGAACGGTAGCCGTGAGTCTCCGCAGGTGGGTCACGCCCTCGTCCGTTCCCCTGAGCGCGCGATTGAGGTCGGCGATAATGTCTCCCGACTCCACCATCTGCTGATACATATTGTGTTCTGTGACCCACACGTCGCCGCTCTTGACGGCCTTGAAGTCCGCCAGGAGCTCACTCTTTCGGAGCAGGTCATCCAGCGAGCGCACCTCCTCGTCTATGGAGGTGTTGTACACGAGGACGTCGGCGTCTTTGGCCGTCGCATAGAACTGTTCCATCGTGAGGGTGGTGGTGCTCGATCCCGCAGCGGCCTGCTCCAGCCCATCGAAGGCGTAGGTGCCGCCGGCCATCTGAATCATCTTGGTTACGTAATCCCCGGGCTTGCGCACCACCGGCGTGCCGTTTGCGTTGAAGTAGAAGAACGCCATTCGTTTGCCTGTTGGATGCGCATCAATGGCCTCCACTTGACGTTCCTGTTGCTCGAGTACCTGTACCGCCTGCTCGTCCTTGTTCAGGAGGGTGCCGTACAGCCGTACCCACTCCACGCGGCCAAGGGGATCGTCCTCGTAGCTGGAGAGCTCCACGAACACGGGGATACCGAGCTCTTTGAGCTTGTCACGTACGGTAGGGGCGTGGTTGATCATGGTGCTTTCCAAGGCAAGCCTCACGCCCTTGCCAAGAAGAAGTTCGTAGTCGGGGGTGCGATACTTACCGCCATATACCACGCGACCTTGGTCCATGGCCTGCTGCATGCGTTCGCTGTACCAGTCGTCGCGCTCGATGCCCGAAACGCTCACCACGTCTTGTGCGTCCAGCGCCTCAAGCAGGCAGAGCGTGTCGCTCGCCGCCAGGTATACGTCCGACAAGGGCTGTCGGAGCGCAACGATATCGGGCGAGAGGCCTTCGGGCACCTCTTTCGCAGGGGGTATTACCAGGTATCGACTGCCGTCGGCCGTGCATATGAGCGCGTAGCCACCCTCGAAGTAGTCCACCGTAAAGCAGCGGGCGTGGCGTAACTCCATGCTGCCCGTGGGCTGCCAGCCACATCCCAAGTCTGCATTGCGGAAGTCACTCATCAGCGTGGTATGGGGACCGGCCTGCGTTGCGTCTTGGCTCTGGGCATTGTCGGAAGAGGGGCTCTGCGCAGCGTTTGGCGCGCACGACATAAGGGGTGCTACGAGGAGCACCCCAAGAAGTGCTGCAAGGCAACGTGCTATACGTGTGCGTCCGTCTCGCATGCGACCCGTGGCCTATGCCGCATCCTGCGCGCTCGACGAGCTCGTAGCGGCCTCGTTCGTAGGAGCCTCTTGGGTTGGCGTGTGGAACACGATGGTATGGTCATACCATTTGTTGCGACGTTGGCCGAAGACGGCAATGGGAAGCTCGGTGTCGAGCGCCTGCACGGGTATGTCGAAGGTGTACTTCTCTTCGTCGTTGAGGTGGTAGTCGTAGACGCCCTCTGTGGCCTTTTCCGCATCCTGCGCCGAACCGAAGTACAGGCGCGAGTATCCCTTGGCGGGAAGCGAGAGGGATGCCGTATAGGCGCCGTCCTTTACCGTGAGGACACACGCTTCGGAGCGGAACATGCTGGAGTCGGTGGTTACCTCGATGTTGTACGTACCGTCTGCGGGAGGGGTCGCCTGCGCGGGCTTTGCCTCGCTCGAACTCGAGGTGCTAGAGCTCGATATGCTCGAGCTTGCCGTACTGTCGTCGCTTGAGCTCGAGGTACCAGTCGCGCATCCCGCAAGGGGAACGGCAAGACCTCCGCACAGCAAGGCGGAAACGAGCAGGACGGCAACGTGCTTACGATTCATGAGAGCTTCTTTCTTTTTTGGGACTTTCTTGCGTGGGTCGTGTGGCCTGCCTGTCCGTGACGCGCTACAGGTGGTTGATTGCTTCCTGCGCGTGCTGGACGTAGAGTTCGTCAACGGCCTCAAGTTGGCCAAGTCCCTCCAGTATGCTCGTCACCTCGAAGCCCGAGTCGTGCAAAACGGATGCAAACGATTGGTCGTTGCCTGTGTCGGCCATGTCGTTGTGGGCGTGGTCGCCGGCAACGACCATGAGGGGGCGCAGGATGGCTCTGGTGTAGCCAGCCTGCTTTGCGGCCGCGGCAGCGTCGTCGAAGCTGGGGGAGGCCTCTACCGTGGCCACGAAGTAGTTCTTGTATCCCAGCTCGTTAAGGGTCTTCTGGAATTCCGTATAGATTCCGTTGGCCTCGGCTTCGGTACCATGGCCCATAAGGCAGACACAGGTGTGCTCATCCTCCAGGGACTTCGTGGCGTTCTTTATTGCCTCGGCAATGGCCTTCTGGTCGTCCTTGGTCTTGAGCAGGGGTGCGCCAATGCCACACTTGCTAAAATTGGAGCGGTATTTCTCCAAGGCGCTTGCGATGTCGTTGTACTCGTAGCCGTCGGTGAGGTGGGTGGGCTGTACGACGACTTCCTTCACGCCCTCGGCCACGATCTTGTCCATGGCCTCCTCGAAGTTGTCGATGTGACGACCCGTGTCCTTTTGTATGTGGTCGATGATGGTCTGGGAGGTAAAGGCACGACGGACGTCGTATTTGGAAAACGCCTCGCGGATGTCGGACTCAATGGCGCCAATGGTTATGTGGCGGCTGCTACCGTAGCTAGTCCCAAAGCTCGTTACGAGGATGACGGGCTTGGGGGTGTTTGCGGTGGCTTGCGTTGCGCTGCTTGAGTTGTTTGCGCTGCAGGCGGCAAGTCCCGCGGTGGCAACGGCGGCAACGCCGAGGGCGGACCCAAAGAAGCCTCGTCTGGAAATGCGGGAATCGTTCATGTGTGCCCCTTTCGCTGTGGCTCATTGGCCTTCTTGAGGGCAGACATGAGTGAAGACAAACTCGCATGAAGCCATCCACGACATGCGATGCCATGGTGGCGACTGGTACCAAGTACGTCTACGACTGGTCCGGAGTTGAACCGGAATCCTTTGAAGCGAGGCCTAACAGCTCGAAGATCGCACCCTCGTTTATGTGTCTCCATCATAGCACTTGCGGAAGGCGCAACGCAGACTTGGCTATGCCTTGGTGTACGTTACGGCGCAATACCCGGGATAGATAATCTGGCGTGCGGAAAAGTGGAATTGTTCGCCGGTAAGTGCGTCGGTGTATTCCTCCTCGACGGTCTCGCCGTCCAGTGCGGCGCGCTTGACGCTCTCGAACCACCCTTCGCCTATGTGGGGATAGAGTTCCCGTACGCTGTGTCCCTGCACCGCCTTTGCCGAGAGCCCTCCGTATTCCTCGTACATATGGTTCACGTAGAAGATAACCGCGTCGTACTGCCCGCTGTGCTCGGCGTAGGTGACGTGGTACACGCTGTACGAAAGGGGCAGGTCGTCGAAGAGGTGGAAGATTTCCGACGAGTGGGCAAGGCGGCTTTCCGCGGAGATGTTTTGGTCGTGGTCCGCATGGAGGCGTACCTCGGCCTGCTTCTTTTGCTCATCCAGGTTTTCGACTTCCGAGAAGAGCACGTATCCAACGGACAAATACAAGCTAAGCGGAATGTTGTCAATCCTTCGGATGGACTGCCCAATGGCCTTTATCCTCTCGCGGATATCGTGAGCCTCTTCCCTGCCTTCGGTTTGGTGCAGAACCACAAACCTGTGCCCGGACGTGCGACCCACTGCGCTCGTTCGGCCAAAGCCGCGCTTGAGCGCCTTGCCAAGGGCGTTCAAGATCTTGTCGCCAAAGTCGAAGCCGTACTGCTCATTGAAGGTGGAGAAGTCATTGATGACAATGTGTATGCGAACGAAGTCGGTGCCACGAAGGAAGAACTCGTCGCGGAAGAAGCTCGCTTCCTCCGAGATCCCACGCGAATTGAGAAGTCCCGTGAGCATGTCGCGCCGCGGAGCCTCTTCCCCGCGCTTGTCGTTTACCGTGAGGAGCTCTCGGTCGATGAAGTAGCCAATGAGTCCCTTGATCTCGCCATTGGTGTTGTAGAGCGGAGTCTTGCTGGCCAAGATCTCCCGGTTCTCGCCATCCTTCATGCAGCGGCCAGGCATGTTGTGGAAGGTTATCCCTTCGTTGATGACCTGGTACTCATCGCTCTTGTACAGATCCGGATGGACGTGCCAGCCAAGCTCCTCGTCGTTCTTTCCGACGATGTCCTCCTCGGAGGCAAAGCTGTAGTAGTCCAAGAACGCACGGCTTGCCCCCAGGAAGCGACGGTCGTCGTCCTTCCAGAAGACGCGAAGCAGATCGGAATGAACGAGGTTGTTCCAAAGCTGCGCGGGTGCGTATGGACCGGTGTCCTCGACGCTTACGGCGTTGTTCCTAAGCACCTCGCTCACGCTGTCGTGAACCTTGCGAATGAGTGCGAAGTACCTGCTCTCGTCGATTTTGAGGAGGGTGTATTCCTTCCAGGCGTACTGCCCGTGCCGCACGCTCGACCGCAGCATAACCGAGAAGCTTACGGCAGACGATGCGGCCAAGTGCTCGGCTGCCGACTTTGGATTGAAGAGGCGGCGATACGTCTCCTTGTCTTCGGGATAGACGTATTTTTCGGCATACTCCCTTACGAGCATGTCTACGCCTTTTCTGGCGGAAAGCAGGTCCTCCCGCGTTGCCGTGTACAGCGGTTGTATGGTGTCTTCCTCTGTGTTTATGAGGGTAATGCGCTCGTAGAGGGCATAGAGCCTGCGGGCATACTCGTCTAGCGACTCTGTTTTCTTGGACTGCGTGTTCTTGGTGAGGTTCGTAATCTGTATGAGTACGCAGTACCTGTTGAACGTGCTAGCCATGCGACGAATCCTGAGCTCGTAGTACTGCTCGTTAATGGTAAAGGTCATCTTTCCGTCGCCGCCGGCTCCTACGGAGTCTATGAGGTTGATGATGTTGTCGGAAAGGAGCTGGTACGGTTGGGGCTGGCAGAGCATCTCTTGCGTGAAGATGTCGGAGAACATGCCGGTGCCGTTTGCCGTCTCCTCAAAGGCCGTGTTGAAGAACAGCACCTTAAAATGGCTCTTTGAGAACTCGGCGAGTGCGAGCGGGATACTGTTGAGCTGACGAGCGGTGCTAATGGAGTCATGCTCCTCGCGCGTCATAAAGGGAACTGCGCTGAGGACATCAATGCGGCCTATCTCGTCGTAGTAGTGCCGGTCTTGGGGGAGCTCAACCTGGATGCCTTGCTCGTGTATGTGCGAAAGCGCCTCCTCGTAGGGTGCCGGCTTCCCAAAATAGTAGCCCTGCACCTTTTCGCAGCCAATGTCGCGCAGGTAGACGAACTGCTCCTCGGTCTCCACGCCCTCAACTAGCGTGTGGATGTCTATGTCCTTCGCCATCTTTACCACGGCCGTTGCGATGCGCTTAGAACGCAGGTTAAAGGGCCTCAGGAAGCACATGTCGAGCTTGAGCTCATCGAACTCGTACTCCTTGAGGGCATTGAGCGAGGAATAGGCGCTGCCGAAGTCATCCATCCAGATTTGGTACCCTGCGGAGCGAAAGCGTTCCACGTATTCCTGCAGCAGCTCCTTTTTCTCGGCCATGACGCTTTCGGTAATCTCGAAGTGGATGTAGCTGTGAGGGATCTGATAGTCGCTCACCACGGCATCCGCGGCAGCAAAGACGTCGCAGAGCGTAAAGTCCAAGCGTGAGAGGTTAACCGAAATGGGGATGGGCGTCTCTCCGCTGGTGACGGCGCTTCTAATTCGTGCACAGGCCTGTTGCAGGATTGCCATATCGAGCTCATGGATGACGCCCTCGCGTTCCAGGACGGGGATAAACTCATCTGGATAGATCATACCGATGTTTGGGTCGATCCATCTCGCGAGCGCCTCAAAGCTGCAAAGTTGACGGGAGGACGTGCGAATAACGGGCTGATAGAATGCCTGGATATGGTGGAAGAGGATAGCCCTCTTATAGTTTTGCTTGATAAAATCTTCGAGGTTTCTGCTCATGCCCTTTTCGCCTCCTCCGCCGCAGCTAAGCATAAGTATACAGACTGATAGGTGAAAAAACGGACCGCACGGCTAATCGGTACGTCCCTTTGCGGGGCTTCCGCCCGCGCCATCCGCGCCGCGCGCCCGCGCCCCCCGCATACGGCTCCGCGCTCGCTTTGCTCGCTCACTTCGTGAGTCGCCGTATGCGGGGGGAGGCGCGGGCGCGCGGCGCGGATGGCGCGGGCTGGGTGACATTATGGCTGCCCCTACGCGTCGTAGATGGTGTAGCCCTTGCGTCCGTTGCGCTTTGTTTGGTAAAGGGCCTCATCGGCGTGGTTGAAGAGCTCAACCGAGTCGCCTGCGTCTTGCCCGTATGCCACGCCGGCGCTTATGGAAACGGCCGGTAGGCCATCGGAGGTGTCTGCCAACCCATCGTTTATCTGCTGGATTCTAAGGCCAATGAGTTCGTTCTGTTTCTGTCCGCTGTATGTCATGAGCACCACGAACTCGTCACCGCCAATGCGCGATACGCGGTCGTCCGACCTAAAGCGGTCCAAGGCGATGTTGGCCACCTTTTGCAAGATCTTGTCACCCGTCTCGTGTCCGTAGGTGTCGTTTACCGTCTTGAAGTAGTCGATGTCGAGCAAGATCATGCACGAGGTGGATAGATCCATACTGGAGAGCAGCACCTCGTATCCCGCGCGGTTGTAAACCTTGGTAAGGCTGTCGTGTGCGGCGTTGTCCATCTCGCGACGCAGCTTGCGCTCTTCGTCGGTGTTGTCGCGCACGATTACGAAGAAACCGGCCAGGCGTCCCTTTTCGTCGGTGATTGCGTGCTTTTCCACGATGTAGCTCTTAAGGGTTTCACCGGTTCCGATGTTGCGTACCGTTGACCACTCGTCGCCCTCCTCGGTGAGGCTTAGCATCTGTCTGAGGAGCGCTGGCGCCCGCTCAAACTCTTCCTCGCCAATGTGGACAAGCTCCCTGCCCCGGTTGTTTGCCCAGATGCACTGGCCAGTGGAGTCAAAGAAGTACAGAGCCTCAGGCATCTGCGAGGCCACGGTGGCCAGCATGCGGTCGAGTAGGCGCATGGCGCGATACCGTAGCGCAAAGTAATACACGAGTAGGCCAAACACGCCGTATCCGATCATGGAGCGGTCCACGGGCGTGCGCGAGAAGATGTAGAACGTCTGCCAAAGGCCAATGGCGGCCATGGAGATGAGGATGAGCCAGTACCGCTCGGCGGTGATGCGCGGTGTGCGGATGGCCTTAACAAGAAAGACGACGAGCACGCCAATGAATATGCTGTAGTCCAGAAGACGGTGGAAGGTCTGTCCTATGTAGGGTAGGAGCCGGTAGTACGACAAGCCCTCAACCAGGACTGCCTCCGTGCCAAACGCCTGCCCGAAGAAGGGGTTGAGCAGGTATTGAAACACGTCGATGGCAAGAACCGCATAGAACAGGTTTCGCAGCACCTTGCTTGGCCATTCGATGGCGCAATATTCGGTGGTAAAGTGCACCAGGGCGAACATCATCAAGTCCATTCCCAGAAAGTACACGTAGTAGCCGAATGTGGACAGGAGCTCGTTGGTTGAGACAATGATTATTAGGTTGCCGATGAGGGGCGGGATCAGAGAGCACGTGAGCAGCGCCACTGACCGTCCGATGCCCTTATGCGACCGATACGCCATGAGGGTGCACACCAGGAGCGCCCCGATGATGATTGTAAAAAGAAGCGAGAACCCGATTCTCATGCCTTGGCTAACACCCATCAAAGATTGCAAATACCGATGAGACGATTTTACGCCTATTGTCTTCCTCCATGCCATGGCGGCGGTGCTCAGTACGCTAAGCGGCCTAAGACAAAAGTGGGAAAAGGGACTGTCCCCTTTTGCACGGTTGACGATTGCTCCCAGATGTCCACATCTGGACGCTCAAACGCAAGCATGCGTTGAAAGCGGGCCTTTGCGCACGTAACGTAGTGTGAAGAGAAGTATACGTTTGGGTGTGGTCGCCGCATAACGCGAAGAGGGGATACAGGCATATGGCAAAGAGTCGTTCGAGCTTTCGTTACGTGGTGGTGGCAGTGGCCGTATGCCTTATGGCCTGCGGCACCATGGGACTTCCCAACGCGTACGGCGTCTTCTACAAACCGATGGCGGATGGCCTAGGCGCCGGCCTCGGTTCCGTTACCATGCACATGTCAATTTCCAACTTGGCCATTGGCCTCTTCACGCCCATTGTGGCTCGCTCCCTTGCGCGCGGCCATAAGATGCGCAACGTGCTTATGGTGGCTACGGCGCTCGTTATCGTCTCTGGCGTGGTCATTGCGTTTGCGCCCAACACGCTTATCATGGACGTGGCCGCAGTCGTCCGCGGTGTGGGATTTGCGGCGGTGGCCATGTTCGTGATCACCCTCTACATTGGCAACTGGTTCCAAAAGGGGCGTGGCACCATTACGGGCATCGCCCTCTCTGGTTCGGGCATAGGTTCGGCCATCGCGAGCCCCATCGTTACCGCATGCATCGAGCGCTTTGGCTACCAAACGGCCTATTTGGGCTTCGTCGGCTTTACGGTGCTCACGATTCTGCCCGTTATGCTCTTCTGCCCGCTGACGCCCGAAGAGGTGGGACTCAAGCCGTTCGGCGCGGAAGAGGCGGACGAGGCTTCGACTAACGAGGAGGAGGCATCCGAGAATCTGGGACTTAAGCTCGTACTTGCCTCGCCGACCTTTGTCGTGCTGGTGCTGCTCGTGCTCTGCATCGTGCTTATAACCACGCTTTCTGGCCATATGGCCTCGCTTGCCCAGGATTATGGCTATAGCGCACAGGTGGGAGCGCTGCTTCTGTCGGCCAGTATGGTGGGCAACGTCTCGAGCAAGTTCGTGCTTGGCGCGCTTGCCGACCGCATCGGCGCCTTTCGTGCCTGCGCGTGCTCGCTGGTAACGACGCTTGCGGGCCTGTTGCTCATCCTGCTTAACGTTGGCGGGCAGACGGGACTTCTGATATCCGGCTTCCTCTATGGCACGAGCTTCTCCATCGGCTCGCTGGGCATATCTCTGCTAACGCGCTACATCTTTGGAGACGATCAGTACTCGGAGGCGTACTCCACCATATCGCTCGTAACGAGCGTGGCTTCTGCGCTGGGCGTTACGGTCGCCGGACTCGCCTACGATGTAACGGGCTCGTACGCGGCGCCCATCATTGCCGGAATCGTGCTGGTGGGCGTGGCGGGAGGATGCTTGGCCTATTTGAACTGGCGTGTAAAGACGCGTCCCTGGGAGAGGCGCGCGGAGGCGTAGCGCGACTTGCACGCCCGAATGGAAGTGAAGCGAATATGCGCGATCGAATGAGAGACGGCAGAGAGTTCGAGGGTGACAAGCCCATGCTGAGCAGAAGGGCGTTTGTCTCGGTTGGCGCGATTGGTGGCCTTCTGGCATTGGCTGGCTGCTCGTGGACGCCGCGAGGCGCGACGTCGTCGTAGTCGGCAGCCCAACCCTCGTCGCAGGCTGCCGGCTCGGATGGGGGCTCGCAGGACATCGGTGACGGGCTTACGTCCATAAAGGGTGGAACCTTTACCATGGGAAGCCCTTCGAGCGAGCCGTGGCGCTCGGACGACGAGGGACAGCACGAGGTTACGGTTGGTGACTTCTACCTTGCGCCCAAGGAGGTGACGCAGGGGGAGTACGGCGCGCTCATGGGCAACGCCGGTGGCTCTGGCGAGCTGCCCGTCGCAAACGTCACCTGGTACGATGCCATAGCCTACTGCAACGCGTTGAGCGCGCGTGCGGGCCTTAAGCCCGCCTATGTGGTTGATGGCGAGAACGTGACGTGGGACCTTGCGGCAGACGGATATCGCCTGCCAACCGAGGCGGAGTGGGAGTATGCGTGTCGCGCTGGCACGACGGGGCCGTTCAACCTTAACCATTCCGTGAGCGCCGAGGAGGCCAACTACTACGGTCACTATCCCTACGAGATCGAGGGGAACTACTTCGATCAGGAAGTGCTTGAGGTGAAGCCGGGCGTCTATAGGGGAGAGGCGATTGCCGTTGGCTCCTTTGCGCCAAACGCCTGGGGCCTCTACGACATGCACGGCAACGTGGCGGAATGGGTTTGGGACCGCTATGGTGCCTATGGCAAGGACGCTGCCCAAGACCCCACGGGTCCCGAGGACGGTGCGCTGCGCGTCAACCGTGGCGGCGGCTGGAACGACTTCGCCAAGAACCTGCGGTCGGCATATAGGGCCTCTCTCTCGCCAACGAGCTCGAGCCCGAGCGTCGGCTTTCGAGTGGCACGCAGTGCGACGTCTGCCAAGGGTTCTGTTGGTGGCGGCGCGGCGAAGGCGGCGACGGGTGGAGAGCCGCTCGTGGTCTTCTTCTCGTGGAGTGGCAACACGCGCACGATTGCCGGGGAAGTCGCAAAGCGGCTCGGTGTGGAGGCGGTGGAGCTCGTGTGCGAGAAGCCGTACTCTTCCGACTACAACACGTGCCTGGACGAGGCGCAGCGCGACCAAAACCAGCAGGCGCGCCCCGCGCTGACCACCCCCATCGAAAGCATGGATCGTTACGGAACCGTGTATGTGGGCTACCCAAACTGGTGGGCCTCCATCCCCATGCCCATTGCCACGTTCCTTGAGTCCTACGACTTTTCCGGCAAGACGATCAAGCCGTTTTGCAGCAACGGGGGAGGCGGACTCGGCCAGAGCGTTACGGCGATTTCGAAGCTCGTGCCAAGCGCGCAGGTGGCGCAGGGACTTTCCATCTACTACTCTGGTGGGTCCGAAATGCCCCAACAGGTTGCCGATTGGCTTGCGGGCTAGCGGCCAGAGCGATATGTGAGGTAAGGCAGTAAGAAAGGAGACAAGTATGACGGACGGATTCAAGCAGGAACGCATTGCCAGACGACAGCTTTTGGGGGCAGCGGCCTCAATGGGCGTTGCGGCGTTGGGAGCGGGATTGCTTGCGGGATGCTCGTCGCGCAACGGCGGTTCGTCTTCCGCGAGCTCATCCTCGAGCGCTAGGCAGGGCGAGGCCTCCAGCTCTTCGTCGTCTTCGTCACCCTCCTCGTCCTCAGCTGCCTCGGCGCAGGGTGCGGGCAAGGCGCTTGTGGCCGTGTTCTCGTGGTCGGGCAACACGCTCGGCGTTGCGAACCGCATTGTTGAGGACACCCAGTTCGAGCTATTCCGCATTGAGCCGGCTATCGCCTACACGCAAGACTACAATGAGATGTTGCAGATTGCCCAGGACGAACAGTCGCAGAACGCCATGCCCAAGATTGCGAGCAACGTGTCGAATTGGGACGAGTACTCTACAATATACCTAGGCTTTCCCACGTGGTGGGGCCATTTGCCCCAAATCGTGAAGAGCTTCTTTTTGGAGCACGATTGTGCGGGCAAGGTCGTGTATCCGTTCAACACGCACGGCGGTAGCGGCTTTGCGAGCTGTTTGAGCGATCTTGCTGCCGCATGCCCGAATGCGGACGTTCGAGAGGGGCTCTCGCTTATGGGTGACAGCGTCCAGTCCAGCGCCTCGCAGATCGAAGACTGGGTGAAGAAGAACGTCTAGGCGCCTAGGCAGAAGGGATTGCGTGTGAAGAACAACAACAGAAAAGTGCTAAAGATCGCTGTGGACGTTGCGATGGCAGCGGTTCTGGTGGCCGTTATGGCAACGGCGCTGGTACAGGAGGTTCCCCACGAGTGGCTGGGCCTGGCGTTGTTCGTGCTTCTGATTGCGCACATCTTACTTAACCGAAGGTGGTTGGGAGCGGTGTTTCGCGGCCGATATAGCGCGGTTCGCGTGCTGCAGGTCGCAACTATTGTGGGGCTCCTTGTGTGCATGCTGGGACAGGTGGCAAGCAGCCTTGTGATATCAAAGCACGCGTTTGCCGTCTTGCCGGCGCTGCCGGGGGCGGCGTGGGCAAGAAAGGTGCACCTCATCTGCTCGTACTGGTCGTTCGTGCTCGCCTTTGCCCATGCGGGACTGCATGTCCGCGCGCCGAGGAAGCTGCAGGCTTGGCAGGTGTGGGCCCTCCGCATTGCGTTCTTCGTCGTCGCTGCCTTTGGGGCGTACTCCTTCGTTCGCCTTGGACTGCCGGCGTATCTTGCGGGACAGGTGCAGTTTGCGGCCGTGGATACTACTACACCATTGGGGCTCGTAATCGCGCAATATGCGAGCGTCGCAGTGTTGGTGGCGGGCCTTTTCTACTACTTGCGCAAGGCGCTCGGTATCAAAAAGGCTGACAAGTGATTTGTGAACCTTTGGGGCAAAAGGGGACAGTCCCCTTTTGCCCCAAAACAGGCTGAAAGGGCCGCGCCCGGCTACCTCGCGGACGGGCCGCCCCTGCGGTAGGGGCGCGGGAAGGACTGCGCCGCGCCCCCGTAGCGCGCGGAGGGGGCCTTCGCGTCCCTCCTCACCAGCACCACCCGGATCGCCTCGGCGCGCCTGCCCTGACCGACCGTGCCGGCGACCCCGCCGCGCGCCCAGCCGAGCCAGCCCCTGTTGGCCACGTGCGCTCTGCACGACACGCCGCCGCCCATGTTGGCCGCGACGCCGAGCGAGAGGGCCTCCAGGCGCAGGGCCCGGCCCGTCGTGCCGCCGACGGCGCCGTCGCGCGCCGCGGCGCGCCAGCCGAGGTTCTGCACGTGGGCGCGGTAGGAGGCCGACGCCCGGGGACTCTCGGTGGAGATGCTGAGCGCCGCCGAGGCCGCGGAGGCGTTGGTGTTGGCGGTGGCGCGCACGCGGCCGACCACGGAGTGGGCGGTGGCGGGCCTAAGGCCGGGGAAGGTCACCGTGCCGTCGGCGCCGAGGGCCCTCCAGGTCCTGCCCCCGTCGGCGCTGTACTCGCAGCCCGGCTCGCCGTGCACCGATATCGAGGTGGCGGTGGCGGATCTCAGCCTCGGCGCGGCGGGGGCGGCGGGCGTCGACTTGGCGATGGCGAACTCCACCTCCGCCGCGACGCCTGCGTACTCGCCTGTGCCCACCATGCGCACCTTCGCCTTCCTGCCGCCGGACGTGGCGCTCACGTTGTCCTCGTACTCCAGGCGGTAGTCGGCGCCCTCCCTGAGGGGCTGGCCCTCGGGGCCCGTGACCGTGGGCCTGGGCTCGTGGGGCCTGCCTGTGTACACGTAGCTGGCCGCGACGCCCGTGACGCCGCCGAAGCGTGTCGGCCGCCACTGAGCGAAGAGCGTGACGTCGGCCTCGCCCATCGTGAGCGTCGCCCGGTCCGCGTAGGCGTCGCCTCCGCCCTGGGCCTGCGTGTCCCACCCGGCGAACGCGTAGCCCTCCCGCGCGAAGCCGCAAGCGGGGAGGGTGTAGGGGGCCTGCTCAACCACGTAGTCGGAGGCCGCCATCGTCCCCGTGGCCCGGTCCGCGTTCTTGTCGAACGAGACCCTGTGCGCGTGCGCGCCGCACGCGCACTCGCTGGTCGTGCCGAAGTCGTGGTCGTGCTCGATCGGCTTGCCGCTCTGGTCGCTTCGGACGTAGAGGCACTGCGTGCACCCCTCCACGTGGTGCAATCTGTCGGCCGTGGGCCTGAGCGTTGCGGTCGAGTCACCGCCGGCGTCTTTGTGTTCGCAGGGGCCTATCTGCGCCCAAAGGTCGCGGCAGCTGGGTACGCGCTGGGCCGCCGTGCTGATGGCGGCGCCCGCGCCTCCCGCCTGGGCGCCGTGCAGGACCTTGGCCACGTCGTAGAGTCCGATTGTGCCGGAGGCGTCCGAGCCGCTGCCGTGCCCGATGGCCTGGGCGGCGCTGCCACCAATGGGCTCGCCTGCCTGCGCGGTGACCGTGCCGCCGTCGATGGTGACCTTGCGGCCCGCGCCGCCGAGGCCATAAGCTCTAAGACCGCCGCCGATGCCGGCGCCGCCCTCCCCGCCGGTGGCCGTCACCGTGGCACCGCCGCCGATCGTGACCTCGGCGCCGTCTCCAGACTGTCCGCCACCGATGCCGGCGCCGCGATTGCCGCCGTTTGCCGTTACGGCGGTATTCTTTCCGCGGACGAGCACGGTGCCGCCGTCGTTCTTGAAGCCGCCGCCGATGCCTGCAGCATACTCGCCTCCCTGAGCGACGGTCCTGGCGCCGTAGGCGTTGAACGTGCCGGCCTTCTCGCCCTCGTTTCCGCCGATGCCGGCGCTGTGAGCGGTATCTTCGCCCGTCGCTCGGAGCTCGCCTGTGTGTTCCGCCTGGCCGTACACGCTCAGCGTGCTGCCTTTGGCGTTGTGGACGCCCTTTTGCGCGATGAGGTTCGCTCCGTCGCAGAGGATGAGGTGCGCGTGGCCCTGGATCTCGACGCGCTTGGTGGCGACGACCTGGCTCTGCACGACGTACCAGCCGTTCGCGAGGGTAATGGTCGCGTCACCCTCAGGCTCGGCATCGATGAGCGTGTATTGGTCGCGGGTCGCGGGCTGGCCGCTCTCGTCGATGTAGGTCACGGCGTTCTGGGCATCCTGGGCGGTAAAAACGACGGCATCGTCCTCGCTTGCGGCTGTGAGCGCGACCGCTTCTGCGCTTGCGATCGCATCCTTTTCCGCCTCCGCGACTGCGGGTTCATCCGCATCCGCTTCCGCGGCCGCGGCCTGATCCGTTTGGGAGGGGGTGTTCTCTTTTTTGTCTACCTCGTTGGGGGTATCGTCGGTCGTGCCGTCAGGCTGCGGCGACGTGCCCTGGCCTCTCTGCGTGGGCGAGGCCTTCTCCTCGGCGGCCGCTTCCTGCTCCTTCGCAACCTCGGCCGGCGACTCGCCCCGGCCCGCGTCGACGCCCGCCTCCTGCGCGATTTCCGCCGGCAGCGACGTGCCAGCGAGCTGCAGCGCGAGCAGCGCGCTCACCGCCCATGCCGACGCCGCCCTCGGCAGTGCCCTTCCGCCCTTTTGCCCTTGCCCATGCTCTCTCCCTTGCGATCGGCCCGTCCGCATCTAATGTAGCACGCCGGAGACCGGGGTGAGGGCGTCCCCTTCGGGGGAGCGTCCCTGTGTGGCAGGTGGCTTTCCAGCCAGCTTTGGGGCCGAAGGAGACGGTTTGTCCTCGACTTGCGAAAATGTCACCCGGCCCTGTCCCGCGGGTGACGCCCACGCAAGGCAGCGCCAGGCGCCGAGACCGGACGTCGAGGGCCAAAACCCGAACAAACGACAGAAAGGGTGGCTGATTCGGCGCAAAGTGCCGCTTGTTCGGTTTTGGTCTGAGCGAAAACCGAACAAGCGGCATCTTGGATCCATTTATTGCCGCGAGATGCCGTTTGTTCGGTTTTAGGGGGCTTCTGGAAGGTGCCGGCGGGGGCCAAAACCCGAACAAACGGAAAAATTCGAGGCGAGGACGGCCCAAAACGCCGTTTGTTCGGATTTTGGCGAAACGAAAACCGAACAAACGGCATTTCGCGGCAAATCTCAGCGAAAAACGCCGTTTGTTCGGATTCGAGCAATCGTTGTGGGGTGATACCTTCGCCAGTCGACGACACCAAAGGGTAGCCCCTTTGGCCCGGTTGCTACACGGCGAGTCCCGCGGTGTAGGCCTCCTTGCCGGCAACCAGCGCGTTGCCAGCCTTTATGGCGCTGCCGATTACCTGGACGTCGTCGCAAACCTTGCGGGCGGCGTCCTCCAGCGGATTGTGGGCGCGATAGCCAAAGCCGCTCACAACCTGCGCGGCAGGCAGCTTGTGCTCGCCCTCGGCGTCCGTGTACACCACGCCGTCGGCCTCGATGGCCTTTACGGTGGCGCCTGTCTTCCAGGTCACGCCGTTTTGCACCATCATCTCGATGAGGCAGACCTTGGTAAACGGCATCATGTCCATGAGGATGTCGTCCTGCATCTCCAACACCGTTACCGGTACGTGGGGCAGCAGCACCTCCGCGATGTATTCGGCCGTCTCGCAGCCAACCTCGCCGCCGCCGCACACCACGATGGGGGCATCCTTAACCTCAACCTTGCCCAGCAGCACATCCTCTGCGGTTGCGACATTGGGCCCGTCGATGCCGGGTACGGGCGGAACGAGCGGCTTGGCTCCCGTGGCAACGATAATTGCGTCGGGCGCGAACGCCGCGATGGCGGCCTCGTCCACCTCGATGCCCAGGTGCACGGGCACCTCAAGCTCCTCGAGGCTCTTGCGCAGGCTGCTCACAAAGGTGGAGAGCTCGCCCTTGCCCACAGGGAATGCGGCGGAACGGAATTGGCCTCCAAGGTGGTCCTGCGCCTCAAAGACCTCTGGCCTATGACCACGCAGGGCGAGCGTCTCGGCGGCAATAAGGCCGGCGGGACCGCCGCCGATGACCATTACGCGCTTGGAGGCGGCAGCCTTGGCCAAGTCGTTCTCGAACTCACGGCCGCAGCGCGGGTTGACGAGGCAGCCCGCCTGGTCGTCCATGAACAGCGGCATCTCGCAACCCTGCAGGCAACCGATGCAGTAGCGAATGGCCTCAAAACGGCCTTCCTTGGCCTTTGTGGGCAAGTACGGGTCGGCAAGCGAGCCGCGGGCCATGCCAATGAAGTCGGCCTTGCCCATCTTGAGCAACGTGTCGGCCATCTTGGGGTCATTGATGCGGTTGGCCAGGATAACGGGGATGCTCACCAGGTTCTTAACCTGAGCCGCGCGCTCCATGTTGAGGGCGTGGTCGGTAAACATGGGCGCGATGATCTGGTCTTTGGGGTGCGAGGCATACATGCCGTTGGAGATGTGCAGCGCGTCGAAGCCAATCTCCTCAAAGTGACGGCAAAGCTCGTAGGTCTCGGCCTCGGTGCGACCGCCCGTAACGAAGTCCATGGACGAGAGGCGCACCTGAATGGGGAAGTCGGTGCCAACCTGGGCGCGCATGGCTGCCAGGATCTCGTCCACGATGCGCACACGGTTGTCAAAGCAGCCGCCGTACTGGTCCACGCGACGGTTGACGGCGGGGCTCAGGAACTCGGCCAGTAGGTAGCCGTGGGCACAGTGCAGCTCGATGCCGTCGTAGCCAGCATCCTTGGCGCGGCGCGCGGCCGTGCCAAAGTCTTCGACCAGCTGGTGAATCTCGTCCACGCTCATCTCGCGCGCCTGGAACTGGCACATGGGGTCCTTGGTTGGGCTGGGGGCAACGGGCGTCTCGCCGCCGTTTGCCGCAGGAGTGGTTTGACGGCCAGGATGATACATCTGGGCAAAGATCTTGGAGTCGTACTTGTGCACGGCGTCGGTAACACGGCGGCTGCTGGCCACGTGCTCTTCCTTCCAAAAGCCCGGGATGCGGCTATAGCCCTTGCCTGCCGGCTGCACGCAGTAGTCCTCGGTAATAAGAAGCCCCCAGCCGCCTTTGGCCTTCTCTTCCATGTAGGCAACGTACTGGTCGGTGATCATGCCGTCGTGGGTGCAGTAGTTCATAACCATGGCGGGAACAACCAGGCGGTTGGGTATCTCGCAGGTGCCGATTTTCATGGGCGAGAACAGCGTGTCGAGCTTCATGTTCATTCCTCTCTTTAGAACAGGGTCTTAACGAATACAATAGGGGTGGGGGTAACCCCCAGGTCAATTGCGACGTTTGGGCAACGGGTGGTTTTGGCAGGGGATTGGCAGTGCGCTATACGCAAAAGGACGTTTGCAAGGCGTTTGACATAAAGAGGGACACGCTTCGCCATTACGAACGCATGGGCATCATTGAGCCGGAGATAGACCCGAACAACGGGTATCGCTATTACGACGACTGGCAGATCAACTTGCTGTGGGACGCGAAGCGCTATCAGGCCATGGGGTTTAGCCTTGCCGAGGTGCGCGACATACTGCACGGCGACTCTCTGTTGGATGTGCAGGCACGGGTTGGCCAGCGCGAAAGCGATTTGCAGGAGGAACTGGCGTATTTGGAGAAGCGCATCTCCATGATTGGCTCCTATCGCGCGCTCTTGGATTCCGTAGATGACCATCTTGGCGCATACGTGCTCGAGGAGTCGCCCGCGGTTCGCTTTGTTCCCAGGCGTGAGATGCATGACCTGTTGCTGGGCGACCAGCTTACGGCGTCGGGGGCCTTTGCAAACGCGCACCAGGCCCTCAGCATTCCTTGCGCGCATTTTCCCAGCATAAGCGACGAGCTTTACTACTGGGGCTTTGCGATGCTCGAGGATTGGTACGATGAGCTGGGAGGCCCCGATGAGGGGAGCATGACCTTGCCGGCTGGGCCCGCGCTGACCACCTGTGTGGACGCGGGCGAGCGCTGGGGCTTTGGTCTGCATCTCTTTGACGGTTTGGTCGCTGAGGCACGCCGGCTGGGCAAAGAGCCGCTCGGCATGCTTTGCGGTTATCTGCTTACCAGAACCTACGACAAAGACGGTGGGTATCACCGCTATGTGGAGGCCATGCTGCCGCTAAAAGCTGACAAGTGACCTGTCCCCTTGTCAGATGAGTCAAATCCGAGAGAGGACGATGGAAAGCAAGCCATGCGAGTTTCCGCGCGAAGCGCGGACTGTTCGAGCACGGCGCTTTCCACGTCCCCCTCTCGGATTTGACTCAAGCTTTAGCGTCGACTTCGGTTAGCTGTTCTGCTCGAAGGTCACGCTAGCGTTGCCGGATCCGCAGGCGTCTGCGAGTCCTGTGGGGTCGTCGATCTTGCCTACGCGCTTGTAGCTCCAGTCGCCGTTGGCAAAGGTGTCGTAAAACAGCACGAGGCAGTCCGAGCCAAACACCATCAGGTCGCCCGTCTCAATCGTTTGCGGCACATACTGCTCGCCGCCGAACGCCTCTCCCGTATAGCAGTACTTCTCGTTGCCGTGCAGCTCCTCCATGGTAAGGGTGAGGGGGAGGCGCGAAAGGAGCGCTTGCCCGGTCTCGTTGTTCTCCACAGTCGCCACGAAGGGCTTGCCGTTGACGGTTACCGTTATTTGCATGGAAGAATCCTCCTTGCTCTTCTGTGCGCCCTCCTTTTTCGTTTGGACGCCTTCCTCTTGTGGCCGTGCGCTGCTGGAAGTCTGACTCGAAGCGCTTGTTTGCGTCCCCGCGCTTGTTCCAGCGCTTGTTCCCGCATTCGCGCACCCTGCAATGGCTAGCGTCAGCAGGGAGCAGGCCCCGCCTATAAATGCCCTTCGGCTCATCTGCGCGCTCATGACTGCACTCCTTCGGACTTTGAGGTCGGATTGCAAACGTAGGGTTCCTCGAGGCTGAGCTCGAAGGTAACGTTTTTCGGCAAGGCCCGCATGCGCTCGTTTGACTCCTTGTTCAAGTGGGCGACGACCATGACGCGATGCCTTTGTGACTCCGCCTGGCCGCTGTGGAGAATGGCAAACCACCCATCCGCCACGCTTACGTCGCCGTCGCTCCAACCCTGTTGCTTCTCTTTTTCGTCGAACGTGCCCTCCTTGAGCTCGCAGCAGTAGTCGATGCCGGAGTCCGTTCCCGTTACCGTGAGGGGCAGGCGATTCTTAAGGTCCCGCGCCGCCTGCGTGTTGTTGAGAGGAGCTCGCACCTCCACCTCGCCCGCGCGAATAACGAGATTGGCCACATTGCGCTCGTTGGGATCCGCGAGCGCCGCCCCCGCCATACGGAGCCGCTCGAGCAGCTGGGGCGACTTGTTGTCTGTTCCGGCTGCGGTAAAGATGCCCATGTCTTCCAGATGGAGCCATCCCAGGAAGGAGTGCCTATACGTGTAGATCGCGCCATCGTACACGCAATCGCTTCCCGAGCTTAGGATGAGCGCCGCCTTGGTAAGACGTCGCGGGTAGCTAGGGGCGTAGATGCGGTCGATGGCGCATTTGAGCTGGCCGGAGAGCCCGTGATAATACACGGGGGAGGCGAGCACAAGCATGTCTGCCTCGTCGAGCGCGGGGTAGATTCGCTGCATGTCGTCGCGCTGCACGCACGATCGCGGCGTCTTTGCGTGGCAGTGCTCGCAGGCAAGGCAGCCCGCTATGCGCATGCGGCACACATCAAAGACGGTGACGTCGTGGCCGGCCGACTCGGCGCCCTCGCGATAGGCGGCCACCATGGCGGCGGTGTTGCCGTGGGGTCGTGGGCTTCCGTTTAGGATGACTATCTTCATGCTGGTACGCCTCTCTGTTAGCGTTTCGTTACTTCTACTGTGCATCATGAGACAAGAGAAAACAAATAGCTATTGCTTCTCTCTTGTCATAACTGCACCGCATGTCTTGGGGCAAAAGGGGACTGTCCCCTTTTGCCCCAACGGACAAGGGCGTGCAAAGGGGACAGTCCCCTTTTGCACGGTTCCGTATAATGGGCAAGAATTGTGTGCGTACCTAAGGAGATGGCCATGGCTTCATTGCCCCTTGACTATATGGCGGACATTCTACGCGTGGACCTACGGCACATGGGCTGCTCGCGGATCATCCTGCTGGGTGGGGAGGAAAGCATGACTTCTGGCGGCCTGCGGACGGCGCTTGCCAAATGGGGCCTGCAGGTGTTCGTGCCACCCGAGGCAGAGCGTGCGTGGATTGCCTCCCTCGCGGCCACGCCACCCGATGACTCTGCCACGGCAGACGTCGATCGGTTGAGGGCGCTGCTGGCAGACGGGGTGGAGCACGGCGTAGAGGCAATCGTTGCCACGAGTGACCGGCTCGCCGCGCTGGTAAACGCATGCGAGCTTTCCGTTCCCACGCTCGCGTACGATTCTTGGGGGAGCGCGGTTCGGCTGAGGAACGTCGTCTTCGACATGGGCGGGGTTCTGTTTCGATGGGACCCCCTTGCCATGGCGCGTCGCGTGTGCGATAGCGACGACGACGCCCAGCTCTTGTCACAGGCCGTGTTTGGCTCGTCGGAGTGGGTGTGGCAGGATGCCGGCGCGGTGGACGAGAAGACGGTTGCCTGGACGGCCAAGATGCGCGTTCCGCGGCGTCTGCATGCGAGCGTAGACAAGCTCGTGTACCACTGGCACGACCATCGCGTCCACATCCCAGGGATGGAGGAGCTTATCCGCGACCTGAAAGACGCGGGGTTCGGCATCTATTTGCTTTCCAATGCAGGCGAGTCCTTTGCGCGCTACGAGGCGCAGCTGCCTGCGCGCGAGTGCTTTGACGGCACGGTGGTTTCGTGCTATGAGCACCTGGTTAAGCCCGACGAGCGTCTCTACCGCATTCTGCTGGAACGCTTTGGGCTTGAGGCGGGGGAGTGCCTGTTCATAGATGACACGCTGCGCAACGTATACGGCGCGCGACGCGTGGGCATGCGCGCCCATCACTTTAGCGAGGACGTGGATGCCCTGCGCGCCGCGTTGCTGGGCTAGCGTTGGCGAAGTCGGGTCAAGTGAAGCGGTCAAGCGAGGCCACAACACCAGGAGCGCAACCATCCGTTGCGTGACAACCCCAAACGCTGCTATTACGCTGTTCTTGTTTATGAGCGAACAGCAGAGAGAGGGGCGACTATGGGAGTTGGCAAGACGATTCAGGGTGCGCGCAAGAGGGCCGGCCTCACGCAGGAACAGCTTGCGGCAGAGGTGTACGTTACGCGCCAGGCGGTGAGCCGATGGGAGAACGAAGAGAGCGAGCCGAGCGTCGACATGCGCAAGCTCTTGGCAAGCGTTTTGGACGTGCCGGTAACCGACCTGTTCGATCTGCCCGAGGGCCGTACCTGCCAGTGCTGCGGCACGCCCTTTGACGTGCCAAACATGCCGTTTGGAACGAATGCGGACGGAACGGAGAACCCCGACTACTGCGGGTGGTGCTACAAGGATGGCGAGTTTACCAGTTCCGGCCTCGACGAGATCATAGAGCGCAACGTTCCTTACCTCATGCAGGCCACGAATTACACGCAGGAGGAGGCGGTCTCGTTTATGGGAGCGCTTCTGCCCACGCTCAAGCGGTGGAGCAACACGAAAAACCGCAACGTGGCCGCAAATCTTACGAAGAGCTCGCTGTACGTGTGTCCGAGCTGCTCAAATGTGGCGTGGTCGTCGGGCGAGGCAACGGTGAGCTGCTGCGGCAACGTGCTTGAACCGCTGCGCGCGTCCAGAAACGCCGGCATCCTGGATGCCACGGTGGAAGTGGTGGACGGTTGCCAGTGCGTGTGCATAAACCATCCCATGACCAAGGAGGACCATTTGCTGTTCATCGCAGCCGTGGGAGACGACCTTGTTCGGATCCGGCGGCTCTATCCCGAGCAGGAGGCGCGCGCCGAGTTCTACCTTCAAGGGCCTTGCGCGTTGTACGCGTACGGTACCGACTGCGGTTTGGTGAGGCTCTGATTCCCCGATGGCACACGTATACTTGGTATAACTGTGCCGTCGGGCAAAAGAAGGACTGCGCAAGCCGGGGGAAGGCAAGATGTGGAAAAGGCTTAAGGCATACAGAGACAAGATCCAGGCGCTTCTAGATGCCAACGACTCCGAGGTCGACTGGGAGGCCGAGAGGCGCGAGCACCTGGTGCAGGTTTCGTTCTTCCAGCATGAGCGGCTTATCCACTTGCTGGTAACGCTTGCGTTCGCGCTCATGGAACTCGTGAGCGCGGCGGTAACGATTCTCTTTCCCCAGCTCTTCTCGGCAGCGCTTACGGTCTTGTTCCTCGTTTTGCTCGTACCTTACATCGTGCACTACTATCATCTGGAAAATGGCACGCAGGAGCTCTATGCACAGTACGACGAGCTGGCACGAAGGGCGAGCGAGCAAAGCGCGCGGTAACGAGCTGGCTTTCGGTCTATCTTGGCGCAAAGGGCCTGTCTACTGACCCTAAAGCTGGGTCAAATCCGAGAGAGGCGCTGGAAAGCAAGCCATGCGAGTTCGCGGAGCGCCTCGGGCTGACGGGACGGGGCGGGACGAGCTCCGCGGGCGCAGTTTGCGCAGCGCTGTTTGAGCACGCGGAGCCTCTCCCTCCCCGCCCCGTCAGCCCGAGGCGGCGCGGCGCCGTCCGAGCGTGGCGCTTTCCACGTCCCCGGAGGGGTCTGACTCAGCTTTAGGGTCAGGGACTGTCCCCTTTTGCCCCGAATATCGCTAGTCGGTGCTGGCTGGCTGCTCGGTTTGCCTTGCGTTGTACTCTGCGATGGTTTGCGCCATGTCCTTGCGAACGGTAGAGATGTTGTTGGCAGCGGTGAGCGTGGCATCGCCTTTATCGCTAAACGTCATCTTGACCTCACCGGTCTGCGTGTTCCTCTGAGGTGTGGTGTAGGTAACTTCGATGCCCGTTTCGGTATCGGTAAGCGTGCACGTTCCGTCTTTCTCAATAAACTCACCGTTGAAGAAGGTGACGACGCCGGATGTTGTCTCCTTGAAAACAACCGTGGCATAGGTCTTGTCCACATCGCTTGGCCTGCTCTCAAAGTAGAGCACGCCAAACGACCCGTCGTTGGTGGCACCCTCTGCGCCCCATTCGGCAACCGTTGGGTCGCCAGCCAATGCGGCGTCAGACGAGCTGCTCTGCACCGAACTGGTTGCCTCGGAGCTAGACGAGCTGCTTGTTTGCTGACCACCGCAGGCAATGAGCCCTGGCGTTATGGCAAGCGTGGCGGCGGCCGCAATTGCTACGAACTTCGATTTGAACACTTTTCCGCCCTTCTCCTGCACACTTCCTATAACAACTAAAAAGTATAAACCAGGCGCAGCATATTTGCAAAAACAAGAGTTCAGCTAACTGGAGGCGTCCTGCACCTGCCGTTTACAAAATATTTCAATGAGGTTGGGCACGTTCCCCGACAAAATGAGCGAAGACGCCGATAAGCATCCATTCAGATGTTTATCATATTCAATTGGCCTGCAACGAACGTGCACGTTGCCAATACAAATCACGAATGAATACTTGCAAAGTGGGAGAGAAGCATGTACAGGTCGCTGGTTTCTCATGTTGGAAGAGCTTTGTTGTTGGCGTTGCTCTGCGCGCTTGCGCTTGTTGTGGCAATGCCAACCATTGCAAGCGCACAGGAAGAGGACGCGCAGGAATCGAACGGAAAGGTCGTGCGTGTTGGCTGGTACGACTCGGCCTTCCATAGCAAGGATGAGTTCGGAAGACGCTCGGGCTATGGCTACGAATACCAGCAGCGCATCGCCACCTATACCGGCTGGACCTACGAATATGTGGAGGGCAGCTGGTCGGAGTTGTACGAAATGCTGGCTGCGGGCAAGATCGATCTGCTGAGTGACGTATCCTATACCGATGAGCGCGCCAAGCAGATCCTGTACTCCGCCGAGCCCATGGGGTCAGAGGGGTATCACGTCTTTATTTCTCCCACAAACAACGAGATCAAGCCAGACGACTTCTCTACCTTCAATGGCAAGCGGTTGGGCGTAAACAAGAACAGCATCCAGGAGAAGCTCTTCGTTGAGTGGGCGAATAAGCACGACGTCCATCCCGAGATCGTGGAACTCACGGAAAAGACCCCTGCGCTCTTGGACATGCTAGCCAAGGGCGAAATCGACATGCTGGTCACCTTGGATACCTACGGGAATTCGGCGGACGTCGTGCCGGTGTGCAAGATCGGATATGCGGAGTCGTTCTTTGGCATCAACAAGAACCGGCCAGACATCAAGCGCGAGCTCGACATTGCCATGAACCGCAACCTGGAAGACAACCGCGACTACAACCTGCAGATGGCAGAGAAGTTCAATCGTGCGAGCTCGGTGAACAGGTTCCTCACCGACGACGAGCGGGATTGGCTTGCCAATCACGGTACCATTCGTGTGGGATATCGCGACGATTTTCTCCCCTATAGCGATTGTGACGAAAGCGGCAAGCTCGTCGGTGCTCTTTCGGACTATCTTGAGCAGGCAAAGGGTGCCGAGAAGAACGCCGAGCTCAGCTTTGAGACCCGTCCCTTCAAAACGACCAAAGACGCTCTTGAGGCTCTGGCGAAAAACGAGGTAGACTGCGTGTTCCCCATTGGCCTGAGCGCCTACGACGGCGAGCAGCAGGGGATTATTCTTACGGATCCCTTTGTGAGCACCGAGATGTATGCCGCCATGCGCGCGGCCGATCACGAGGGTATTTCGCCGGACAAGGAAATGAAGGTGGCCGTCCTCAAAGGGCACCCCAGCCACGAGTCCTTTATAAAGGACCATTTCCCCAAATGGAAGCTTGCGTACTACAATAACAATACCGAGTGCTTTAAGGCGGTGGGCGAAGGCGCCGCGGACTGTACGCTGGTAAGCAACTATCGAATAAATCGCGTTAACGACCTCTGCTCTCGGTATGGGTTGGCAACCCTTGCCACAGGCGAAACTCTGGACTTGGAATTTGCCACGCGTCGCGAGGACGATTGCCTGTACTCGATCCTGAACAAGGTTACCCGCTACGTTCCCGAATCCGCGATCAACTCCTCGCTCACCAACCATGGCTTTAAGGACGAGAGGGTCACCTTTGGCGAATTCCTGAGGCAGCATCTCGTGCAGTTTATTGCCGTGGTGGCGGTTGTTGCCGTGGTGATTTTGGTGTTGGTGCTCAGGAACGTTAAGGCGGAGGCAAGGGTGGCCGAGGGCAACCAGATTATCTCCGAGGCCGAGAAGGACCAGCTTACCGATCTATACAACTGGAACTTCTTCCTCGTGTATGCCAATAGAATCCACCGAGAAGAACCGGCTCGGCCTATGGATGCGGTCGTTATGAACATCGATCGATTCCACTCCATCAATGCCTTGCATGGACGCGAATTTGGCGATCGCGTCCTGCGTCAGATGGGCGATCAGATACGAGGTTTCCTGAGGGAAACGGACGGCATTGCCAGTCGCTTTGAGTCGGATCGCTTTGACATCTTCTGCGATCATCGAGAGGACTGGCAGGCCCAGTTTACGCACTTCCAAAGAGAGGTAAACAAGGCGTTCCACAACGCCGGAATACATCTGCGCATGGGCGTGCAGCCGTGGCGGGAGGGGATGGAGCCCGTTCTGCAGTTCGATCGGGCCCGTACCGCCTGCAACCAGTCGCGCGGTAACTATGCGGCTCAGGCCGTTATCTATGATGCGGAAATGGAACGGCATGAGGAGCGCGACCAACGTCTGCTTAACGATTTGGGAAGAGCGCTCGAGCAACGCGAGTTTGAGGTGTATTACCAGCCCAAGTACGATATCCAAACGGAGCAGCCCACACTCTCAAGTGCCGAGGCGCTCGTTCGGTGGCGTCACCCCGAGCTGGGTCTTATCCCTCCGGCGGAGTTCATTCCCCTGTTTGAGCACAGCGGTCAGATCAGCGACCTCGACCACTATGTATGGGAAGAGGCTGCACGACAGACCGCTGCGTGGCGCGACCGTTACGGAAAGGCGCTGCCGGTCTCGGTCAACCTTTCGCGTGTGGACGTGTTTGACCCCGAGCTCATTGCAAGGCTGGACGAAATCGTGGAAAGGCACAAGCTGAGCTATAGCGACCTTAAGCTGGAGGTCACCGAGTCTGCCTATACCGAAAACGCAGACCAACTCATCAAGGTTATCGAACGGCTTCGGAGCAAGGGCTACCAGATCGAAATGGACGACTTTGGCTCTGGCTATTCCTCCCTCAATATGCTTTCGTCTACGCCCGTGGACATCATTAAGATGGACATTGCCTTTATCCGCAACATTGAGCACAGCGAGAAGGACTTGCGCTTGGTGGAGCTCATAGTGGACATCGCTCGCTATCTTGATGTGCCCGTAATTGCCGAGGGCGTAGAGACGAAGACCCAGCTGGACTTGCTTAGGAAGACGGGTTGCAATCTGGTGCAGGGCTACTACTTCTCGCGTCCGCTCCCTGCCGATGAATTCGAGCAGAAGGTGCTTGGAGACAAGGCCTAGCCAAAAAAGCTGACAAGTGACCTGTCCCCTTGTCAGCTTTCGCGTAGAATATGCATCAATGTAATCTAAACGAAGGGTATGCGACTATGAAAAGATTGCTGGCAATAGTGACGGTGTGTACGGCGTTGTGTGTGGCGCTCGCTGGGTGTGGGGTTGCGGCAACATCGCCCTCTTCCTCGCCATCGTCTTCCTCCACGGCGCAGGCACAGGGCATCGACTACCTGGCCCTGGTGAACAAGCTCAATCCCTTGCCCCAGGGCTGGGAGGAAGCGCTTCAAATTACGGAGGTCAAGAACTCCCTGGGCAGTGACGTAAAGGTTGAGAAGAAGGCGTACGAAGCCTACCAAAAGCTCAAGGAAGACCTCGAGAAAGAGGGCGTCAAGGTGGATCTGGACTCGGCCTATCGCAGCGTTGCCGAGCAGCAAAAGATCATGGACGACTTTACCAAGGAGAAGGGCGCCGACTACGCCAAGAAGACCGTCGCCACCCCTGGATACTCCGAGCACCATACGGGACTGGCCTTGGACTTGTACCTTAACATCGATGGCAAGGACGTTTACGAGAACGACGAGATGATAAGGCATCCCGAGGTTTGGGAGAAGATTCACGCTAAGCTGGCCGACTATGGCTTTATCCTGCGCTATCTTGAGGGCGCCGAGCACATTACGGGCTACGGCTACGAGCCTTGGCACATTCGCTACCTCGATGACCCCGCCATCGCCAAGGAAATCAAGGACAAGGGCATCACCTTCGAGGAGTACAAGGCGGGCAAGACGTATCCCACAGTTTCGTATGACTATGGTCAGTCGAACCTCTATACCACCGAGGAGCTTGAGCAGGCAGCCATTCAAGTGAAGTGCGAGTTCGCCACGTTCGCAGGCTGCGAGCTTCACAACCTGCGCTATGCGGGCGACGAGTACAACACCAAGGAGAATCTGGATTGGCTGAAGGGTCTCGATAACAATGCGAACTACGTCCAGGTTGCCAAGATCCTCACCGACTTCCATTCTCCCGTCGAAGGTGGCGGTGCCTGGGAGGCAGACAAGGAGATGAAGGACTACGAGTGGTGGCTTGCGCGCGAGGAGGGCAAGGGCTGGCAGCTCGTTAGCTTTGGCTACAACTGATTCCCGAGGATAAGGGAGCGGTGTCCGTGCGGTGCGCCCTTGGGTACGTCGAGACGTGCCCAAGGGCGCACCGACCTCAGCCGCATCTGCCGTTGCTTCGTAGCGTTCATGCATGATGACGACGGATCCATCCCCAACGTGGCTCAGCACGTGATCGATGGTGCTTTGCGCATTTTCCGTTTCCCAGTCGCGCGGGTCAACGCTCCAGAAGACCGCAGGAAACCCCATTTTGCCCAAAACGGCGAGGGCATCGTCGCTCCAGGCGCCTCCGGGAGGTCTCATGATCGTTGGCGTCACGCCACAGGCGTCGCGTATGGCATCGCTTGTTCGCGAGAGCGTATGCCGTAGTTCCCCTTCGGAAATCTTACTTATGTATTCGTGACCCCAAGTGTGGTTTCGATTTGGAACCCTCCTGCAGCCATGCGCCTTAACTGGCGTTTGTGGCCTGCGACCCTTTTCCCCATGACGAAAAACGTTGCCTTCGCCCCCGCTTCCTCCAATACCGTAAGTACGCGGTCCGTTACATCAGAGGGGCCGTTGTCAAAGGTTAGCGCGATTTGCGGCCTATCCATGGGATGTCTCCATGGGGTTGTGATAGTCCTCGTTTTGGAAGGGGCCAAATCGCTCGTTTGTAAGCGTGATGTATTGCGGGTAGTTGTTGGTGTACTCGTCGGGCTTCCTGAGGTCGGGGTCGAGGCAATCGGCATGGTACGAGAGGATTTTCGAGGATTCCTCCTCGGTGAGGATCGGGTCCTTCGGGTTCATAAAGCGCACGATGCGCTTGTTTCGGAACCGCTCGAACACCTCGGGATACTGTATGGGGTTACCCCTGGTGGGAACAACCGGCAGTATGGCCAGCATGAACATTTGGTTGGCCGTCAGGTCCTTTGGCTCTCTGTTGAAGTAGAAGCGTGCCGCGTCGCCAACGCCGTACACGCCGTTTCCGTAATATATGACGTTGAGGTACAGCTCGAGTACCTTGTCCTTGCCCAGCCTGCGCTCTGCCTCCAGGGCAATAACGAGCTCCGTCGCCTTGCGCAGGTAGCTGTGGTCGAAGCTAAAGTACAGGTTCTTTACGAGCTGCTGCGTAATGGTGCTTCCCCCAACGGCGATCTTCCCCTTTTTGCGATTGATGTTCGCGGCGTCGCGGATTCCCTCCCAACAAAACGCCCCGTGGGTGTAGAAGCCCGAGTCTTCCGACTCCACGGTAAGCTGGACGAGCCGTTCGGGCAGATCCTGCAAGGCAACAAAGTCGGGCTGCGCCCTCCTTGTTTCGTAGAGTTCCTCGATCGGGCGTTTCTTGAGCAGAAGGAAGGCACGACCAACGATTCCGGCTGGCAGGAGCAGTGTGCTGGCGGCGCCAATAAGTAGGGGAGTCGTCTTTTTCACTTCTATTCAGATCCTCTCAGGAAGCAGTCGCGGTACCAAACTAGAAACACATAGATAGCGTAGAGTATTTTCCACAAGACGTCGTTTCCGTTTAGGAAAGAATTCCAATAGCGCCGAATTTGATTGACATCGAAAAGCAGGCTGGCATTGCTGCCAAACAGCATCGACTCGATGCCTTCGCGACGGTCTTCCTCGCGCATCCACGTGCATATGGGAACCGAGAAGCCAACCTTGGGTCGGAAGGCGATCTCTGGGGGAAGATGGTTTTGTGCGGCCTTGCGCAAGACGTACTTGTTGCAGTCACCCTTGATTCGGAACTCGGCGGGAATGCGGCAAGCCAAGTCCACCATGCGACGGTCGGCGTAGGGGAGCAGCAGCTTAAGCCCACTGGCTTGCGAGGCGGCATTTGCGCCAAGGAGGATGTCACCCTCGAGCCATAAGGCGCAGTCTATTGCCTGGAGCCTGCTGAGGTGTTCCCAAGACTCGGTTGCCTTGTAAATACCCTTGACCAGGTCCTCTGCTGGATAGGGATGTTCCAACCCGAGCAGGCTCTGGGCGGCGTTTTGGTCCATGACCCCGGAACACCCAAAGTGCCACGGGCCTCCGGTGTGTCCGAGTTCAGCCGCCCTGCGGTAGATGTGATACCCGGCAAAGAGCTCGTCGGCGCCCTCTCCCGAAAGGCAGCACGTGCCGTCGCGCACAACCCGTTCGCACCCAAGCAACAAGGCGACCGTCGAGGCATCCGCCGTGGGTAAGCCGGCTGCATGCACGAGGCGTGGAATCGCATCGAAGAACATGTCCGAGGCGACTTTGGTCTCCAGGAACTCGACGCCCAGGCCGCTTGCCGTCTGTGCCGCAAGCGGTGCCTCGCTGCGCTCGCCTTCGTCGTAGCCAATGCCATAGGCATGTCGTGCGCCCGAGAGCGCCAGTAGGTACGACGAATCCACGCCGCCCGAGAGGAAGGAGCAGGAACCACCGGACTCAAGCGCCTCTGCGTCGTCTGCCAGTATGTCTTTGAGCGTCTGCTCGACGTCGTGTACCCATTGCTCCTCGGTGCGGGAGAAGTCGGGTTCAAACGTGAGGGAGTAGTAGGCCTCAACGTGGCACTCTTTTCCGTCGAAGACCAGGTAGTGGCCAGGCGTCAGCTTTTTGACCCCCGCATAGAGGGTCTTCTCGCCTGCGGGATAGCCGAGCATGAGATAGTGCTGCAGTGCCTCGCGATCGATGCCCTCCCGTGTTCGTCCCTCTCTGATAACGTCGCCTATGTTGCTGCCGTAGCAAAACGTGCCGTCTGGGTCGTGGCGGTAATAGAATGGTTTCAACCCGAGGGGGTCGCGTGTGCAGAAGAGCTCATCGCGTTCCTCGTCGTGGATGACAAGGGCGAAGGAGCCAAAGAGGTGGTTGCCAATGTTGTGGCCCCACCTGGCATACGCGGCTTCCAGGATCTCATGCTCGGCATCCTGTGGGCATGACGGCTGGACGCGAAGCTCCTCGCACAGTTGCGCCTGGTTCCGAATGTATCCGTCGAACAGACAAATCCTCATCCTTGGCCTCCGAGTCTCTCGCAGACGCTCGACGCGTTTTCCGCCCTTGCAGGATAGCGCAATGCGAGGTCGAATCTGTTGGGAGGGCGGGATAATCCGCTTGCGCTTACGCGCTTCCGATGAGCTGACAAGGGGACAGGTCACTTGTCAGCTTATTGTAAACTAGTCATAGGAAAGTGCTTCCGTCCGCCCTCGGTCAAAGGTGTCCCATGAAACGAAATCCTGCAATCACACTGTTCTTGTCACTTTTTGTCGCGGCCCTTCTCTTTGGTTGCAGCACGAATCCTGCGCAGTCCTCGGTTACCAGCCCCTCATCGTCGCAGCAGGGCGCATCTGAGTCCGTTGTGGCCAAGGGGCTGCCCGCCATTCACGTAGAGGGCTCGACGGATTTGCCTGGCAACTTCTACCTCTCGTGGGTGTACAGCCGCGACATAGCGATGCTCGACGGAAAGGGAAACATCGTCTGGTCCAAGCATGAGGATCAGCCTGCCGAGGGTCTTACCACGGGTTGGTGGGACTTCAAGAAGCACGTCGTGGATGGCAAGACGTATTACAGCTACCACGACCAGACCGGCGCCTACGACAGCTACGGCCTTACCGGCTACGCACCCGGCGAGCGCGTGATTCTGGACGAGAACTTCAACGAGGTCAAGCGCATCAAGTTTGAGGCATCCGACGTCGTAGCCAAAGGTGACCCGCTCGACGGGCACGACTTCTTGATGATTGACCTCGATCACTACATCTTGTCGGGCTACATCCACGAGGAGGTCCACAACGTGCCGGGCCACGAGAGCGGCTCGAAGGTCGTGTACTCGTACTTGCAGGAGGTTAAGGACGGCAAGGTGGTGTGGGACTGGCGCAGTGCCGACTATCCCGAGCTGTATGGCCTTACGGTTACCGACGGCACGCCCGATGCAAACGACTACTCCAACCAACAGACGGACGCGCCCGACATCATGCACTTCAACGCCATGCGACTGGACGACAACGGCAACCTCGTGTGCTCGTTCCGAAACCTGAGTACCGTCCTCTGTTTGGACCGCACGAAGGACAAGGACCAAATACTGTGGAAGCTGTCGGGCGGAGCCGACGAGTTTGGCCTTGCCGACTACCAAAAGAGTTCTTGTCAGCACTACGTTACCGTGGACGGCAACAGAGTCACCGTGTACGACAACGGGAACAAGAACCAGCTCTCGCGCGTGGTTACCTGGCAGGTTGACGCATCGGCCAAGAAAGCCGAAACCGTTGACATCCACAGCTTCAACAACAAGTTCTCGACTGCCTGCGGCTCCGCTCAGCGCGTGGACGGGAGCCTCTACGTCGTTAGCTTTGGCGCCGCCACGAAGGACAACGAGTACATGGCCGTAATCGACTTCGCAACCGGCGAGAAGCTGCTGAGCGTGAAGCTCGACAACCCCCAGGACTTTACCTATCGCTGTACGTACTTTGAGTAGACCGTTCGCTTTGTGCTTGGCCAGTATTGGCGCTGCGGCGCAAGCCGGGACGTTACGGCCGTGGGCTCGTGCGATGAAGGTTTCTGAATTTTATGGAATTTGGGTTTCCTGGGTTGAGATTCGTGTCTCGACAACCAATTCGTCGAATATTCGACAACTATTGCGTCGAATATTCGACGATGCTAATATCGAGATATGAAATCGTTCAAAGGAGGTCCTTATGGCGCTGCCCATATCGGTTGACCGTCTTTTGCATGGCGATGTTGTGGAGTCAACCCGCATCGAGCTTAAGGGCGGCTTCAACCCCAATCCGATCATGCACTCTATCTGCGCATTCGCGAACGACATAGACAACATAGGCGGGGGATACGTCGTCGTTGGAGTCGATGAGCAGGACGGTCGACCCGTTTTCCCCCCGCGCGGAATCGACGGGCCCGCAATCGATGCCACGCTCCAACAGCTCCACAATCTCTGCCATCTTATAGAGCCCCTGTACCAACCCATCGTGGAGCCCGTTCAGGTTCAGGGGGCATGGATCATAGTCATTTGGGTGCCAGGGGGGTACGGACGTCCTTACAAGGTGCCGAAGGACGTCCAGGCAAAGGATAAGAGCAACAAGCGTTATTACATCCGAAAGTTCTCCAGCACCGTCATAGCCTCCCCGGACGAGGAGAAGGAACTCTTCTATATCTCCTCCTCTATTCCCTTCGACGACCAGCCAAACCTAGCCGCATGTGTCGAAGACCTCAGCCGCCCTCTTATGCGCGAACATCTGCGAGAGGTGGGGAGCGACCTCTATGCGCAATCCGAGGGCATGGATACCGTGGACATCGCGCGCGACATGCAGCTGGTCTCTGGCCCACCAGAAGGACTGCGCCCACGAAACGTGGGCATCCTCATGTTCAGCGAACGCATTGAGTCGTATTTCCGCTATGCTCGCATCGAGGTCGTGGACCTTCCCGATCCAACAGGCGACGGGATGACGGAGCAGGTGTTCAGGGGTCCCATCCAGCATCAGCTCACGTCAGCGCTCTCCTTTATTGGTGGTCACGTCATCCAAAGGCGCACCTTCAAACACGACAACACGCCAGTGGCCGAGGTAGTGGCGAACTACCCGTACGCCGCAGTAGAGGAGTTGCTCTCCAACGCCGTTTACCACCGCTCATACCAGATTGCAGAGCCCATTACCGTGCGCATTACCCCGGAGGCGATGGAGATCACAAGCTTTCCCGGTCTCGACCGCAGCATCACGCAGGAGAGGATTGACGCTTTCGACCTGCGCTGTGACCGCTACCGCAACAGGAGGGTCGGAGACTTCCTTAAGGAGCTGGGCCTTTCCGAGGGCAGGAACACAGGGTTTCCGAAGGCGCTCGCGGCGCTCGACGCAAACGGGTCCGCGCGACCGACGTTCAGAATGGACAAAAACAGAGGGTTCTTGACGGTGCGACTCGAGGTCCATCCCGCGTTTGCTCCGCAACTCCGTGCGCTCAGCCAGAAGGAGGCCGAGTATCGTGACCGTGTGGCCGAGGCACTTGCATCGGGACCGCTCTCGCTCTCGGAGCTATCGCGCTCCCTGGGCTACAAAGCCATTCCCAAGCGCCTCACCACAGCACTCGACCGCATGGTTGCGGAGGGTCAGGTCGCGCGTGTTGCAACAGGTGGTGCGCGCTCCAAGCTCGCCCTTGTTGCTAAGACATAGAAGTGTCTGGTTCTTGGCTATTGATGCGTTACAGACGAAATGCTCATCGGGTACCCAGCAGGGATCGACGTAATTCGAGATGGGGAAGCCCCTCGTCTGAAGGGTTCGTGGGTTAACCTGTTGGTATATGCAAAGCATACCTTATAGGTGGTTGGGTTGTTCGCGAATGAGGACCAGTGGGCGCAACTCTGTTGCAAGTCTGCCTTGCTAAGAGATGGCTTGGATTGAATAATGGTCGTTGAGTAACGGGCTGGCGCGACGATGGCCATGCCAGAGCAATGAGAACGGAGATCTTTTACCATGAACGAGCATACGAACGTCACACGCAGAGGCTTCTTGTTGGCATCCGCAGCGAGCGCACTGACTCTTGTTGGCTGCGCCGCAGGGTCCAAGAATCAGTCGTCCGTTACTGCGGATGCGACTGCAACGAAAACGACGACATCTGTGGAGGACCTGCCGTGGTGGAAGAAGACTATCGTCTACGAGGCCTATCCAAAGAGCTTCATGAGCTCAAAGGGTGCCGAGACGGGTGACATCGCTGGAGTGACGAGTCGTCTTGACTATCTTAAGGAGCTGGGCGTCGGTGCCATATGGCTTACGCCGGTGTTCGTTTCGCCGATGGCCGACAATGGGTATGACGTTGCCGACTACTACAACATTGATCCGTCGTTCGGCACCATGGAGGACATGGACGAGCTCATGGCAAGGGCTGCCGACCGTGGCATTAAGATTGTGCTGGATATGGTGGTAAACCATACCTCCAACAAGAACGCCTGGTTCGTTGAGTCAAGCTCCAGCAAAAACAACAGCAAGGCCGACTGGTACATTTGGCGCGATCCCGCGAAGGACGGTGGGGCTCCCAACAACTGGCGCGGCATCTTTGGCGGGAGCGCGTGGACCTACGTCGAGGCGCGCGGTCAGTACTACCTGCATACCTTCCTGCCCGAGCAACCGGACTTGAACTGGGACAACCCAGAGGTGCGAAAGGAGGTTGCCAACGTCTTCAACTTCTGGCGCAACAAGGGTGCGGGCGGTTTCCGCATCGATGCGGTGACCTACATCAAGAAGCCCGACGGCCTGCCCGATGGCAAGGCTGAGTCCGATGGCCTTGCGCCCATTCACGACGCCACAGCCAACACAAAGGGTATCTTGGACTACCTGCACGAGCTGCGAAACAACACTGTCGCGGGCACGGACTGCTTCATGGTGGGCGAGGCCAACGGTGTCGATGCTTCCGAGCTTCCTGACTGGGTGGGCGAGAACGGCGTCTTTGACATGGTCTTTGAGTTTAGCCATATGGACTTGGACGGCCACGACGCGAGTTGGATCGACGCTCATGACTGGGAGCTCGTGGCGCTCAAGGACGCCCTTTCGGCCACCCAGGCAAACACCGCAACTGATGGCTGGTGTCCGACCTTCTTCGAGAATCACGACCAGCCGCGCTGCGTAGTCAACTTCTTCCCCGAGGGCAGCAATACCGACCTGGCGGCCAAGTGCATGGCTACCGTGCAGTTGGGTCTGCGTGGCACCCCGTTTGTGTATGAGGGCCAGGAACTGGGCTTTTCCAACGTTGCCTGGCCGTCTATTGACTACTACAACGACCCTTCGAGCCATAACCAGTACGAATCGGCGCTTGCGAAGGGCCATACGCAGGAAGAGGCACTTGCATGCGTCCACAGATACAGTCGCGACAACGCCCGTACGCCCATGCAGTGGGACGCTTCTAGCAACGCTGGCTTTACGACGGCACCGAAGACTTGGCTGCCGGTGCACGACGATTATCGGAATCAAAACGCCGCGGGTGAGTCCGAGCAGGAAAATAGCGTGCTTAATTACTTCCGCGCCATGGCAAAGCTGCGCGGGAGCAATGACGTCCTGCTGGCCGGTAGTTACGAGGAAGTGGCACACGGCCATAAGCAGATCTATGCCTACGTGCGCGAGCTCAACGGCAAGAAGGTGCTGGTGATGGGCAACTTCACTAATGAGGAGGCGCCTCTGGGAGAGCTTGCCAGCCAGGTGTCCGATGCGACCACGGTGCTCATGGACACCTACGACGACAAGCCCGCCGCCACCAGCGCATTGCGTCCGCTGGAAGCTCGCGTCTGCGAGCTGCGCCCATAGGGGGACGCTCCTTCGGGTACGTCGTAGCCTGACTAAGGGACAGTCCCCAAGTTTGGGTTGGGAAAACCCAAACTTGGGGACTGTCCCTTAGTCAGGCTCGTTTTTTATCTTGTCTTATTGTTTGTATCTGCTATGTGAAGGGTGGCCGAACTGCGCGTCTGCTGAGATAGGCGGGTCGCTCGTGCGTAGTCATCTACAACCTGATAGGAGCCGAACCAAAGGAGAAGACCATAGCCACCAGGAAAATGAATGCCCAAACCACTAACTTCGACACCACCCCCAAGACGACCATCAACCCGACCGCTACCGCCACCGAACTCAGCGGTGAGTCCCTGGACAAGGTGTCCGGCGGGAACGACCCCTCGTATGACCCCTCTGGATCTTGCCTCACGCCCGACACAAAGATTACCCTTGCCGACGGTAGCTCCAAGCGTGTCGACAAGCTGACCGACGACGACATCCTGCTCGTTTGGGACTTCGACGCAGGCGCCCTCGCCAGCGCTCCCATCACGTTCTTCTACCGCGTACACGAGGAGGCTGAGGTCCTGCGCGTGAGCTTCTCGGATGGCACGAGCGTGGGCGTTGTGGACGAGCGCGTGTTCTTCGATCTAACCGACCGCAAGTACGTGGCCATAAACAGCGCCGACCAGGAGAGCGAGCTCGCGGGCCATGCCTTCGCAAAGCTCGTGGACGGGCGCATCGAGGAGGTTACCCTCACCTCCATTTGCCCGGATGGCACGACCGACAGCTACTACAGCCCCGTGTTGGAGGCTCACTTCAACTGCTTCGCCGAGGGCATGCTGAGCATGTCGGGCTTCCTCAAGGGCTTCTACAACGTCTTCGACCTCGAAGAGGGCGCGCTCCGCTATGACGCCGCATAGGTGCCTGTGGCTAGGCTGGGGGTGGTCCTCAGCCTAACCTGTGACGGGGGACGTTTCTGTTGCGTGACAGAAACGTCCCCCTGCCACAATGGGAGCTGTCGCCGATTTGTTGTTCCGAGCAGCTGGTTCTGACGTAAATTGTCGTAAGTGTTTTATCTACGAGCGACCGCCAGCAAGTGTAGCGTCGCTCGGGTTTCGTCTGAGGAAGGTGAGCTGTTTTGGACATCGATATTCTGCTCGCGCTGCAGACATTCCGCGAGGGTGTGGGCAGTTGCCTAACGGCGTTCTTCTCTAAGATGACGTGGTTTGGCGAAATGGACGTGGTCATTATTTTCATGGGTCTTCTCTATTGGTGCGTGAATAAGCAAATCGGAACCTACCTGCTTATGGGCTGGTCTGGAAACCGCATCGTTAACGGCGTGCTAAAGGTGGCGGTATGCGCCTATCGTCCGTGGATTCGCGACCCACGGATTCTCCCGGAACAGAAGGCCTTCGAGACAGCCACTGGATACTCGTTTCCTAGCGGGCATGCGATGAATGCGGCCTCGCTGTTTGGTGGCTTGGCCATCCGGCGCGACATAAACCGTGTGCTTCGGGTGCTTATGTGGGTCATGCTCTGCCTTGTGGCATTCAGCAGGATTTTCCTGGGCGTTCATACTCCGCAGGACATCGTGGTGGGCGCGATTGTGGGCGTGCTGGTGATGTTCCTAACGGGAAAGCTCTTAGCGTGGCTGGAATCGAATCCAGAAAAGGATGTGCTGATTGCGGTCATTGGGGTTGTCATTGCGATTGCCGCGGCCATATTCTCGGCGGTCAAACCGTATCCCGTGGACTACGACGCCAACGGAAAGATTCTTGTGGATGGCCTCAAGATGGCAAATGACACCTTCAAGGCAGTGGGGTGGATGGCCGCGTTTATGGTGGGCTGGGTCCTCGAGCGCCGCTTCGTAAAATTTACGACTGACGTCACCATGCAGGAGCGCTTCCTACGCTTGGGCGGTGGGTTGTTGGGGTACTACGTCATCAGCCTAGTGATAAACCCAACGATCAAAGCGGCGGTTCCCGGCTTTGCGGGAACCGTAACGACGTGCTTCCTGCAGATGTTCTTCATCGTGTTTATCGTCCCGTTTGTGATCGCGCGGTTTGGCAACAAGTCGAAGAGCGACATCGCGGCGTAAACCAAAAAGCTGACAAGTGACCTGTCCCCTTGTCAGCTAGGGACAGTTCCCAAAAGCTGACAAGTGACCTGTCCCCTTGTCAGCTTTTCCGAGCGTCTTTGCCTACTCCGCCTGCAGGGCCGCGACCGTCATGTAGTTGTACGGCGCGTTGAAGTGCGGCAGGAAGAAGATGTCCAGCAGGGCGAGCTCGTCTATGGTCACCTTCTTGGCAACGGCGAGGCTGAACATGTTGATGTTGCCGCTCATGTCGTACGTTGACGCAAGCTGCGCGCCAAGGATCGCGCGCGTGGTCTTGTCATACACGATCTTTATGGTGGTATCGGGGTTGTCGTGCTCGATGAATGGCGCCTTTTGGCAGTCGGTAACCGTGGTGGTAAGCACCTCCACGCCCGCGCGCTTTGCGGCAGACTCGGTAAGGCCCGTAGACACCATCTTGAGGTCGAAGATGCAGATGCCCGAGGATCCCTGGACGCCTGGGGTCTGAATCTCCGTGCCACAGATATTGTGGCCGGCAACGATACCGGAGCGCACTGCGTTGGACGCCAGCGCTATGTAGCCAGGCGCTCCGTCCAGACCGTTGTTGAATATGGTTGCGCAGTCGCCGACGGCATACACGTCGGGAATGCTCGTTTGCTGGTGGCGATCAACCACGATGGCGCCGTTGGCGAAGAGCTCCATGCCGCTTTGGGCGACCAGGGCGTTGTTGGGCTTGAAGCCAATGCACACGCACACCATGTCCACGTCGTAGGCGCCCTTATCCGTTACGAGCTTGCTGACCTTGCCATCGGTGCCCTCAAAGTGGTCCACGCCCTCGCCAAAGTGGCACTCGATTCCGTTGTTTGCAAGGTTTTGGGCCATACGCTCGCAGAACTCGGGGTCAAAGTTGTTTGCCATGCAGGTGGGTGCCATGTCCACCAGCAGCGTATGGCGTCCGTTGCGCTGGAAGGCCTCGGCGAGCTCTACGCCAATGTATCCTGCGCCCACTACGGCCACGGTCTTAATGGCGGGATCCTTGAGCTTGTCTACCACTTCCTGCGCGTTTTGGAAGAGCTTGACCTGCTGGATGTTCTCTAGGTCTCCGCCCTCGAAGCGCGGGATTATGGGCAGCGAGCCCGTTGCCAGAACGAGCTTGTCGTAGGGCTCCGCATACTCGGTGCCGTCCTTGCCCTTGGCATAGACAACCTTTGCGTCAAAGTCTATGCGCTCCACTGGGCATTCCATGTGCACGGTGGCACCCTTTTGCTCGAACTGCTCCTTCGTTTGGTAGAAGAGCCCGTCTGGCCCGCTAATCTGGTTGCCGATCCACAGTGCCATGCCGCACCCGAGGAAGCTGATGTTTGAGTTTGCGTCAAAGGCCACAACCTCGTTGCCCTCGTAGTTGTCCAGGATGGTGTTGATTGTTGCCGTGCCAGCGTGGTTGGCGCCTATTACGACTATCTTGCTCATTCTGTTCTCCCCTCGCGAATCGTAAAACCCTTTCTCAAGGGTACCATGCGCAAGTACGTCCCAGAATGTCGGCCATTGCCATCGTGCTATTTAACAAGGCAGACGTACGCGTCCCCGCGCCCACGATGCAGTCCGCAGGCGGCGACTCACGAAGTGGGCGCGTGACAAGGGGACAGGTCACTTGTCAGATTTTTCCAGGGTGTACGTCCCGAAGCCGGCAACTGCCTCATCGATTGACGATTCCCCGTTTGCGACCTTATAGGCCGCGACGCGATATTGGATGGTGGCGTCGTCCGAAAGTCCGACTTCGTGGGTCGATATAATCCGGGACGAGTCTACCTTGCTAAACGGTGCGTACATTCCGTCGTAGGCAAGGTCTTGGGTAACCGTGAGCAGGCGTTTTGCGCGCGCGATGTCGTTGAGTTCCTGCGGGCTTACCAAAAACCGCATGAACTCGTTCGCCATATTGAGGTTCTTGCCATCCTTGTTGACCGCAAACTGCACCGAGGGCTTGTCGAGCAGGCAAGCGCCTTCGTTGGTGAGCGTGAACGGATGGAAGGCGTACGAGAAGGGATGGGCGCCAAACGCCTCGGACTGGCTCTCGCGCTTGGCCGTGCCCGACGCCGTGTCGGCTGAGCTCAGCGCCATTGGTATGTCGCCTTCGAAGAACCTCAGGATCAGCGCGTTGTAGCCGTCTTTCAGCTCGTTGCAGACGTCGAGCTTAATGCATCTACGCGCTATAAGGTCGTTTACCTTCTGGAGGACGGGCCTCATGTACTCGCCAGCCGAAGGGTCGAGCGAGTTGAGCTTCTCAACCGTTTCGGGATGCTTGGCGGCATTGCCGTACATGAGCTCGCCGACGAGGTTGCCGTATGAGGACGGCACGTTGTAGCACAGAATGGGGGTGGGGTAGCCGGCCCTGTTGAACGCATCGCATGCCGCCAACAGCTCGTCGTAGGTTGTGGGTACGCTGATTCCCTCCTTTTTGAAGAGGTCCTCGTTCACAAGGATGCCGGAAGTGCTGGAGAAGATCGGGACCATGGGGCATGCCCCTGCCTTGTCTTTGCAGAGCAAGCTCGGACGAATGCACGACAGGTCGATGTTGAGCGCCGGATCGGAAAGGTTCTCGGCATGCTTGAACAGCTCATCATAGCTTTCGTTTTCCAGCATGAAGTCTTGCGCAAAAAAGATGTCGGGCGCATTCGGGGAACTTAGAGTCGTAGAGACGACCTTGTTGTAGTCGTCGAGCTTGGTGTAGCTCAGCTGGACGTTGGGGTAGTACTCGTTGAATTTGTCGAACTCTGCTTCGAGCGCCTCGAAGTTGTCGTAGCTGCCAGCCACCGAAATGGCGGCCTTCGTGTTGGTGTCGAGTGCGGGGGTGAAGCTCTTCTGATCATTCGCCTGTGACGACGACTTTTGTGAAGACCCTGATGGTGCGGCGCAAGCCGCCAATGCCACCAAGACAAGCACAATCGACAGAGCACACAGGCAACGCGTGACGGACTTCTTCATAGCTTGTCCTCCTTTACCCTTCTGATCTCCTTCAAAACGAGCTTAACGTCGAGCGGTTTGGCAAGATGGCCGTCCATGCCGGCGTCCAAACACAACGCCACGTCTTCGGAAAACGCATCTGCCGTCGTCGCGATGATTGGAATCGTCGATATCCGCTCATCGGGTAGCGCGCGAATGGCCTTTGTGGCCTCAATGCCGTTCATAACAGGCATTTGCACGTCCATGAGTACGAGATCGTAGGCTCCGGGCTGCGACGACGTAATCAAGTCTACCGCAATCTGGCCGTCTTCGGCGCGTGTTGCCTCGATGCCGTACATGTCGAGGAGCATGTTGATGATCTCCCAATTGATGTCGTTGTCCTCCGCAACGAGTACGCGCGTTCCCGCAAGGTCGGAATAGTCGTCCTCCCGCGTCGCCTGCGTTGCCGTCACGTGTAGCGCGTCGTTGATTGCGCGGTACAACGTGGACCTGAACAGCGGTTTGGATATGAACCCGTCCGCGCCGGCTTCCTTCGCGCTTTCCTCTATGTCGGACCAGTCGTAGGCCGAGACAAGGACACTTGGCGCCTGGTTTCCGTCCAAGGCTCGAATGCGGCGCACGACCTCGATGCCGTCCATCTGGGGCATCTTCCAGTCGACGATAATGACACTGTGGTCCTCGAGCTTGCCGCTCCGCATTTCCAGCATCTCGAGTGCCTGCGCGCCCGAGGAGGCCACCTCAGCGCGTGCGCCGAGCGATCCCAGCGCGTGCTGGGCGGTTTGGAGAAGGGCCTCGTCGTCATCAACGAGCAGCACGTCGACCGACTCCAGCGCCATGTCCTCGTCCTCGCGCTCAGCGATGGGCACGTCGAGATTGATGGTAAATGTCGTTCCCTCGTCCTCCTTGCTGCGGCACTCGATTGTGCCTCCCATGAGGTCGACCATCTGCTTGGTAATGGCAAGCCCGAGTCCCGTGCCCTGCACCTTGTTTGCGCGGCTGTTGGTTTGGCGCGAGAACGACTCGTACATGCGCTCCATGAACTCCTCGCTCATGCCGATGCCCGTGTCGGCCACACGGTAGACGAGGTGCACCATGTTTGGCGTGTCGCAGTCAAGCTCCTGCAGGTCGACGGCGACGCTTCCGTGAGCCTCGGTATACTTGAGGGCGTTCGACAAAATGTTGATGAACACCTGGTTGATGCGCAGCTGGTCGGCATAGAGATACTCGTGCTCGATGTCGTTGATGTGGAAGTGGAAGTCCAAGCTCTTCTCTTTGACCATGGGCTGCGAAATGTTGACGAGGTTCTCGGCTACCTCCGCAATTGAGAAGACCGCCGGCGTAAGGGAGAGCTTGCCGCTTTCCACCTTGGAGATATCCAGGATGTCGTTGATGAGCGTGAGCAGGTGGTTGCTCGCGAGCCCGATCTTGCGCAGGCTGTCCTTTACGACGGTTGGGTCGTCAACGTTGCGTTGCGCGATCGTCGTAAGACCCAAGATTGCGTTCATGGGCGTGCGAATGTCGTGAGACATGGTCGAGAGGAAGTTGCTCTTGGCGCGATTCGCTGCCTCGGCCTCCTTTGCGGCCTCGTTCAGGCGCACGTTGAACCAATTCATGAACACCATGTCGAAGATGAGCAGGAACAACAAGGCGCAGGTAACGCCGATGACCAAAACCCAGTCGACGGTGCTTCGGTGCAGGCTGCTCGCCTGGATATAGTTCAGAAGGGTCCAACCTTGGTTCGCGCTGATTGGCGTATACGCTATCAAGCACTTCTCACCACGCGAGTTGGTCATGAAGAAGGACCCTTCCTGCGTGGCCAGGCGCGTCCTGAGCTCGTCCACCCCGGCCGAGTCGACCTGATTGTACGATTTGTAGAACTCAATGAAGTTGTTGTTCTTGTAATCGTGGCCCTTGATGATGTAGTTGCCGTCGCTGTCGATGAGCGATACCTCGGCGTCCTTGTACCGATCGATGGGGAACACCCATTTTTCCTGAAGCTTTTCCGTGGGGATGACGCGTAAAAGAACTGCTTCGCGCCGCTTTGTCCCGTCGTTGGAATCCACAAGCGAGACCTTGCTGCAAAACGACAGCGACTGTATGCCGTTCATGGGGTTGGTGTACGACCGCGAGATATTGATGGCGCCATCCTGCTCGTCCAGCTTGTCTGGTCGTATGGGAAGGCCGATTGCCCTGTACGACACGGCATAGTCATCGTCGGTACCCGTTTTGGGTCGCGTCGAGAGTCCCTCAAGCGAGCCGTCATCCGTAAAGACGATGTGTGCGGAGGAATCGGGAGACACGTGAGAAGACCTGACGAACGATATCGCCTCGTCGATGGTAAGAGGCTTGCTGTTGATGTAGCGTGCCCATACGTCGCAGATGCTCTGCTCGCCTTCGAGGTAGTTGGCCGTCACCTGCTCCATGGTGACGGTCGCCGTCTCGAACTGGTTCACCTCGGCGGTAATCGACTCGTCGGCCACCCTTCGCGCGTACAGCAAAACGAAGCCTATGATTCCAAGCATGACGGCAATGTTTACCGCAATAATCATATGTCGCTTGTTTGCTGTTCGCATCTTGGACCTTTTTTCGCAACGTTTGGTTTCCATTATCCCATGTTTTGCTCGTTGATAAAAGCATGCAAAAAGGGGACCCAAAATAGGGGACAGTCCCCTATTTAGGGTCGCGTCCGTACCAAATGTCGTATACTGGTGTTACGAATTTGCAAAGAGTAATACTCGAGAGGCGGCACGATGACAATTGCACAAGTCCGCGACGAACTGGGAGCAGCCATTGGTGAGTATTGGGACAACCGCGCCCAAACGTACTCCAATGGCATCCAAAGCGAGCTGGCCGGATATGGTCGATGCACTTGGCAGCGTGTGTTGGCACATGCGATAGAGAGCACGTGCGATGCCGTCGCAAGGGAAGGTCGCACCATGCGTGCGCTCGACTTGGGTTGCGGCCCGGGCTTCTTTAGCATCCTTCTTGCCGACGAGGGCTGTGCGGTGGATGCGGTGGACATGAGCGCAAAAATGCTCGAGCGTGCGCGTGCGAATGCCGCGCAAGCGGTGCCAGGTGCCAGCATCGCCTTCCACCAATGCGATGCCGCGGACCTTCCGTTTGCGAGCGAATCCTTCGACGTGGCGGTCTCTCGCAACCTCACGTGGCTCATGCGCGATCCCGAAGCTGCGTATGCCGAGTGGCTTCGCGTGTTGCGCCCAGGCGGCAAGCTCCTCGTGTTCGACGCAAACTGGTATCGCTATTTGGTGGACGACGACGTAGACGCTGCGCGAAGGAGCGATCAGGCCAACGCGCAGGTCTATGACAAGGGCTCGCGCGCCACCGACGACGAGGAACGACGCTGCGAGCTCATTGCCGCCGAGTTGCCGCTCACCTCCGTCGTGCGCCCGCAATGGGACATCCAGGTGCTCGAGCGTCTTGGTGCGACGCGCGTAAGCGTCAACGAGCAGGCGTGGCAGGATCTCTGGTCTGCGGACGAGCAGGCCTACTACGGCTCGTCGCCCCTGTTCATGATCGAGGCCCGCAAGTAGGGCGCGCGAAGGGACACCGCCATGCGTCGCTACGTGATTCGACGGCTCCTGCAGCTCATTCCCATACTCATAGGCATTACGCTGCTGTCGTTTGGCATGATGTACCTTGCGGGTGGCGACGCGGTGACGGCGCTGCTCGAGAACCAAGGCGTGGCGGTGACGCAGGAGGTCATTGACGCAAAGAAGCACGAGCTCGGCCTCGACCAGCCCTTTATGGTGCAGTATCTCAGCTGGTTCAGGGGACTCGTAACGGGAAGCATGGGCACGAGCTACGTAACGGGCAAAGACGTGTTCCAAACGTTCGTTTCAAAGCTGCCCGCGACCATCCTGCTTACGCTTACTTCCGTAATCGCCACGGTCGTGGTGGCGGTACCGCTGGGGATCGTTGCCGCAACCAGGCAAAACAAGTTCGTTGACTACCTCATTCGCGTGCTGAGCTTTGTGGGCAACTCGCTGCCCAACTTCTTCGTCGCGCTGCTCCTCATCTTCGTCTTCGCCATCACGTTGGGGTGGCTACCCTCAATATCGGCAAACATCGGGAAGACGGGCATCGCGGCCATCTCGTGGACGGGACTCGTTCTGCCCACGGCGACGCTCGCCATTGCCATGGCGTCAAAGTACACGCGCCAGATAAGGGCGACCGTGCTCGACGAGCTTGGCAAGCCCTATGTGGCGGGGGCCCGTGCCCGTGGCGTGAGCGAGGGCCGCATCCTTACCAGAAGCGTCCTCAAGAGCGTCATGATCATGCTGGTAACGTTGCTCGCGCTGTCGATCGGCGACCTTTTGGGAGGCACGGCCATCGTCGAGACGATCTTTCAGTGGGATGGGGTGGGCAAGCTCGCGGTGGACTCAATCGTTATGCGTGACTATCCCATGATCCAGGCATACGTGGTATGGATGGCAATTATCTACGTGATGGTAAACCTGGTGGCTGACCTTCTGTATCACTATCTCGACCCCCGCGTGCGACTGGGAGGCGACGACTGATGCCGGGAGGAACGACGTGCGATGGCCATATTACCGTGCGAACGCAACGGGTTCGTCGCAACCACACGGGGGCCAAGCTCGCGGTGTTTGCCATGCTGGCTGTGGCAGTGCTGGCCGTGGCGGTGTTGGCACCGCTGTTGTGTCCGTACGACCCATACGCACAAGACCTTTCCCATGCGTTGGAGGCCCCGAGCTCTGCGCATCTGGCCGGTACCGACCGCTACGGTCGCGATCTTTTGTCGCGCATAATCGTGGGGTCCCAGTCGTCGGTCTTCTTTACGCTCTTGCTCGTTGTCATGGTCGCCGTGCTTGGCACCGCTGTCGGTGTGGTGTGCGGATGGAAGGGCGGCAAGCTCGACGTGGTGCTCATGCGGACGTCCGACGTGTTCCTGGCGTTTCCGGGACTGGTGTTCGCGCTGGCCATAGCAGGAGTGCTCGGTGGCGGCATGATAAACGCCGTGCTTGCGCTCGCAGCCATAGGCTGGCCCAAATACGCGCGCATTGCCCGCGGACTTACGCTCGCGCAAAAGGGCGAGCCGTATCTTGCCGCCGCGCGACTTGCAGGCTGCTCCACGGCGCAGCTTGTCTTCTCTCACATATTGCCCAACATCGCGGGTCCGCTGTTGGTTACCGCGATGCTCGACATCGGCACGATGATGATGGAGCTCGCGGGCTTGTCATTCTTGGGTCTGGGAGCTCAGCCGCCCGTAGCCGAGTGGGGCTCGATGATGAGCGAGAACCGCAGCCTCCTGCAAACGGCCCCGTGGACCATCATTGCCCCGGGCATTGCCATCTTCATTACCGTTATGGTGTTCAACCTGCTTGGCGATACGGTTCGTGACTACATGGACCCAGAGCAGCGAGGCAGGAGAAAAGACAAAGACGAAAGCGAGGAAGCATGAAGAGCATCAAATGGAAGCGAAACGGGTTCGCACTCATGGCGGTGGCGCTTGCCGCAATGTTGGCGGTGGCGTTGGCGGGCTGCGGGGGATCGCAGCAGGCGGGCCAGGGAGGAGCCGCAGGTGCCGCATCGGGCGAGAAGAGGCTCGTATATGGCACGACGGGATACGGACCGCAGATGGACGACGTCGGCCTCAATCCCCACAGCGCCTATTCCGGCTGGTCCGCCGTGCGCTACGGCGTGGGGGAGACCCTGTTTAGGTTTAGCGACGCCATGGAGGCGGAGCCGTGGCTGGCCACGAGCTATGAGTTCTTGGACGACACCCACGTAAAGATCGTGCTGCGTGACGACGTAAAGTTCTCGAGCGGTCGCGTGATGGACGGCGCGGCGGTGAAGGAGTGCCTGGACGACCTGGTTGCAAAGCACGACCGCGCTCCGTCCGACATGAAGATCGCGAACATTACGGCTGAGGGCAACACCATTACCATCCAGACGGCCGAGCCGTGCCCCGCCCTCATCAACTACCTGTGCGATCCGTACGGAGCCATTATCGACATGAAGGCGGGCGTGACTCCCGAGGGCAACGTGGCGGGCACCGGGCCCTACGTGGCCGAGACCGTAACGGACACGGAGATCACGCTGCACAAGAACGAGGGCTATTGGGGTGGCAAGCCCAAGGTGGATACGGTGATCGTGCGCACGTTCTCGGATACCGACGCACTGCAGAGCGCCTTGCAGTCCGGCGAGGTCAACGCGACCTACGGCCTTGCGTATTCGAGCTACCAGCTGTTCAACAACGATGCCTACCACGTGTCCGACTGCTTTACGAGCCGCGTGTTCTTTGGCCAGGCAAACTACGCCTCGCCCGTGATGACCGACGAGGCGGTACGCAAGGCCATCGCCATGGGCATAGACAAGGAAGGCTTCGTGAAGACGCTTCTCAACGGTCGTGGTCAGCCTGCCAAGGGTCCGTTCCCTGCCACTTTGAAGTTTGGCGACAATACCGTGACGACCGAGGCCTACGATCCCAAGGCAGCCGCCAAGCTACTTGAGGAGAGCGGCTGGGTGGATGGCGACGGAGATGGAATCCGCGAGAAGGGCGGCCAAAAGCTCACGGTGCGTTGGCTCACGTATCCCGGCCGTCTGGAACTTCCGCTGCTTGCCGAGGCCGCGCAGGCAAGCCTCAAGGAGATCGGCGTGGATGTGCAGGTAAACAGCACGGCCAATCACGCCGAGATTCGCAAGGATGCGAACGCCTGGGACGTGTACGTGAGCGCTCTTACGACCGCGCCTACCGGTGATCCCGAGTACTTCTTTAGCTCCACGTGCCTCTCCGAATCCACCAAGAACTTTGGTGCCTATCGCAGCCAGAAGCTCGACGAGCTGTATGCCCAGCTCCACAAGGAGTTCGACCCCAACACGCGCGCCAAGCTGGCCACGCAGATGAGCCAAACCATCCTGGACGACCACGGCTACTTCTTTGCGTCGTTCCTCCAGATGGGTATCGTGAGCCAGGCCAACGTAGCAGGTATGGCTGCACATCCGTGTGACTACTACGAGATCACCGCGGACTTGGACGTGTAAGGGTAAAGATGGCTTAGCGCTTGGCGCGGCGACGGCGCCGCGCGGAGATGCCGAGGGAGGATAGGATGACAAGGCCGCTGCTCGAATTCGACCATGTGGAGGTGTCCTTTGACGGGACCCCCGTTGTGCACGACGTGTCGCTTCCGGTTATGGAGGGCGAGGTCGTGTGCATCGTGGGCGAATCGGGCAGCGGCAAGTCTACGCTCGTGCGCGCTGCCATGGGCCAGCTCGGGAGACATGGCTGCGTGACCCGCGGCGACATTTGGTATGGGGGAGAGTCGCTGCCTGACCTGCCTGCGCGACGCATGCGGCAGCTGTGCGGAACGGATTTGGCGCTCGTGTTCCAGGACTGCCTGGCCTCGCTGGCTCCCATTCGTAGAATTGGCGACCAGGTATTCGAGGGGATGAACGCGCATCGCAAGGTATCGCGCAAGGAGTGCGATCGCCTTGCGCTGGAGATGTTCGAACGGCTTGGCTTGGACGATCCGGAACGCGTGCTCGCTAGCTATCCGTTCGAGCTCTCGGGAGGCATGGGCCAGCGCGTAGGCATTGCGATCGCTCTTCTCGGTGAGCCGCGCGTGCTCTTTGCGGACGAGCCCACGAGCGCGCTCGACGTAATCGCCCAGGCCCAGGTGGTAAGGCTGCTTGCACGCGTTAATCGCGAGCTGGGAACCACCATCGTGCTGGTGACTCACAACATGGCCGTGGTGGAGGCGATCGCAGACCACGTGCTCGTGCTTCGGGGCGGGACCGTGGAGGAGTTCGGTCCTGCGCAACAGGTGCTCCAGACGCCGGCGGCAGCCTATACGCGCGAGCTCATAGCCGCAACACCGCGGCTTGCTGCTGGGTGTGTGTAACGCTGAGTTTGCACTACGGCGTTGGGGCCGATTGGGAGCAAGGAGAGGGGTGCTTTGCATTGGAGCCAGTGCTCGAGGTCACAGACCTTGTCAAGCGCTTTGAGCGCAAGGGACGCGCGGACGTTGTGGCAGTCGACGGCGTGAGCTTTTGCGTGGATGCGGGCGAATGCGTTGGTCTGGTGGGTGGTTCGGGCAGCGGCAAGTCGACCATCGCGCAGATGGTAACGCGACTCGTTGAGCCAACGTCGGGCAAGGTAGTCCTTTGCGGCCGTGACGTGACGCACGTGCGTGGCGCGGAGTTGCGAGCCATAACCAAGGACGTGCAGATGGTGTTCCAAAATCCCGTATCGTCGTTTGACCCGCGGCGTACGCTGGGGGAGGGCGTTGCCGAAAGCCTGCGCAACCTGGGCATGGACAAGCCCGCGGCAAGGGCTCGGGCATGCGAGCTCCTGGAGCAATGCGGGCTTTCCGCCAGCATGGCCGATCGCTATCCGCGCGAGGTGTCGGGCGGCCAATGCCAGCGCGCGGCAATCGCAAGGGCACTCGCGCCCGATGCGCTGCTGGTGGTGTGCGACGAGGCCACCAGCGCGCTCGACGTAACGGTGCAGGCGCAGATCGTGCGCCTGCTCGAGCGCATACAGCGCGAGCGCGGCCTTGCGATGCTCTTCATCTGTCACGATCTGGCCCTGGTGCAAGGCTTTTGCAATCGCGTGTTGGTTATGAGCGAGGGGCGCATCGTGGAGGAGGGCGCGGCGTCGGAGGTGCTTGCCCGCCCCCACCATCCCTATACGCGCCGGTTGCTAAAAAGCTGACAAGTGACCTGTCCCCTTGTCAGTTCTTTGACGAATGGGCGTAATTCCGATGGCGGCTATACTGGTAGTTCGTAACTAAAAGGCCCAAACCCAAATTGGAGGCATCATGAGTCGCACGTCCAGGGTATGTATTGTTGTCGCTTTGCTCTTCTCGCTTATGCTCGGGGTCTCCGGCTGCGGTCAACAGGCCGCCCAGTCGGCAGCGGATTCCGGCAAGGCGTCGAGTGCCGCAGCCGCGTCCGACGCGCAAGAGGTCACCTATACACTCAAGGTCGATGCCACGGCAGCCAACAAGAGCATGCTCTACGATAGCACCGTCTCGGGTAAGCAGGGTACAACGGTGTATGCGGCGCTCATCGACACGGGCCTCAAGTTGAAGGTTAACAATTCGTCCGGAAGCGTGTACGTAGACGGCATCGACGACGTGGTTGCCTCCACGACCTCTCCCAACGCCGGCTGGCTGTTTACCGTTAACGGCGTGGCGCCCAATACGGATGCCGGCAACGTGCAGATTGCCAACGGCGACGTGGTCGTGTGGACCTTTACCGCCGACTACACAAAAATTCAGTAGGAGCTCGGGCTCGTTATGGCAAAAGGACTCTTCGCGACATATCACCCCGCGGTCTGCATGCTGTTCTTCCTTGCCGCAATTGGCTTTGGGTTTAGCACCCAACATCCGGCCTACGTCGCGCTGTCCTGCTCCATGTCGGGCGCATACCTCGTTTACCTGCGGGGTTGGCGCCCTTTCTTGCGTACGATGGGCATGTGCGTTCCCCTGGTGGTGTTCGTTGGCCTGCTCAACTCGCTGTTCAACGCCGCTGGAGCCACGGTTCTGTGGCAGTGGGGTCCGTTTTCCGTTTGCGCAGAGGGCTTGTGCTATGGCGTGGCAATGGGTGGGATGCTGGCTGCGGTGCTGCTCTGGTTTGCCTGCTACAACGAGGTTATGACCGAAGACAAGTTCACCTACCTGTTTGGGCGTAGGCTGCCTACCGTCTCGCTCATGGTAACCATGGTCTCGCGCTGGATTCCGCGGATGGTGAGTCGGGGACGTAGCGTTCACGACTCGCAGGAGGCCCTTATTGGAGGCTACGACCGGTCCAAGAGGGGCATGCTGCGTCGAGGCGTGCGCATGGCGACGGTACTTGTTGGCCTGGGCATGGAGGACTCCATCCAGACGGCCGATTCCATGAGCGCGCGCGGATACGGCGCGACGATACGTACGTCCTATGCGCGGTTTAGGTGGCACGCACGCGAGTGCGTGGTTATGGGCGTGCTCGTCGTACTTATCGCCGCTAACGCGGTGCTGCTCGTTGCCGACGCGGGAGCGTTTACGTACTATCCTCGCGTGGCGGCCGTCGAGCCGTCGTGGGGCTATGCGACGTATGCCCTCATGCTGGGCACGCCGTTTTGGGTGGAGCTCGAGCGGTTGAGGGTGCCATGGCGCGGCAGCTCGTATGGCAAGCAGTCTTGTACGCGAGTTGGTGCCCATGGGCGCGAATGAGAAGGGAGGGTCATACAAGATGTCCGAGTATGCGCTTGAGATGCGCGACTACGCGTTCTCGTACGGGTCTGTGGGCGAGGATGCGCTTCGCGACATAACGTTTGGGCTGGAAAGCGGCTCGTTCACGGTGCTTTGCGGTGCGTCGGGATCGGGCAAGTCGACGCTGCTGCGCGCGCTCAAGCCCGAGCTCGTCGTGGCTGGTGCTTCGAAGGGAACGGTTCGCGTGCTCGGTGACGACCCGTACCTCCTGAGTCCCGTAGAGTCAGCCACGCGCGTTGGGTTCGTGATGCAAGATCCCGAGAACCAGATAGTCACCGACACCGTTTGGCATGAATTGGCCTTCGGTCTGGAAAGCATTGGCATGGACACGCAGACGATGCGTCGTCGCGTGGCCGAGACCGCTCATTTCTTTGGCATTGGCGGCTGGTTCGACCGAAGGACCGCCGACCTGTCGGGCGGACAGAAGCAGCTGCTCAACCTGGCGGCAGTCGTGGTCATGCAGCCGGCCGTCCTCGTGCTTGACGAACCAACCTCGCAGCTCGACCCCATTGCCGCAAAGGGCTTCTTCGACGTGCTCGAGCGCGTGAACGCGGAGCTTGGCATAACGGTGCTGATTACCGAGCATCGGCTCGAGGACGTGCTGCCCTTCGCAGACCGCGTCCTCTTTTTGGAGAGGGGCGGCACGCTGGCCTACGATGGCGATCGCGATGGCTTCGTTCGCATGCTCAAGAAGGACGGCGAGGGGTTGTATGCGGCCTTGCCCGCGGCAACGCGCATGAGCATACTGCTCGAGCGCGCTGGAAGGGGCCCAGGGGAGCATGCCTCGTACCCTGTTACCGTCCGGGAAGGCCGGGCGTATTTGGCCAGTGCGCTTGCCACGGTTGGTGCGCAAGGCGGGCTTGATGCTGAGCCTCTTCCGATGGGGCGCACGATTCCTTCGGGTGACGTGGTGCTGCGCGCCAAGGACGTCTGGTTTCGCTACGCTAGGGAGATGCCGTTCGTGCTGCGTGGCGTTGACTTCAACCTGCATGCAGGCCGGGTCGCCGCGCTCGTGGGCGGCAACGGCAGCGGAAAGTCCACGCTTCTCTGTGCGCTCGCCGGCGTCCGCCGGCCCGAACGCGGGCGCATCGTTAAGGCGCGCAACCTGCATGTGGCGCTCATGACGCAAAACCCCAAGGCGCTGTTCGTGCGTGACCGCCTTGTTGACGACCTCCTAGAATGGAGCGATCTGGGCGGATATACGCTGAGCGACGTTCACAATATGCTCGAGCGCTTTGGCCTGGAACGGCTGGGCGATCGGCATCCTTATGACTTGTCGGGTGGCGAGACGCAAAAGGCCGCCCTCGCCAAGATCTTGCTGCTCAAACCCGACGTGCTCCTGCTCGACGAGCCCACCAAGGGCCTCGACGCACCCGCGAAAGCCCAGGTGGGAGCCATTCTTGCCGACTTGGCGCTGCGCGAGGGCAAGGCCGTGCTTCTTACGACGCACGACCTTGAGTTCGTGTCGGAGGTCGCACACACATGCTCCATGCTCTTTGGTCACGAGGTTGCCTGCACCCAGGACGCGCACGGCTTCTTCTTGGACAACCTGTTCTACTCCACGCCTACGGCACGCATAGCACGCGGCATGCTGGATGGGTGCGTGACGACGACCGATGTGGCAGTCTCGTTGGGGTTGGGAGAAGGTGCGCACGATGGGTAGGCTTGCGCGAGTCATGCGAATCGCCCAGCCTGTGGTGCTTGTGGCGCTGCCTGCCATCATGCTGCTCTGGGCATGGCTCAAGCTGCCCGGCGCCGCACTGGTTACGAGCGTATGCGCGTGCGCTGCCCTCGTACCATTTTTCGTGGGCTTCGAGAAGTCGCGCAGACGTGCCCGCGATCTTATGCCCATCGTGGTCCTAACCGCGCTGGCTGTGGCGGGCCGCCTTGTTTTCGCGCCCGTGCCGGCCATCAAGCCCATCATTGCCATCGTCGTTATGGGAGGCCTGTGCTTCGGGCGCGAGGACGGCTTTATGATCGGGGCGCTTGCCATGCTCGTGTCGAACATATTCTTTGGCCAAGGGCCCTGGACGCCCTGGCAGATGTTCTCGATGGGGCTCGCGGGCTACCTCGCCGGCGTTATGGGAAGCCATGGGCGGTTGTCGCGACGATGGTCGATTGCCGCATTCGGTGCGGCGATGGCGCTCCTGTATGGCTTTATTCTGGACACTTGGACGATCGTGGGGTTCGCGTCAAGCGCAGGCGCCGCCGGTGCGCTTGCAACCTATGCGGCTGGCCTCGCCACCAACGTGGCAAGCGCGATCGGGACCGTGGCGTTCCTCGTCCCCATCGCGCACTCTTGGCCACGCGTGTTCGGGCGCATAAAGGAGCGCTACCTGACTTAGTGTGTCAAGGGAACCGTCCCCCTCAGACCGCCCGTGCTAGGGGGACGTTAGGAAGCATATGATGCGTTTGGGGTGCGTATGGCTACCCCTAGATGCTAGACGGTCCGTAGCGTGGCGCTCGACACGACCTTGTTCACGTAATCGCGTTGCGTAACGAACAGATGGGCAATGAGCTCCGCAAAGACTGGCGGTAGGCTCCGGCAGGAAGCGTATGCCTCCATGATGACGTTCTCGAAGCCGTCGAGTGCTCGCAAATCGCACCAAGACCAGTCCCAAGATGGTTTGAGGAAGGAGAAGCGATGGGCGCAGAACAGCTCGGCGAGCAGAGGGTTCTCGCATACCTGTGAAATCGTGACGCCATTGAGCGGGACGCCAAAAGCACCGTCGTAATCAAAGATGGGTGCCACACGCCACGCTTTCGAATCGATTCTGCGTATGGTACCAACGTTTCCTGGGTTGAAGTCCATAAGCAGCGCAAGGCAAGAGAAGCACGCCCTCCTGGCCACGTGCGCCGAGGCATCCGATACTCCGATGGCCGCAAGGACATCGATGAGGGCGTCGCATGCCTTCGTCGTGATACCCCCTCTGCCCAAGGTGGAGCTCTCCCACATGTTCGCCATCGCACAGAGTCGGTTCCCGTCGGCAAGCTCCTCATCGCCACCCAGCATGAGCGGGCTTATTGAGCAGGTCCTTCCATAGCGCTCCACCACATCCAGGGGAACGTAGCAGTCGTCACCGAAGAGCAGCGAACACAGATCGGACCCCAACTTGGCCCCCACGAGCTCTACGCCATCGGGGTGTTCAGCCGCTTTAACAAGGTAGATGCCATTCTTGTTGCGCTCCCACGCTTTGACGGCGTGACCAGGCGTCGTGACTTCGGGGGCGTCGGGAGAGCAGGTTGCTAGGCGGGCGTAATCGCCCAGAAGGACCGCCGCGCCAAAGCCTTGGTCCCATCCGTTGTCGAAGAAGTTCACGTCTTCCCAGCGTTCGGAGGACCCAGGGATGCGATACCAAAACTGATCGGCAAGGGAGAGGCCATGCCCCATGAGGGCAAGGTCAACGGGCGACTTCGCTCCAAAGGCCGCAAGGATGTCGTCCTCGTCTTTGCGCTGGGGCGATAGGACGCGCCTGGCTATGAGCGCCGTTAGGACCTGATCTCTGTTTTCCCGTGCCGCACCCAAAGAGGTGGCCAGGTCGCCACTCGCCACATCGATGATGTGGGCCTCGCCCGTTAACGAATCGACCTCGAAGTCGACCAGCTCCCGGTTGCGCTGCATAAGCGTGCGCCTGGCCATGGCTCCCTCTTCCCACTGCAAAACGCGCGTTACCACGTTTCGTTCATGCAGTCGTACCACGAGCCGCCCGCGATGGCATCGAGCTGGTCATCGGTGAGTTCGACGCCCTCGGACTTGGCGAGTGCGACCAATTCGTCGGAGTCCTTGCATGCTCTTGCCTTATCCATCTGCTCTGGGGTCAATTCGTTGAAACTAGCCATACCGTACCTTCTTTCGGTCCGTTTGTCCTCGCGGTCGCTTTTTACAACGACCTCTTACTATTCTAGTATGCTATAGCACGCGAATCGTCCCAAATCGAAATGCTGTTCCGCAATATGGCTATAAATGTTGCTGTTCACACCTCACGCTCGCGTTCTCCCCGCATGCGGCTCCGCGCTCGCTTCGCTCGCTCACTTCGTGAGTCGCCGCTCGCGGGCCGGACGCGGGCGTGGGGTGTGAACAGCAACCTATAAATCGACCGCACCCGCTTGCAGGTAAACCTTCGCGTCGAGGAGCCTGTTGGCGCGCACTCGAAGCTTCACAAACATAGGGATGCAGTAAAGTGCTTGCAAGATGTTGCCGTTTTGCACCGCCGTCGAGAACATGGTGTCCCGGATGCGTCGCCATCGGGCATCGGCGACTTGTGAGCGCACGGCGAATTCCATGAGCTGCGCTGCTCCGCCAGTGGGTTCCCAAAGCGGGCGTGCCGTGCTTACGGCTGAAAGAGGAAACTGGGCGGAGACGCCCATGGTTTGCCCGAGCGCTCCGTCGGAGAGTATGTCGAACTGAAGCTCCATGCCAAAGGGGGATGCAGCCACCTCGGCTCCGACGCATCGCGTCATTGAGCCATCGACGGAGAAGCCAACCCTTTGGAGATCCTTCTCGAACGCTGCCGGTTCGACGGCATACGCGCGTTTTACGCTCTTGTTTACGAAGCAGTCGACTCGTATGGGAGCACCCGACCTGCCTGGATGCACACCGAAGTACCATATGTGCCAGCCCTGCGGAAGCCGCCGTGCAAAGTTGCGATAGAGGGCCGTTGCCTCCGGTCTGCCGGCGTGGAGGAAGAACCCCTCGACGTCGAAGGCTTTGGCAGCGTTCACGTTTACGTGTACGGCAGGAGCCTCGATGCGACCGTCTCCCACGTCGTAGGCAAGCGCGAGCCCGCCGCCCTCGCGAGGCTGGGACGCATACCAATTGAGCAGCTCACCATGCCTATCCATGGCATCCGGCGAAAAGGGGGAACGCTCGTGTATTTGCACGTTGCCATGCGCAACGTGCAAATCGAAGCGGGGCGGTCCAGAGAGCGGAATCTCGAACCAAATGGTGGGTACCGACGTGTCCCACGTAGCGCGTTGGAAAGCCTCCTGCGCGAGCCGGGCGTTCGTCCCGAACAGATCGCGTTCTGCGTCCTTGGAGGCAAGGTTGTACAGGGTCTTGTATAGCATCGTTGCATTGGCGCTCATACTTCCACCTCACCCGCGAACATTCGTAGGTAGAACTTTGCCGGTTGCGCCAAGGCGTCGGCAAACTTGACTTTTGCGTAATTGAACATGCAGCCAAGCGCGAACCTGCCTTGGGACCCGTCATCCCGGTAAAATGGAACATGCCTGCCAAATGTCGCGCCGGCGATGAGCCTCCAGCGCTCGTCTGCCAGTCCCCATTCTTGCAGGGTTCCGCATATCTGGGCGCCGTAACCACTCTCCATGCAAGCATGGGCCTGGCGAGGCGTCGTTTCGTTGAACGAAAGCGACAGGCCGAACACCTCGCCCAGCGTCCCGTCGGGCATGATGTCGAATTGGAAGTCAATGGACGGCGCAAGAGACATGAACGTGCTGCACCGCAAGAGCATCTCGCCGTCGTATGCGGTAAAGCCAATCTGGTCGAATTGAGCGGCAAGAAGCGCGGGATCGCTAGCGCATGCCGTTTGCATGTGGTGTCCCATATACCCACCAATGCGCAGCGGCGTGCCCGCTCGACCGGGAAAGAGGCCCACATAGGCAGCGGGCCAGCCTTCTAACATGCGACCGGCCACGGTTAGGAAGCTTTCCGTACGGCTACCCTCGCCAATGGAATCCAGGAACGGACCAATCAAATCGGAGTGTTTGCGAAACTGCAGGTACACGCCCGCCCGTTCCGTTTCGCCAACCGATGTGTCGAGCTCGATTCCGCAGCTCACGTTGCTGTCTATATCGCAGACGCCCGAAAACCAGTCGAACGTCGCTTGGTAGCCAAAACCCGCTCCCGAAGCGAACCGAGACCCGGGCCGCACGGTATTGTGGACCGCAAGCAAATCGAATCCCGGTGATCCCAGGAGGGGAAACTCAAGGTAGGCCTCTGGATAGCCGTTGCCAATGAGCATGCGCTCGTAGGCGATCCTCGCGAGGTCGAAGCTGTTCCCGAACAGCGCTTCGCCCCTGCCGTCTTCTGCGGCAATCGAATAAAGCGCGTCGAACGCCGTCATCCTAGAGGGTTTGCCGACCATGCTCATGGGGCACCATTTCCGTCGAAACATCTTACCTATGCGTATTGTACCGTTTGTTTGGACTTATTCTGACCGGCCCGTGAGTAGCAACAACGGAAGAAACCGAGCATGTACTGAGTGCGTACGACATCCGATATTTGTCCCCCGCATGGGACGGAGAAGGTAAATCATCTCCCGAAACGGAATCCTCGTGCCCTAAGCCCCAATCTCGCTCAGGTTCGTCCATCCAGACAAGGCCTGCACGATCCTCTGGTACCATCCGCCTTCGAAGAAGCGGCACTTCGTAACGTCCTTGCAAGTAAGGCCCGAGATGTCCTGCCTGCCCGAGTACAGAAGGCCCAGGGCGCGACATCCCCCGCCGCAGTAGCCGAGGTGCTCGCACGTCCTGCACTTGCTGTTGCCGAGGTCACGCACGGTCATGTTTGCGGCACTTTCGTACGTCCCGTCGCCGAGCAGGTCCCTCAAGGGCGTCTGGTGCACGTTGCCCATGCTCATTCCGTTCTTGAGGAAGTAGCCCGACATCTGGTTGCAGGGCATGACCTCGCCCTCGGAGGTGATTGCGACCATGGTGCGGGTGCAGTTGCAGCAGTACCTCTTGCTCGGGCGCTCGCCGCTCGCGAACTTGACGGGCTTGAGGTAATAGCTCCGCTGACCTGGGAGCAGGCCGATGTATTGCCAGGTCTCCACCTCCATCGCCATGCCGCTTCGGCTGTACTCCACGGCGAAGTCGAGCATGGCTTGGTAGTACTCATCCAGGTCCAGGCACGAGTTCGCGGCGTTCTCCTCCCAGCGTGGCGCCTCCGTCGTGCGGATTATCCGCATCCCCCGGACGCCTATGTCGTTGAGCAGCCGTGCCGTCGGCATTATGGTATGGACGTTCTTGCGGTTTACCTGCGTGTTGGAAACGACCTGAAGGCCGTTCTCGATGCAGAGCTCCATAGAGGCGATGGCGCTCTCTTGCGCACCCTCGCGCTGGCGGATCCAGTCGTGGAAGCCTATGCGTCAAAGGATATCTTCATCGTGGGCGTGCAGCCGATGGCCTTCATCTCGTCGAGAAGTTCCTGCGTAATGTACCAGCCGTTCGTGTTGATCGCGAAGACGTCCATGTTGCGCCTGTATATCTCGCGCAGGATGTCGAGGAAGCGACGGTGCGCCATCGGCAAGGAGCATGGCGGTGGCAACCCTTTCCGACAGGGGAAACGGCCTGCGGATTCCTCGCCTATAGATCGCGATGCCGGTATCCGACCATCTTCGCAGCGCCACATGGTCTGTTATGCGGTAGTACATGGCCGTCCACCTCGTCACAGAACGGAGAGTATCGTGTTTGGATACGCATAGCGCAACAGCTCATAGCCAATGCCGCCGATCCCATTGAAGAGCGTGGCGACCGAGTTGCAGCTCACGTTCGAAAGAGGGTCCAAACGCTTGCCCTCGTGAGAGCCATGCCCGATTATGGCTCCAAGGACCCTGCCGGCAGCCTCACGATCGCCTGTGGAAAGATAGTACTCCGCGATGGCTGAGTTCCCGCAGCACAGGTGGTCAAAGGGCATCAGGGGAAGCGAGTCAACGCTCTGTCGAACCATGCGAGCGATGGTCTGCGCCCTCGCGTCGCCGCGTTCCTCTTCCAAGATTCGGTTGGCCACGATTCCCGTGCCGGGCGCCCCCGCGCAATAGCCGTGCATGTACTTCACCGGCGGGAAGTCCCGCAGGTCGGCCCATGTGCAGAACTTCTTCTCATAGCGTCGATAGGCGTCGATCTCGTAATCCAGCGCCTCGGCAGCGGCGGGGAGGTATCGGTCGTCGTCCAGAACGTCGGCCGCTGCGACAAGAGCCTCGGCAATCCCCGCCATTCCGTGCCCGGCACCGCTGAGCGCACGGGGGACATCGAACATGGTCTTCCAGAGGACGTGATCCTTGTAGGCGAACGTCTTGAGCTCGAGGATGCGGTCGGCCGCATTACGAATTGTTGTAGTCTGGCCACGGTATTCCTCGAACCTGCACAAGGTGGCAACAAGTCCTGCCAGGCCGCCAATGCGGTCGGCCATAGTGCAGCCTAAAAACTCCGTCCTTTGCAGAAGGGCCAGAACCTGCTCGCAGAGGGCATCCAGCGTCTCGCTCGGTGCATAGCGCCGCATAAGTGCGATGCCAGTTAGGATTCCTCCAAAGCCGGCGCCTTCCCCAACGGGGACGACGAATTCGGGGTTGTCCATGTGCCTGTCCATGAAGCTGCACAGGCCCCGTATCTCGTTGACCGCCTCCCGAAGGAGTGCGTCCGTCCGTTCGCGAATGTGCTCGTCGGGCCACACCGCCGCACAGGCAGAGGCAAACACCGCGAGTCCGGTAAAGCCATCGAACAGACCGGCGTCGCTGAATTGGAACGATTGG
>CADCPM010000024.1 GCA_902803315.1 uncultured Coriobacteriaceae bacterium
CACTTCATGCACATCAACGACATCCACGGCTACTACAAGGACGACAGCTACAACAAGGCCATCGGGTTCTCCGCCCTCAAGGCGCTCAAGGACCAACAGAAACCCCACCTGCTGCTCGACGCGGGCGACACGTTCCACGGGCAGTCGTTTGCCACCGTGGCCAAGGGCGAGAGCATCGCACGACTCATGGACGAGGTTGGGGTGGACGCCACCACGCCCGGCAACCACGACTGGAGCTACGGGGACACGCGCCTGCAGGAAATTGACAAGGACCATACCTTCTCAATCCTAGGCGCAAACATCACGGACAAAGAAGGCAACGCGTATTTCAAAAACGACTACCTCGTGCGAGACGTCGTATCCGACGAGGACACGGTGGTGCGCGTAGGCGTCTTTGGCGTTATGGACCCCAGTTTTGACGAAACGACTCCCGCGAGCAACTTGGCACACGTCTCCCTCTCCAATGCTGCCGAGCGTGCGAATGAGATGGCCACCAAACTGCGTGACGAGCTCGACTGCGACCTGGTTATCGCACTGACGCATTACCAAGACACTCAGCAGTTCATCTCCCAAACCTCAGGTCTTGACGCGGTAATCTCCGGTCACCATCATCTCCTTACCAACAACACCTCCACTGGCAACGGGCTTGTGGCAGACAAGGACGGCCATGGAGTCGCACTCGTCGAGGCCGGCTGCTTCTTCGGGTATATTGGCACGCTCAACCTCACGCTCAACAACGCCGATGAAAACGGCACGTGGGACAGCGTCGTCTCGTCCCAGACGGTCGTGGACTACGACGCTGGTTCCAAGCTGTCTGACGCAACCACGGACGAGCTCATTGCCGCCATAGAGGACGAGAAGAAGGCCATCCTCGGCGAGCTCGTGGGTACAAGTAGCCGTGATTACGACTATCCCTTTAGGAATACGGACGCACAGACAATAGACGAGTTCAAGCTCTCTTGGGAGTGGCTGCGCACTCGCGACGAGCCCATAGGGCATGTGGTGACGGCGTCCTATTTGGCCGCTACCGGCGCGGACTTTGCCATCGAGAACGTTGGCGGCATCCGCGGCGGCATTCCGGAGGGAGACGTTACGTACAACAACATCCTGTCCGTCTCGCCCTACGGGAACACCTTGGAGACGCGCAAGCTTACGGGTACTCAGCTGCGCGAAACCATGGAGCGATCCGTGGGAATCATGGTTAAAAACCGAAAGTCGTACAACTTGCAAGAGGCTTACGTAAAAGATGCGGTGGCGAAGGGCATGCCCCTGCCTCAGGCTTATACCGAGGCAACAGACAAGTACAAGTGGCCATCCAACTCGGGCAACATCCTCGTGCTGGGCGGCGCGCAGCTTACGGTGGACTGGAGCGCGGCGGAAGGTAGCCGCATCACGGAGTTCAAGCTCGTTGGAGGCGGCGATCTGGATAACTCCGCAACCTACACCGTTGCGATGAACAACTATGTGGCCGGCGGCTGCGGAAGTGGCGACGAAAGAGACTACGACATTATAGCTGGAGCCGCGCTCGACAAGGAATGGGGCACGTGCGAGATGGTGCTTCGCGACTTCATAGCCTCAGAGGGCTGGGAGGCCCGCATGACAGAGCTTACGGGAGCACTTGGCTCTGCCATCGTCGACGCATAGCCTGAAAAAGCTGACAAGGGGACAGGTCACTTGTCAGCTCGTACGTTCCCTTTGCCGTCGCCACAGGGGCAACCGACCTTGTCGGCGTCCTTTGGTGGTGTGCCCGTTGGGGAATCCAACACCTCGAAGAACTCTGTGGCATGCTGGCATTCGACGCGTTGCTATGCAATACCGATCGCCATCTCACCAATTTCGGGATTCTTCGCGTCTATGCAACTGGTAGCCCACTACGGCTGGCCCCCATCTTTGACAACGGTCGAGCCCTCTTCCCAAACGTTGCGGACGGCGACCCCAGGCAATTCCTGTTGGAGGCACAACTACGCGGGCCAGCTTTCGGAGGACAAAGCTTCGGTGAGCTTATGTCAAGGGTCATGGGAAGCAGGCAGCTCGACCTTATCGAGCGTGCTGCGAACCGAGGCATAGTGGGAAACGTCCTCGCGACCAACAAGAGGGTGGCCGCACTCGACACGTTCATACGCAAGCACGCAGAGGAAATTGCCAAAACCCCATCTGTCGATCACGTGGAGCTAGAAGGGGCGCCGCGCAAAGCCTGGGCAAGAAGACTGCCGAGCGCCGACCACTCGCATCGCTTGAAACCCGAGTAAGTTATAAGGTCTAACCGTCAGCTTCTCTATTCGTGGAGCACCTCGCCGTTGGATTCGATGACCGCCTTGTACCAGTCATAGGAGTCCTTCTTCACGCGCTCGAGCGTACCGTGGCCGTCATTGAAGCGATCTACGTACACGAAGCCGTAACGCTTGCGCATTTCGCCCGTGCCAGCCGACACCACGTCGATGGGACCCCAATACAGGTAGCCCATAATGTCGCAGCCGTCCTTGATGGCCTCCTCCACCTGCAGTAGATGGTCGCGCACGTACTCCACGCGGAACGGGTCCGCAATGTGGCCATCCTCATCGAGGTTCTCGTCCAAGCCAATGCCGTTTTCCACGATGAACAGCGGCACGTCGTAGCGGTCCTGCAAGTAGTTGCACACGTAGCGCAAACCCTTGGGATCGATGGGCCAACACCAGGGCTCGGGAGACGTACCGCTGAGGTAGGGATTCGTCACCGTTCCCACGGCGCCACTGGTAAGGCCGCCACCCTTGGACGTGGACGTTCCCTCGGCAATGGCGCGCGTACTGTACACTTGGCTGCGATAGTAGCTAAAGGCAAAGAAGTCGTTGGTGTAGCGCGCTATGAGCTCCATGTCGCCGGGCTCAATCTGTAGCTCCACTTCGTTCTCGGCCCAAATGCGCCTCACGTAGCCGGGATAGCGACCCTTCAGCATAACGTCCGAGAAGAACGAGTGCAGGCGCTGCGTGCGCTGGGCACCCAAGACGTCATCCGGATTGCAGGTTTCGGGATACGTGGCAATGGCGCTCTGCGAGAGCATGAGGCCCATCTTGGCATCCGGACAGATCTGACGGCACAGCTTTACGGCAAGTGCGTTGGCCACGAACTGGTGATGCCACCCCTGATAGAGCTGTTGCTGGGTTAGGTCTGCGTTTACGGTCTGCTTGTTGGTGGGATGGATGTCCAGCATGCCACCGGCCGCAAAGGGAACCATGCGGCCCACGTTAATCTCGTTGAAGGTCATCCAGTACCTGACCTTGTCCTTGTAGCGCTCAAGGATGGTACGCACATAACGCTCCCAGAAGCCGACTGTCTTGCGATTGAGCCATCCACCGTAGTCCACAAGTAGCCCGAGCGGTGTCTCGTAGTGGCTGATGGTAATAACCGGCTCCATGCCCAGCTCGAGCATCTTGTTGAACAGACGGTCGTAGAACTCCAGACCCTTCTGGTTGGGCTTCTCCTCGTCGCCATGCGGGAAGATGCGCGCCCAACTGATGGAGGTTCGGAATGCCTTGAATCCCATACCGGCCATGAGCTCGAGGTCGCTCTCGTAGCGATGGTAGAAGTCGATGCCCTCTTCGGAGAGGTGCACGAAGTCGTGGGTAAAGCTGGGCTCCCACTTGCCCGTGGACTCATTCCACTCAATGTCCGGCTCGTTGCCGATGCCCGTCATAACGTCGGTTACGTTGAGCTGCTTGCCGTCCTCAAGGTACGCGCCCTCAAGCTGGTTTGCCGCCACCGCTCCGCCCCACAAGAACCCTTCTGGAAATGCCGTTGCCATGTTTGCCTCGCACTCTCTGCCGCCATCCAATGCAATGGCCAGCCATCGCCCGCGTTGATGGCTGCGCCCCTATTCTTTATACAGGATTTTAGCTGACAAGGGGACAGGTCACTTGTCAGCTTTCTACTCCCTTATACTCCAGCACCAGGATCGTGACGTCGTCGGACTGCTCGGCACCCTCCGCCCACGCCGCGACGTCCGCACGAAGCGCCTCGACAAGCTCCTTCGGTTGCAGTTCGCCATGCCCCGCAAGGAACTCCTCAAGCCTTGGGTTGCCATACTCCTCCTCGCTCGCACTAAATGCCTCGTTTACGCCATCGGTATACAAGACGAGCTTGTTTCCCGGCTCGAGCGCCAGGGTCTTGGTTCTATACTTGGCCACCTCAAACGTTCCCAGGAACAGGCCGCACTTCTTCTTGAGCCACTCCCACGCGCCATCGTCCGCATGGTAGAGGAGCGGGAAGTTGTGCCCCGCGTTCACATAGGTAACCTTGCCGCTCTCCCAGTCCAGCGTGGCGGCCCACACCGTTACGAACATGCCCGCGTCGTTGTTTGCGCACAGGTACTGGTTAGCGCCGCTAACGGCCTGGGCAAGGTCTATGCCCTCGAGCATGCGGTTCTCTATTTCCGCCTTCGCGGCCATCATGAACAGGGCCCCGGGAATGCCCTTGCCGCTTACGTCGGCAATGAGGAAGCCCAGCGTCCGCTCGTCAATGAGGAAGAAGTCAAAGAAGTCGCCGCCCACCTCCTTTGCGGCGTCCATGCTCGCGTAGATGTCGAACGCGTCGATTTCCGGAAAGGCGGGAAACGTGCGTGGCAGGGCGCTTTCCTGAATGGCCTTGGCCGTTGCGAGGTCGCGCTCCATGCGACGCTCCGCCTCGTCGATTAGGCCCTCGAGCGCATTCACCGTGGTGTTTATGCCATCGGAAAGAGCCCGGAACTCCTGCGTCTCGCGCTCTTCCACCCGCTGCTCCAGGTCGCCGTTGGTAATGAGCGACAAGATCTTGTTGGTGCGCTTGAACCCACGCACCACCACGCGGTCGAGCAGCTTGGACACTAGCGCAAACACGGCCGCAAAGAGCACGAGGTAGCACATGGTGTTCATAGCCAGCACCGAGGTCCTGTTCGCGAAGATGCGCTCGCTTTTGGCAAATGCGGCAATGTCGTATCCCGCCACGCTCGCGCCCTTGAAGTACACAATGCCCAGCGTCTCCATGTCTTGCAGGAACTGCAGCTTGCCCTCGCGCAGCATGCGCACGAAGTCCTCGTCGGTGAAGGCCTGCTCGTAAGACTTGTTGTTCGTAGAAACCGTCCGTTGCCCCTTGCCGATTGCGATGGAGTCTATAAAGCCGTCCTCATAGGAGTCAACGAGCCCTTCGATCGTCTGCTGGCCCTCCAGCCGTTGTTGCACCACGGAGCCCACGTAGTTCACCTGGCTGGAAAGCGAATCGTCTGCCTCCCCAAGCGCCTGCACGCTGGAAAACAAAAAGCTCACGCTGGTCGTAAGCAAGAATGCGCCAACCACCACGAGAAAGAGCCACCGATGGAACACGGTGCGAAGGGGCGGCTCGATTTCCTCAGAAGCGAACCTGCGAATGAGCGCGCTGGAAAGCGTGGCGGCAACAAGCCATACGAGCCAATCGAAGACCACCTGTGCCCAAAACGACCCAGACCACAGGGGACCCGTGAGCAGTGAGAGCATGTTGCCGTAGCCATAGGCCGCAAAGACCGCGCCCAGATAGACAACCCAGATGACCATGAGCACCAGCGACGTCACAAAGAGCGCCCCCGCAAAAGCCAGGTTGCCCACCCCGGACTGCGCGCGGTCTTTGAGCAGCCGCTTCGTGCCGTTGAGGACAAGCCAGATGACGAGCGCAAACAGGCACGTGGTCATGATCGAGCCCATGGGGTTGCTAAACAGCAGCTCATAGAAGTCCATGGGCAAAAACTGTATGCGGAGGCACAGGAGCCCGCCAAGCAGGGCGGCGCAGCCAAGGTACACCGACAGGCTCAGGTAGAGCGCCGCGGCAGCAAAGGGGGCAAAGAAGAGGAAGCTGTGGAAGCGGATGTCTGCCCCCGACAAGGTTATGGGAAAGAACGCCAGTTGGCAGAACGCAACGGCGCAGCCAACTTCCAGCAAAAGCACCGCCGCAATGGTGGAGACGAGTCGATTCCTGCCTTCTGCCGAAGCCTTTCTAAGCCTCACCCTCTACTCCCTTCTCAAGATGCCGCACGACCAAAGAGCAGGTCGCATGCCACGCCCCCAAGCGCAACATACGACCTGCTCCCATTGATTGCATGCGCCTACTCGTCTTTGCCAAGCACGAAGTTGCAAATCATCCCCACGAGCGCACCCACGACCGGGCAAATCCAGGCAATACCCCAACCGGCAAAATGCGCGACCACGATCATTACGAGCACCGACGCGACGCCAATGATCCCCCAAAGCTGCCCGAGCTTATGTTTACTCATGGATGGCCTCCCTTAAGATTGCTTGTACGAACTTGTTCTGCGAACTTCTCAACCACTCGTTTGCAGATATGAATCATTTTCCTATGAATTACCTGTGAGTGATTTACCGCTTGGTCCCATATTCCTACCGCTTGTCATGCGAAGCGCTGTTTTGTGGGAACGTGGGGTACCCTCTCGCCAAAAATGCGGGCTTGCGCACGGACCCATAACGCAAGCTTGCACACGGGCCACGGACTAGGCGGTGTCGTGAAACGGGTTGTCGTTCGGTTTGAGGAAAACGAGGGCGAGGCGGACATTCAGGTGCTCTTCCAAGCGTCGAACGCGGACGCACAGGTGAAGGAGCTCATGGATCGGGTGCGCGGACCCTTCGTGGGCAACCTTGCCGTCGTTGACCCCGCCGGCTCCACCGTGCTGCTGCCATTGGAACGCATAGCAAGCATTTCCTCGAACAACAAACGACTCAAGGTGATGACGGACGACGAGACATACTGGCTCAAGGCGTCGCTTCAGGAAATGGATAAGACGCTCTTCCCCAACATGTTCTTGCGCATCTCGCGCTACGAGATCGTAAACCTGCGCAAAATCCGTCGCTTTGACTTCACGATATCGGGAACCTTGCGCATCGAGTTCGACCACGGTGCCGAAACGTGGGCATCGCGACGCTACATACCCACGATAAGGCAGCGCCTTAAGGAAGGGGGCTGATACGCTGTGGCTGCCAAACTGTTCAAGCGAGCGGCGTGCGGCTTCGTCCTTGGTATGGTCGTAGGCGCCCTTATGGTCGTTGGCATATCATTTGCCTCTGGAAACGGCTCGCTGGTCCTTCCCGCAAAACTGCTCAAGATAACGGGAAGCGAGGCAGGTGCCCTGCTTGCGCAAATGCTGGCTTCGGGGGCATATGGCGCCATACCCATGGCCGGCACGCTTATATACGAGCTTGACTCGTGGGGACTGCTCAAGCAGGCCGTGGTTCACTACGCAAGCTACACCGTGACGTTTATGTGCTTTAGCATCGCCGCTGGATGGATAGAGCCCACTCTGGACGATATAGGCATCATGGCAGGCATATTCGCCGTGTGCCACTGCATCATTTGGCTCATTATGTACAACCGGTATCGCTCGGAGGTCAAGCAGCTCAATGAGCTGCTGTCAAAGACGAAGACGCCGTAGCCGTGCCTTCGCATTCCCATCCACGCGCAATCACAGGGACTCGCCGCGAAACCGCCCCGCCTCAATGATTCCTCAGGCCGCAGAGGAGGATTTAAACGCGACCAACGCCATAGCGATAGAATGGGCCCAGCTGAATAGAACTGAGGATGGGAGGCCCTCATGCCCGCAAAGATTTCGCAAAGATTCCTGGACGCGCAAGCCGAGTTCGTGAGCCGCATCGCCGACGACTGGGCGCTTGTTACCGCAGGCACCGAAGACGACGGATGGAACACCATGACCATTGGCTGGGGAACCGCGGGAGTCCTCTGGAGCCGTCCTACGCTCACCGTCTTCGTACACCCCTGGCGTCACACGCATCGGTTCCTGCTGGACAACGACTACTTTACCGTGCAACTCTTCAACAACGCGCACAAACGCGACTTGGGCATCCTGGGCTCCAAGAGCGGTCGTGACGGCAACAAGGTGGCGCTCACCACGCTCACGCCCAAGGCAATCGAGCATGGCATGACCTTTGAGGAGGCCACGACCACCTTCGTCTGCAAGAAGATCTACTCCCACGCCATCGAACTGGACGCCATGCCCGCCAACATTCGCGACGGGCTGGGAGAGTTCTATGCCACCGATGCGCACACCGTCTTCGTGGGCGAACTCATAGAGGTGTTGTAAAACAACGACGCACACGCACGACCTCTTAAAAGATGGCAAGCGCACGAGCGCGGAGGGTCGCGCAGCGCGTGGGGAACGGCCCTTTAAGGAGGGCATAGCAGGGCTTGGAGTATCATGCGTTGAACGACGACTTTGAGGACAACTTCGTACTGGCAACTTCGTATGCCCAGCTCGCTTCTGGGGCGGACCTTCTCCAGCCGTTACATCGCTTAGAAGAACTCCGCCATGTCCCATGCCGTGAGCATGCCGAGCAGCCGCTCGCTTTGTTTGCCATGGGCGGTAACGAACACGATGCCCAGGCGCTTCGATTGCCTGCGCGCCTGCTGAAAGAGTTCTGCCACGCCTGTTGCGAGCATCTCCTGCGGTACGAACTCGAACGTCTCCGATCCGTGCCTGTTAAGCGGCAAAAGGTTCGCAACCTGCTCGAACGTCATCGTTTCGTCCAGCTCGGTAACCCCATCCTCTATTATGTGCGAGAGCAGGGACTTGGCGCTAAACACGCCCGTCACACGTCCGTCCTCCAAAATCGGAATGTGGGTGAAGGTCTTGTTGCACATGGCCCTCATGGCGGGAAGCATGGCATCCATAAGAGAAGCGGAGTAGATGTCGCTCACCTTTACGCACAGGTCGATGGCCCGCGGGATGCCTTCGACGCGGGCAATCGTGGACCTCACGCTCTCTATCATCCCCGCGCTGGGTATGACCGCGTACTCGCCGCGCACGCGCTCGTTGTGCTGCAGGAAGTTGCGTACCTCCCTGCAGTAGTTGAGCTCCTCTCGAACGCCGCCGAACCCTCGCTCGTTGCGGATGAGCCACGACACTGCCCCGGTTTCCTTTGGCACGTCGTATTTGTCCCTTATGGCGGACTCGAGCCTTTTGTACAGCTCTATGAACTCGGTCGTAGGATCGTCTCTCACTTGCAAGCACCTCCGCACCCTTTGCCTTTTGCGCTCAAACGCTGCTCCCAACCGCACGCAATCAAGCGTTGGCACCCTCGTGGAGCGCCAGCCACCTCTCCAGGCTCGGCTTGTTGCTCCGATACCACTGCGAGCACACGAGGTAACGCTCGCCCAGGACCAGGGCGGGCGTGACGTAGTAGCGGCTGTGACCCTTGGAATCCTTGGCCGCAAGAGAGGGGTTCTCCGACGGCCCGAGCCTCTTGAGGACCGGACGGCGCATGCCGAAGGTCTTTTTGCTGTACGAGAAGTCCAGCAGCTGGCGGACCTCCCCCTCGCTCACCCCGCCCCGCTCGAGGAGCGGGATGAGCCGGCCCTTCACGAGGTCGGACACGCGCTCTTCGGGGACCTTTGTGCCGCTCCGATCTTTGCTGACATCCGAAGCCCTGGAGGCTCTTGGATTTTTAGCAGCGCCGTTCCTGGAGTCCTCGGACCTGCTAGGCCTTGTCTTGCGGGAAGGCGCGGGTCGGACTCGGGACGCGTTTTCCGCGGCAGTCAAACCAGTCTGCGTCCGCGCATCGAGCGAACCAACCGGGTCATTCTTAAGGATGAAGCTAACGAGCTCGCCGTAGGCAGCCTCCAACCTCTTATACGCTTCGATTCTTTGCACGTTTGTAAGGCGAAAATTGAAGGCGACTGCCAATGCGGAGGAATCCGCATGGAACGGAACGACAATGGAGCCCGTTGTTAGCGCAGTATCGAGCTCTTTTGTGCACCATATAGACGCCTGGGAATCCTCCGTCAATACCAGTACGAAGACCTTGGACTTTTGTATGGCAACGGGAATCGCCTCCCCGTAGTCCATTCCTGGGGCAATGTCTCTCGGCGCAATCCAGCATTCGATTCCGTTCTCCTCCAGCACCGCTCTCAGCTGATCGGCCAGCGCCATGTCCTTGGAACTGTAGCTTATGAACACCATACGTTACCCCCGCGCAATTCGAAAGCGAATGCTTGTCTCGCAGCCATTCAACCAAGACAAAGCCACGCTCATTGTAGGACATTGTAGGCTAGGGCACCGAACAAGCGGGCAGGGGTTTTCGCTTGGGCCAAAGGGCCGCTCCAAGGAACGGCCCTTTGGTTCTGCGACTTGCTGGGTTTGAGGAACAATGTGTAGCAGCCGTTCTCTGGGGTCGTCTTGGCCGCGTAGTCGGCGGCGGCAAAGGCTTGTCATCGCTAATCACGCCACCCATGATCTTCTGGCGGACGGCCCCGTTACCGCCGACCACAGCCTCGAGTCCTTCGTCTGTGAGGTCGTACACCTCGCTTTGCAAATGATACGCTGTTAGGAAAACGGCATCCCAAGGACGGCAAGCAAATCCATAGGCATGCAACATGCCGCCAAAGGGTGCCAAGGGATCATCCAACGCTCGGCGTCGATTGGGGCAAAGGCGATGGCAATGCGCAGCAATTGGAATCCGTGGCATGGCTGCAAGAAATGCAGCGAAGGTTGTTTGCACTGCTACGTGTACTACCTCGATGCGATGAGGGGCAAGAGCGGTGCGGACGTATACAAGACGAAGACGGGGTTTAAGTACCCGCTTTCGAAGGACAGAAGGGGCAGATACAAGATACAGAGCGGCGAGACGATCAGCGTCTGCATGACCTCGGACTTCTTCCTGGAGGAGGCGGACGAATGGCGCGACGAGGCCTGGGACATGATGCGCACGAGAAGCGACGTCGTCTTTCTGCTGCTTACCAAACGGCCCGAAAGAATACGGAGCTGCCTGCCCGTGGATTGGGATGGCGGTTGGGACAACGTCTTCCTCAACGTGACCTGCGAGAACCAGCGGAGGGCGGATGAGCGAATCCCGCTGCTCCTTGAGCTGCCGTTTAAGCACAAGGGGCTCCAATGCGCGCCGCTCCTGGGGCCGATGGACATAGGCCGCTACCTCGACAGCAAAATGATCGAGCAGGTTGCCTGCGGAGGCGAAAACTACGGAGGGCGCAGGCCATGCGACTACGACTGGGTAAGGGCGCTCCGAGACGAATGCGTCGAACGCAACATTACGTTCTGCTTCATGGAGACGGGGACCACCTTTGTGAAGGACGGTAAGACGTACAGCATCAGAA
>CADCPM010000025.1 GCA_902803315.1 uncultured Coriobacteriaceae bacterium
GCGAGTGGGCGAAGCGAACGCTGAGCCGGGCGGAGGGGGATGGGCCCCTCCTTTGCGACGGCTCAGACGAGACCCGTCCCCGTCGGCCTACGACCTCCTTGAGCTTGCTATACGGTGCGTGCCTTGCCGTTTACGTCGAGCGTGAAGGTTCCGCTTGCGGCGTCATAGCCCTGGCCAAGCACATCGGCGCAGAACGAATTGGCAAAGTCGGGTGTGAGCTGCGGACGCGTGCCCTGTGCCGCAAGGTCGTTCGTCCATTTTGTTATGGGGAAGGCAGTCATGTTTGGCCCATAGGTATGGCAGATGACAACGGGGACGAGGCTTGCGGCAGATACGCTGTAGGTGCCGTCTTCAGCACGGTTGAGCGTGGCACGTGCGATGCCGCCGATGAGCGAGTTGGCGTCCATGAGGCTCGCTGCCACGTAGTTTCCCAGGGAATAGAAGCATACCGTCTTATGGCCTTCTGCGTTCTGCAGCACCTCAACCGGCTGCAAGATATGCGGATGGGCGCCCAATATGAGGTCTACGCCCAGCTCGCAGAAGAGCTTGGAGTAGGTGAGCTCCTCCTCAGAGGGCTGGGTGTCGTACTCTATGCCCCAGTGCGGACAGGCAACCAACATCTCCGCGCCCGCGGCACGAGCCTTCTCCACGTCCGCGCGGATCTTGTCTTCCGACATATACGAGACGTAAGTCGCGTCAGTCGTTGCGTCAAAGTTTTCGTTTGTTGCCCAGGTGTAGTTGAGGATGCCGACCTTAAAGCCATCCTTCTCGAATATGTACACGTTATTTACGTAGTCTCGCGACTTGTCGTCAGGGTCGTTGGGATTGCTTACGCCTACCACGGGAATGTTGGGATAGGTGGACTTCCAGTAATCGAGTTCATGGCCCAGTCCGTTATACCCCAAGTCGAGCGTATGGTTGGTTGCCTTAAGAATGGTGTTAAAACCAAAGCGAGCCTCGGTATCGGCAAGGGCGGTGGGGGTGTTCATCTTTGGGCCGGCTGCACCCATGGTGAGGTGATAGCCTATGGAAGGGTCACCCATGACCGTCTCTTGATTGAGAATGCGCCAGTCGGCCGCATCGATATACTCCTTGATGTTGTCATAGACAAAATCGAAGTTATAGGAACCGTCGCTTTGGACGCCGCTGTCGATGATCTCGTCGTGCATAAGAACGTCGCCGATCATCATTACGTTTATGGATGCGGGTGCTACGGTGCGCTTTGGAACCTCTGCGTTGCTTTTTGGCTGTGCCTCGCTTGAGCTCGACGCACCTTCTTTGCTGCCGCCTTTATCGTTACTCGAACTCTGCGCGTTTTGGGTGGCTTGAGTTTGCTGCGACGAGGCACTGGCAGCCTGGGATTGCGACGAAGTTGCCTTCTGATACTGGGGCAATAGGGCACGAACGGCAAAGAACCCACCTACAAGCAACACCAACGCCGCAATGCACCCTACCACGACAGGCGTATGGCTTTTCTTGCGCGGCGGCTGCGCGCTGTGGCGAGGCATGTAATTCCGACTTTGTCCCGCAGGTCGTTTTGCGCGTTTTTTACCAGATGAACCTTGCGCTACCCTTGGCTGCTGCGAACTGGCTTGTCCTTGCTCTGCTTCCGGCCTTTGCTTGCGCTCCGCCTCTTCTTTTCGCGCTGCTTCTGGCCTTTGAGTCCTGTTAGTGGGTTGCGTGTCATTTGCGTTGCTGTCGGACATGCGCAGTATCCTTTCTGGCCATGTTTTGCCTAGGAACAACAGTATGAACCCCATTCCCGCTTTTTTGTAGGTGAGTCCAAGATGTTCGTAGAACTTACGTGCAATAACAATTGCCTGCGCCGTCCCGCGCCCAGTCCATATGCGGCGACTCACGAAGTGGCGAGCGAGGCGAGCGCGGAGCCGCATGTGGGACCGGGCGCGGGACGGGGCAGACCGCGAGCAGACCGAGCGTCTTAATTGGACACACACAAAAAGCCAGGCCGAACTGCGCGATGCATATTCAAGGCCTGGCCTTAGCGCTTATCGATTACAAGCGAGTCGTCCGGCGCCATATGACGAATGGACATCCCGCCTCCGCTCGCTCTCCTTCTCCTAAGCGTATCCGTTTGCGTTGTTGTAGGATGCGGAAAGTGCGTTCATGTTCTTAATAATGATGTTCATGGCAAAGTAGGCGCAGATGCCGCAGGTAAAGATGCCAAGGACCAGCCACAGGAGCACGTCAGATCCATCCTCTTGAATCGTTAGGCCGTAGCGCGGGCCGTTTGCCTGTAGGCGATTGGCGAGTTTGTACATCCAGTAGTAGGAGTAGATTCCGCATGTTACCAAGGAAAGCAGAAGGAAGATAAGAAGACCCGGCGTCTCCTCGTTATCGCCAGCGCAAATGGTGTTTGCATCTTGCGAGAGCGTATAGATGTACCAATAGGAGTAGATTCCGCACGTCACGATGGATAGCAGGATGTACATAACAATGTCGCGGTCGGTGCGCAGCGGGCCAGCGAATCCTGGCGCAGGGCTACCGTACGACTGCGTGGGACCGGGGTTGGGCGTTACCTGCGTGGGCGCGGGAGCACTGTAGGACGGGTTGGGCGGCGTCTGACCCTGTTGGGCATTGCCATAGCCTGCGTTGTTTTGCAGGTTTATGGGATTGCCACAGTTGGGACAAAAATGCGTGCCGTCTGGGATATTGCTACCGCAGTGTGGGCAAAACATGCTACCTCCAATTGCTAACAAACGGTTCGTGCGAGTACGTGTTGGACGAACTGGAGCCACCTTGGTGGCCCTATCGACACCACGTCCTCTTGCAACAGGTTGAAGAATGGCACGCCTGAGTCCATGGGCAGGAAGAGGCGCACAATCCAAACGCTGAGAAAAGCAATTATACATGTACAGAGTAGCCCGGTGTAGAGGCGGGGCCGTATCTGTTTTCTAAACGAAACGAGAACGATGACAATTGGGAGGAGCCAAAACAGCGGGTGATAGGCGAGGGCGAGGTCGAAGCGCAACGACAAAGCGCTGATCCATGCCCTTGTCATGCCGCATCCTGGACACGAGATGCCAGTTACAAATTTTATGGGACACCCGATGCCGGTAACGTGTAGGACAAGCGCAATCGCGAGCACTGCCGCCCCGCCAAACACTAACTTGAGCGTTTTTTTCACTTTTTCTCACTTTTTCTCACTTTTTCTCCCTAACCAGGAGACTATTCTATCGTGATGTGGCATTCTTAGATACATAGACCACGCATAACAAGAAATGAGTCACGATGCCACAGCGCACCCAGGCTTCCATTGAGTACGACAGTCTTACCAAGCTGTCTAGCATGATTTATTTTAGGCAGTACGCGGGGGCGTACGTACGCTATGGGCACAAGTTTGGGCAAGAGGTCTATCTCGTCTACTTCAACTTGGAGAACTTTAGCGCGTTTAACGAGCGCTATGGCTTCTACGAGGGTGACAGGCTCCTAATCCTTATGGCCGTTGCCATCCAGTCGGCATTTCCCGGCTACTTGGTGTCGCGCTTTTCGGATGACCATTTTTTGCTGGTGTGCGCAAGCAGCCATTTGGAAGAGGCAATCCTTCAGGTAAACGACCAGATACATTCCTTTGGTCGCAACGCGAACGTTAGGCTGAAGGCAGGCATCTATGTGGTCGATGACGACTCGTTGGACATTGGCTTGGCATGCGATAGGGCAAAGACCGCCTGCGACAGCATCGCCCATCGGTACGACTCTGTGTACCGCTGGTACGATGACGCCCTGAGCTGGCGTATTGAGCGCAGCAAATACATCGAGTCCCACATCGACCGCGCCTTGGAGAACGGTTGGATCAAGGTGTACTATCAGCCAATCGTGCGCTCCATTTCGGGCGAGGTGTGCGAGTTCGAGGCGCTCGCTCGTTGGGATGACCCTCGCTACGGGATGCTATCGCCAGCGGTGTTCATTGACGTGTTGGAGCAATCGCGGCTCATACACAAACTCGACTCCTATGTGATTCGCCATGTTTGCTCGGAGTGGCGGAAGCTGCGCGGCTATAAGAAATGGCGCGTTCCCGTCTCCGTAAATCTATCGAGGCTGGACTTTGAGCTGTGCGATGTGTTTAAGATGATCGAATCGGCGACGAAGGAATTCGACGTACCGCGTCAGATCCTGCACTTGGAGGTAACCGAAAGTGCCCTGAACGAGAATCTCGAGCTCTTGTCCGCGAATGTCGAACGATTTAGGTCTGCCGGCTACCAAGTGTGGTTGGACGACTTTGGCAGCGGCTATTCGTCGCTGAATACACTCAAGGACTATCAGTTTGACGTGGTCAAGATCGACATGGCATTTTTGCGGGAGTTCGAGACCAACCCGCGCTCACGCGTAATCATTGCGTCGGTGGTAAACATGGCCAAGCAGTTGGGCATGCACACGCTTATAGAAGGCGTGGAGACGCCCGAGCAATTTGACTTTATTCGTGGCATAGGGTGTGAGCTCGCACAGGGATACCTCATTAGCAAGCCCGTGCCCAGCAGCAAAAACGTGGAGCGACTGCTGGCCGGCGAGCTTGTGGTGGAGCAGTCCTCGTTGCATAGCTACTACGACCGCCTTGGCGGCGTCAATGCCCTCTCGGCTGACCCCTTCGACTTTCCTTGGGACGGAGAGCCTGGCCAAAACATGTTTGCGGACATCCTCCCGCTTGCCGTAATGGAGCGCGAGGCAAACGAAGTTCGCTTTGCCGTGATCAACGATGCCTTCGTGAAGATGGTGGGAGATGTGGGCATGGGAACCATGGCCCAGATGGCAATGCGCATCTCTGAGGGGGAGGATGGCCAGGGACGCCTTATGCGTGAGACGATTCGTGCTGCCGTGGCGTCGGGTGGTGTGGAGTCGGTAGACGTGCTGGAAAACGGGCGTCACTGCGTGTTTAAGGCGCGACACATCGCATCCCACGACAATGTGGATGCGCTGTTGGTGTCGTTCATGAACATCTCGCATCTCTCCGATTTGGAGGAGGAGCGGCGTCTTCAGATTGCCATACGCTATTTGTACGCGGTGTACGACGAGGTGAATATCATTAGCCTGCCTCAGCGCACGGTAACCACCATATACAGGGGTTCTACGACGATTCCGCTGGTGGACTCAAACACCCCGTACGAAGAGGCGATCGACGAGTTTTGCGGCAGGAGGGTGCATCCCGCGGATCGCGAACGCTTTATGGGATTCATGGACCTTTCCACGATAGTAGAGCGCGCGAACGCGAGCGATGGTCGCACCATCGCCGAGGCCTTTAGGGCATTGATGCCAAACGGGCTGTACGCATGGATAACGGCGATTCTCGTTCCCATTCGGGTGGACGGCGAGGATACGATTTTGGTGTGCGTGCGCAGGGCTAACGAGGATGTGGTTTCCACCATGAAGCGCGAGGAAATAATACCCAAATCGCTTCTTTGGGATACGCTCGTCGAGCTTGTGCCCGCTGGGATCTTTTGGAAGGACGCAGACCGTCGCTTCGTGGGCGTAAACAAGAACTTCCTTGACTTCTACGATTTTGATTCCGTGAATGACGTGCTGGGAAAGAACGATGAGGAGATGGGCTGGCACGTTGACACCGATCCCTTCAAAAACAACGAGCTGCGCGTGCTCGAAGGCGATTCCGTGATCAATGCCCAAGGCACCTGTATTGCACGCGGTGGCGTGCGTGAGATAATTGCCAGCAAGATTCCCCTTTGGCGTGACGGGGAGGTCGTGGGAATGCTGGGATATTTCACGGACCAGACGAAGTCAAGCGAGAGCACGCGAAAGCTCATCTTTGACGGCTTTGACCGCATGGCCGAGACCGATCAGCTCACTGGCATTCCCAACCTCAAGGGGCTTGCGTCCTCTGCGGTGACGTACCAAGAGTCCTATGCGGACAACGGCTTGGATTTTGTGGGGATTATCCTGGACATCGATGGTATGGGCGCGTTTAACAGCGTGTACGGGCGGTCGATTGGCAATCAGGTCCTCAAAGCCGTGGCGCGAGCTCTTACCAGGGCACTTGGTGTAAGTGGTTCGGTAGCGCGCATTGGCGGCGACAAGTTCGCGGCACTGAAGCAAGTGGCAAGCGAAGACGAGATTGAGCAGGCTACCGAGCAACTCATCCATGCCGTCAGCGACATTCACGAGGTCGCTGGCGTGCGCCTGCGTCTTCGCTGCTTCGTGGGAACCGCACTGTTCTCGGAGCGAGAAGACCTTAGCTCGATGCTGGAGCTCGCCGACCAGCGCAGGCGCAAGGCGAGCAGCCTGGGCTAGTGCACAGTTATGCCTAGTTGAAGTGTGCCACTAGTGTGCTCGGTCGAATAGCGGCAAGGCGCCTTCGATGCGCAGCGATGTGTTGGATGCGACCACTACCACGTTGTCGCGCTCGTCCGGTTCCACGCGATCGCAGGTAAGCGCGCTAACATGCGCAAACGCGTCAGAAAGCACGCCTACCAGATTCAAGAGGGGACTTGCTTGCTCGCCCTCCAAGGCAGTGATGATGTTGGTGAGATAGAGTCCGTCGTCTGGGAGGCAGCGGGATATGGTATGGATTGCCCGGGGCGTGACGAGCGATGCCTCAGGCTCTCCGGCGGCAAAGCAGTCGTTGAGAATGGCGTCGTAGGTGCGGCCGGACTCGACGCAGCTTGTTAGGTAGGAAAATGCGTCGTCGCACACCAAGCCCAACCTGCCTGACTCAATTGCCTTGAACTCGCTCTCGAGGCGATCGAGAAAGAACTCCTTGCGTGCGATGTCGGTGATTGTGGGATCGACTTCCACAACGTCGATACGAGTGGTGTCCCGATGCGCCACGACGTGCTTGGGAAAGGCGTAGCCACCACCTCCCAGCATGCAAATGTTCCTTATCTGGCGATCAGTCGCAAAAATGCAATCGTAAAGTGCAAGGTAAGGGAAGGCGACGTCGCACCATCTGTCGTCTATGTAGGTCGCCGACTGATAGGTTCCGTCCAAATCGAGCACGCGTATGCGGGTATCTTCCCAAGGCACCAAATAGACTTTCGCGACGCCAAAAAGAGTGCGGTAGCGTTGTGCGTTGAGGCGCCACCACCATGCACGAAGCACGTTTGCGAGTCCCATGCCGGACTACTCGCCTTCTTCCGAGAGCCGTGCGCGAAGGCCGGCGGCATACTCCTCGTCGCCTTTGGCCAGAAGGGCAATCACGGCCTCTATATCTGCCTCGGAAGGCTGCCTTGGAGTGGGCTCTTGGACGGGCATGGGTGTGTCCTGAGGGTTGAGCTCCACGTGCGAGGCACGAGCGTGCAACTGGCGCGCCACGGGCGAGCATGCCTTTACGAACTCCCTTTCGTTCGTGATGCTATCGAATGACGCGACAAGAGCCGTGCCATAGGCATCGCCCTCAAGCCCTGCGAGCCATTCGCGCGCAAATTCGTAGCCTTCCTCACCGGTGCAGAGTCCGTCCTCAAATCGCCCCCGGAAGCCGTTGGAGAAACCCTCGTAGAGCTCCTCCTCCGCCGAGCCCCGTGCATCCCAGAGGAAGGGGTTGCCGTCGCGACAGAATGCCGCCAGTCCGTCTGCCGGCTTCTCCCAGTTGCGTCGTGCGGAGTCGTAAGCCTCTTGCACGGCGTAATAAGCGTTAACGTATATAACGAATGCGTCCCATCGTTCGTCTATCATCTTGCCTCCATACGGTCGCTCGTCGTTAGTCGGGCCTATTCTACCAAGTAGAGCTGACCAGAGAAGGGCGCGAGCGTGCAGGTGAGCTTGTTGTCCATGAGCTTGAACCAGCTGCAATCGTCCTGGTCGGTGTTGCCGCCGAAGCGTCGCCAGTCCGTACTGAGCGCGAGCTTGGCGCGTCGTGCGCTTCCCAGCTGCACGTCATAGCCACTATGCCATTCGTTCGAGAGGTTGAACACGCAGAGCATTCTCTCGCATGCGCTGCGCCGCTCAAAGGCGTAGACCACGTTGGTCTGGTCGCTCACCTGACGCCACACAAAGGTCCCGCCTTCGTAGTCGTTGGCCCACAGCGCGGGGTGGTCGGCATAGATGCGGTTGAGCTCCTTGCAAAAGCAGAGGAAGGACTCGTGCACGGGGAACTGACGCAGCATCCAGTCCTGCTCGCGCTGCTCGTCCCATTCGCGCAGCTGTGCGAATTCCGAACCCATGAAGTTGAGCTTCTTGCCCGGATGCGCATACATGTACAGGTACAGCGTGCGAGCCTGCGGAAACTTGAGGTCGTAGTCGCCCCACATCTTTTGCGCTATGGTCGCCTTCTCATGCACGACCTCATCGTGCGAGAGCGAGAGCAGGTAGTGCTCCTTGTGGTAGTACATCATGGAGAAGGACAGCTTGTGGTAGTTTTCGCCTCGTTCCGCCGGGGGAGTGCGGAACATGTTGAGGGTGTCGTTCATCCAGCCCATGTCCCATTTGTAGTCGAAGCCAAGCCCTCCCTGGTTTACCGGCGTGGTTATGCCGGGGTAATCCGTGGAGTCCTCCGCTACGAGCATGACGCCGGGATTGAGGTACTTCAGGCCCCCGTTCATGTTGCGCACGAAGGTCACGGCGGACGCGTTGACGCCGAGGTTCTTGTCACCCTGTTTGTAGATGATGCGACTTATGGCGTCCATGCGCAGGCCGTCAAAGTGATAGGCCCCAAGCCAATAGTTGGCCGCACTTTGCAGGAAGGAACGGGTCTCGCCTCGGGAGTGTGCGAAGTTGTAGCTGCCCCATTCGCTTATTGCCATCTCGTCGTCGGCATACTCGAAGAGCGGTGTGCCGTCGTATTTGGCCAGCGCGTAGTCGTCTGTGGCAAAGTGAACGGGGACGAAGTCCAGTATGGCCCCAATACCCGCACCATGCAGCAGGTCCACGAGCTCCATGAGCTGGTGGGCCGTCCCATAGCGGCTGGTGGGGGAGAAGAACCCCGTGGGCTGATATCCCCACGAGCCGTCGTAGGGGTGCTCCATGAGCGGGAGAAACTCCACGTGGGTGTATCCGCATTCCTTGAGATAGTCGATAAGCTGGTAGGCGAGCTCGGGGTAGGTGTACCAGTCGCCCACCTCGCCGCTCTTGCGGTCTCCGCTATGCTTGCGCCAGCTTCCGGGATGGAGCTCGTAAATGTTGACGGGCTCGTCCATGCAGGTCGAACGCCTGCCCATCCATGCGTCATCGTGCCATTCAAACGAGAGATCGCGAACGATCGATCGGCTTCCTGGACGCAGGTCCATGCCATACCCATAGGGGTCGCAGTGGTCGTGCTGCTCCCCGTTATGGAAGATGCGGTACTGGTATGCGTCGCCTTGGCCCAAGCCGCCTACGTGAGCCTCCCAAAAGTTGCCGTCTGCGACCCTGCTCATGGCAACGGTGCCGTTGGCCAAAACGACGTCTACGGCATCTGCTGCCGGAGCGTAGGTCCTAAAGGTCACGCCGTCGCCTTCCAAATGGGCTCCTAGCCAGGTGTGGGCGAAGAACTCTGCCCCTGCGTAGAAGTTCCCTATGTCCATGCGACCTCCTTTGCGCCTTTTCAAAAAGCCGACACATGGTACACCTTTTGCGCGCCAAAGGGGAAAAGCTCACATTGCGTGCGCATACTTCATAAAATGTTCTGTTGGTATGCCCACGCCCCCGCGCTTGCGGCCATCACGCAAATGGCGACTCACGAAGTGAGCGAGCGAAGCGAGCGCGGAGCCGATTGCGTGACGGTCGTAAGCGCGGGGGCGTGGGCATACCAAAACCCCGACGCTCGTATGGTGCGAGCGTCGGGGCTGGGGTACGCCTTGCTATGAGGCTGCTGCTTACTTGGCCTCGGCCGGCTCGTCGAAGACGCCTGCGCAGTGCGGGCAGCGCGTGGCGCCCTCCTTGACCTCCTCGAGGCAGAACGGGCAGGTGGGAGCGACAGCCTCGGCTTCCTCCTCTTCCTTCTTCGTGATGGCAGCCGTGGCCTCCTTCAGCTTGTTGAGGCTCTTTACCATGGCAAAGACGATGATTGCGACGATGAGGAAGTTGATGACGGCGGAAATAAAGGCGCCGATGTTAATGTTTGTGCCGGGAATCATGAGGCCCGAGACGTCGGGTGCTCCACCAGCGGCAAGCTGAATGAGGGGCGTGATGACGTCATCGGTTAGCGCCGTGACGATGCCGGTAAAGGCTCCGCCAATGATGACGCCGACGGCCATGTCCATAACGTTGCCCTGGTTGATAAACTCCTTGAACTCACTTACGAGACTCATGACAATTCCTTTCCTTGGGTCCAATCTGCGTGCATAGATGATGCCACACTGTGAAGGATTTGTGAAGGGATGAATTTGGCAGTGTTCCTACATGTCCAGCCAAAGGGTGAACGGGCCGTCGTTTACAAGCTCGACTTGCATGTATGCGCCAAAGATACCTGTGCCCACATGCTTTGCGTCCGCTGCGGCATAGGCACAGAAAGCCTCGTAAAGCCGTTCGGCGTGGTCTGGGGGCGCCGCCTTAGCGAATGAGGGGCGGTTTCCCTTGCGGCAGTCGGCATAGAGGGTGAATTGGCTTACGATGAGCACCTCGCCGTCTATGTCTGCCAGCGAGAGATTGGTCTTCTCTGCGTCGTCGGCAAAGATGCGGAGTCTCCAGATCTTGTTCCAGAGCCTCTGGGCGTCCTGTTCTGTGTCGTTTGGCCCGACTCCAAGAAAGACCAAGAGACCGCGACCGCACGAACCTACCGTTTGGTCGTCCACCAGTACGCTGGCCTTGGTTACTCGTTGCACAAGTGCGCGCATGGCGCCTCCTTACGCGAAGTGTTGCCCTGTTTTTGTCTGTTCGCCGTTGGCTGGCGCGGGCCGCCTTACCTCAAGTTATAGAGGGCGGTGAACTTATGGGTGAGGTAGTTCGCATAGTGCCGTGGATTGAATGGCTCTCCGCAGGCGTCCTGAATTATTTCGGCGGGATCCTTCGAGCGTCCGTAGCGCCATACGTGCTTATGCAGCCATGTGCGGATGGGGGTGAGATCGCCTGAGGCAAGGACTCTCTCCCAATCCATTCCCTCGTCTATCATCTTTGCCCGAAGCTGCGCAGCGTACGCATTTCCCAGCGCATACGTGGGGAAGTAGCCAAACATGCCCTGTGCCCAGTGCACGTCCTGCAGCGCGCCTTGGGTGTCGGAGGTGACGTTTGCGCCAATGTAGGACTGGTAGCGCTTTGCCCAGAGCCCTGGCACCTCGCGTGCCGTGGCCTTTCCAGCCAGCAGCAGCTGTTCGATCTCGTAGCGAATGAGAATGTGCAACGGATAGGTAAGCTCGTCAGCGTCGACCCTAATGAGCGAGGGAGACACGTTGTTGATGGCCCTATACAGCTGGTTTGGCGTCAAACGGCTCAGCTGACCGGGGAACCTGTTTTTCATGAGTGCAAGAAGCACGGGTACAAAGGCCTTGGCGCGGCCCACATAGTTCTCGAAGAAGCGCGACTGGGCCTCATGCATGCCCATGGAGGTTCCACCCTTGAGTGACGTGCGGTTGAAGGAAGCGTCCACGCCCTGTTCGTAAAGGTTGTGCCCGATTTCGTGCAGCATGGTAAATACGTTGCTCGTGATGTCGTTTGCGTCCACGTGCGCCGCAGTGACGGCATAGTTGCTGGTCATCGCCTCCGAGAACGGATGCTCGGTGGAAGTGAGGTAGTGTGCGTCCTCGTCGATTCCCTCCAGCTGGGCTATGTCACGCGCGAGTTCCCATTGGCGCGCCACGTCAAAGCGTCCTGCCACGCAGTCGCGGTTGAGGGTTCGCCCGCTCATCGAGATGGAGGAGAGAAGTGGCACCACGCATTGCTTGACGCGGGCGAAGAACTTGTTGTAGAAGGCACGGTTCGTTCCCGGCTCGTAGATGTCGAGAAGGGTGTCGTAGGGATCGGCGTCCGGATTGATGGCGGTGGCTAACTTGCGCTTGAGCGAAACCATGCGGTCCAAATAGGGGGCGAACGAGCGCCAATCGTTCGTGGCCTTTGCAGCCAGCCACGCGTCGTATGACTCCGCTTGAAGGTGCACGAGCCTAGCCTGCATGGATGCGGGGACGCTCACCAGCTGGTGTCGGTCTCGGGTGAGTACCTGCACCTGCTTTGCGACCAATGGCTCAAGCTGGTCGGAGCGGCTTGCGAGGCGCTCCAACATGCCGCCTACCTTGGCGTCGCTCAGGAGCTCGTGGTCCTCCTCAACCAGCACCGCCAGCGCCTCGGCGCGATCGGCGGTTGCCTTGGGCGGATCCAGGCACTCGCCAAAGGTCTCTAGCTCTGCGGATGCGTAGCGATGGGCGAAGAGCTTTCGCTCAACAGACGCAAGGGTGGCAAGGTCCTCTTCAAGGGTGGGCTCGGGCTCAGGCGTTGGCTCGGGCACGGGTACGGGCTCGGACTCGGCTTTGCCCGCTGGCGCCTCCTCGGAGGTATCCATTGGGGCGGAAGTGACTTCGGACTCTGGCTCCGTCCCGGTATTGTTGTCCTGCTTCGCGGAGGAGGGGTTCTCCTGCTTGGCTGGGCTTGTCGCAACCAGCTCGCCGTTCTGCGTCCCTTTGTTTGACGGAACGCCCGCGGCTTCCATAACGCTTTGCATGACGGCGTCGACCTCGTCCTCTTGCGGCGTGGGCGCGGCTTCGGTTGTCGCGCGGTCGCTCGCTCTCTTAGTGGGCGGGCTGGTTAGAAACGACGGAATGGAAAGGGGCTCGTTTTTGGTGTTCTTCTTCTTTCTTGCCATGCTGTGCTCCGTCCGTTGGCCTACTGCGCGATTAAACGCTAATGTCGCCTCCCATAATAACCCCCAAGTACGGTGCGATGAATCGGATATCGGCGTGTTGAATCGTCGAATTGCGATCCCGGACACCGTTTATGCCTTACGAAACAATTGAGTACAATGGGTGTGATAGTTATACACCTTTGGAGTGATGGGGGCTGACCGATGAGCATGGATCTGAAGAAGTATCCTCTCATATGGGGCAGGGTTCTTGGTCTGGCGGTTGTGTTTCCTCCCTTTGGTTTCTATCTAAGCCACAAGATGCGGAAAACGGACCCTGAGCGAGCGGGCAGACTGTTGCGCCTCGTTATTGTGAGTACGATCGTGGAGGTCATGATTGTCGGAATAGTGGGGTTCATGTTTTGGCAGGTTGGTCCGAAGCCCCAAACAAGAGAATCGACGCCTCTCTCAACGACGGGCACATGGGGCACGTGTAACTGGCACGTTGATGGGGATGTGCTCGTCATTGAGGCTGGAACGGGTGAGGACAACAAAGGCCAGTACGGCGACGGCAGCTCCCCATGGACGTACCTAAAGCAGAAAATCACCAGGGGCCCATCCTTACGGCCAACGATGCCACGCGACCCGCATCGGAATCCATGTAGATGAACTCAAAATGAACTTTTGAGTTCACACTTGAACTTATCCACACCCGTGGTATGGTGAGTTCAATTTAGTTTGTCTTAAATTGAACTTTTGGAGTAGCCGATGCAGAATCTGTTTTCCCAACGCCTGCAGGAAGCGATGAGGGACAAGGGGCTCAAGCAGGTCGATGTGTTGCGCCTGGTTGCCGCGCGTGGACAAAAGCTCGGAAAAAGCCAGCTCAGTCAATATGTAAGCGGCAAAACCACCCCCCGGCCCGACATGCTTTCCACCCTGGCCGAGGCCTTGGACGTATCGGCGGAGTGGCTTTCCGGCGACGAAGAGTCACGCGATCAAGGCGATAGCGAGCTCAAAAAGTTCAACGAACAGAAGGAGAGGCCCATGCGACGCTTTACCAAATCCAGCAAGCTCGACCACGTGTCCTACGACGTTCGCGGCCCCGCGCTCGACGAGGCCAAGCGGATGGAGGAGGATGGCGTTCATATTCTAAAGCTGAACATTGGCAATCCGGCGCCGTTTGGTTTCCGTGCGCCCGACGAGGTGGTTATAGACATGGCCACGCAGCTGCGCGAAACGGAAGGCTATTCCGACAGTCACGGCCTGTGGAGCGCGCGCAAGGCGATCATGCAGTACGACCAGATAAAGCACATTCCCAACGTTACGATGAACGACATATACACCGGCAATGGCGTGAGCGACCTCATCAACATGGTCATGCAGGCCATGGTGGAGACGGGGGACGAAATACTGGTTCCGAGCCCCGACTATCCGCTGTGGACCGCATGCGTGACGCTTGCCGGTGGCAAGGCCGTCCACTACCTCTGCGACGAGCAAGCCGACTGGCTGCCCGATATCGACGACATGCGTTCCAAGGTGAGCAGCAACACCAAGGCTATCGTAATCATTAACCCCAACAACCCCACGGGCGCGCTCTATCCAAAAGAAGTGCTTGAGGAGATCGTTCAGATCGCGCGTGAGAACCAGCTCATCATTCTCTCGGACGAGATCTACGATCGCCTGGTGATGGATGGCGAGGAGCACGTGAGCATCGCGAGTCTCGCCCCAGACCTGTTCTGCATTACCTTTAACGGCCTCTCCAAGAGCCACATGATCGCGGGATGGCGCGTCGGCTGGATCTCCATCAGTGGCAACAAGCGGCTGGGACGCGGGCTCATCGAGGGCATAAACATGATGTCCAATATGCGTCTGTGCTCCAACGTGCCTGCTCAGTCCATCGTTCAGACGGCGCTTGGCGGGCATCAGTCCGTAAAGGACTACGTCGTTCCCGGAGGTCGCGTTCGCAACCAGCGTGACTTCGTGTACGAGCGGCTTCGTGCCATCGATGGCGTGAGCGTGGTAAAGCCCAAGGCGGCGTTCTACGTGTTTCCGCACCTCGACCCGCAGAAGTTCAACATTACCGACGACGAGCAGTTTCAACTTGACCTGTTGCAGGACGAGCACGTGCTCATTGTGCCGGGGAAGGGATTCAATTGGAATACGCCCGGCTACTTCCGCATCGTGTTCTTGCCGCGGCGTGCCATCCTTGGAGAGGCCCTCGACAAGATAGAGCGGTTCCTCAGCTACTATGCGCAGTAGGGAAGGTGCGCCTGTGGCAAAGAGACCGTGAGATCGCGCTCGGTCGGACCGAGGCAATCGTCGCCAAGGCGCCCTTTTGGGCGCCTCATCGTTTGCTGTTGTCGTGGTATGGGTTCGGGTAGGGCCGTGACGTTCGTGCTGGAGGACCGCCAGGGTTCGGCCGTTTCCGCCAGGACTGGCGTTACGAGCGCGGTCGCGCAGGCGGTCGTGGAGGAGATGCTGATCATCCTCATCACCATCGTCCTGACCTCCATCATAGTGAGCAACGCAGCCAAATCGAATCAATAAGACGCAATGTGACTTGCGCAAGCGGCGCTTTTCCGACGCGCGAGCACGCGCATAGCTTGCGCATTGTGCGTGCCCTACGCCTCGAAGGGATGGAAGGCAGGCACCATGCGGTCGTAGGTGTGGAAACCCTCAAAGCCCAAAGAGACGAGGTAGTGTTGGAAGTGACGCAGGTAGGCCCCGAGGTGCTCCGGTGCGTGGGAGTCGGAGCCGAGGGTTATGATGGTGCCGCCAAGGTCGCGATACAGTTCGAGGATCTCGCGCGCGGGCTGGCTGTCCGCAAGGCCGTAGCGGACGCTCGAGGTGTTGAGCTCGATGCCCTTGCCTTGCGCGATCGCGTGCTCAAGGGTGGCTGCCACGAGGTCGCGGTTGGTGGGGAAGCCTAAGGCTCCAGATGGGTCGTAGCGCTTGATGAGATCCACGTGCGCCAGCACGCTCCAGTGCTCAAAGGTGGTGGCCACATCGAAGAGCTCCTGGTAGTAGGCGCGGTTATACTCCTCTTGGCTGCGTCCTTCCTGGAACTCACCCGTCCAGAACTCCAGGTCGCCCACCTGATGGATGGAGAGAAGGACGAAGTCCAGCTGGTCGCCCCATCTATTCCACAGGGCGTCGAACTGAGGAATCGTGTGCGTCTGCACGCCAAACTCAAGGCCGCATTTAACGGCGAGCCGCCCGGCCCACTCCTTTCGCAAGTCGGCGATGCAGGGAAAGTAGGCGTCGTAATCGACGTTGAGCACGCGCTGGCCCTCCATCACCTTAGCCTGGAGCGCGTCCTCCCAGTCGGGCTTGATGCCGTAGTCCACGTGGTCGGTAAAGCAGATCTCGTCCAGATTGTTCTTCCATGCATCCTCGCATACCCGTTCGGGCGCATACCAGGAGTCGTCGGAGAACATGCAGTGAACATGGTAGTCGGCGATCATGGCAGATCCTCTCGTCGTTAGGCAAGCGTCTTTTCATTGTAGCAAGTGTGCGCCAAGCGGTCTTATATGCGACCGATGGCGGGCACTTGCCCTAAGAAACTATGATAAAGTATGGTTCCAATGCTTAATGAAGCTTAATGTACCCGCGAACGCAGCCAAAACGGAACAGCACGAGGCAAGAATCATGGCCAAGGTGGCAGCCGACACATCGCTCCGCAGACTCAGCAGGCGTGACCTGCTAGAGCTCTTGGTGCAGATGAGCGAGGAGAACGACAGGCTCAAAGCTCGCGTAACCGAGCTCGAGAGCCAACTTGCCAGCAAGGAGCTCCGCGTGAGCGAGGCCGGTTCCCTTGCGCAGGCTGCCGCGGAGGTCTCGGAGTTGCTGCTTGCGGCCCAACGGACGGCCGACCTTTACCTCCACAACCTCCCACACACGCATGAAGTCGAACGGAAAGCGCCAGATCGCATATACGAAGATGGCGCGGCATGCGAGGACGTGCCACCGCCTGAGGTCTCCGTAGCCCCCGATGCAAGCGCCGACAAAGGCCCTGCGCATCGCCCTCGGCACATGGCGGGCAGTGATGCGTCATGAGCGCCGCTGCCAGCCCTCGAAACGACGAAGCATCGCGTCCGTTGCCAAACACGGCCGCACTCAGACAGGAGCTTGGACGCGTGCGCCACGTGTCGCGACGGCGCAGGATGCTCGCGGGCATCCTCGGTGCGTTGACGGTCGTTATGGCCGCAGGCGCCCTCGTTGCCACCATGCTCTTTCCCGTGCTGCAGGTATTTGGTAGTTCCATGGAGCCCACGCTCTCCGAAGGCGACTTCGTCGTGTGCCTTCGCACGTCGGACTTCTCCCGTGGCGATCTTGCGGCTTTCTATTACAACAACAAGGTGCTCATCAAGCGGGTCATCGGCCTGCCTGGCGAGCAAGTGCTCATAAACGAGGCGGGCGACGTGTACGTTAACGGAGAGTTGCTCCAAGAGTCCTACGTGCAGGACAAGGCGTTGGGCGACTGCGACCTCACGTTTCCCTTCGAGGTGCCGGAGGGACGCCTGTTCGTTATGGGCGACCATCGCGCCACCTCGGTCGACTCGCGCAACAGCGTGATCGGCTGCGTGGGCGAGGAAAATCTGGTGGGAAGGCTCATGTTCACGGCATGGCCACCCGTGCGGTGGGCCTTGTTGAGATAGTCGGTAGGAATCGTCTGTCCATGTTGCGGCAGACGTGCGAGCAGGCCGCTCATGCGGCAGGAAGGGGCAGGATATGTGGCGGATGAGAGGGACTTGGTGGCGCGTGCTTGCCTGTGCCATGGCAATTGCGCTCTGCGTGGGTGTGGGGCTGGGACTGCATCGCGAGGCGAGGGCGGCAGACAGCTACACCATCACGGTGAGTGACGTAAAGGCCGGTAGCACCTATACGGCATACAAGGTGTTTGACGTGGTGTATTCTGGCAACAACTACGCGTACACCATCAGTAGCTCCAATCCGTTCTTCAGTGCGGTGCAAAACAGCGGACTGTTCAATTTGGAGGAGATTGGTCAGGAGGGGTCCAACAAGACCTATAGCGTAGCCCTCAAGGACGCCACCACCACCGACACGTCGGCGCTGGCCGCAGCCTTAAAAGGCGTGCAGAGCAAGGGAGCTGCCGCTGATACGCAAACGGCACCCTCTACCGTAGACGACAACACCAAGGTGACGCTGAACGTAACAGCTTCGGGCGCCGGCTACTACTTTGTGGAGACCACCACGGGCACCATATGCAGCTTGGACACCACCAACCCAACCGCAGAGGTCCGCGACAAGAACTCCAAGCCAAGCATAGACAAGAAGGTCCAAGAGCCGCAGGTTAGCAATGGCGACTTTGGCTACGTGGACCAAAACGACGCCAACGTGGGCGATACGGTGAACTTCCGCATTAAGGTAACGGTGGTCGAGGGCGGTGAGAACTACGTCATCCACGACAAGCTCGCGCCTGGGCTTACCCTCGACCAAGGCTCATTCAAGCTCGGTATCACGCCAGATCCTGCGGAGGCGTCGAGCAGCGTGCCCATAGGTTACGAAAATGGGTTTCAAACCACATTCAGCGGCCTTACTGACGATTGCACATTCGAGATAACGCTCAGCAATGCTCTTCACCAGAAGTTCCTAACGGACGCAAACGTAAAATCCCGCGACCTCTACATCTTCTATACCGCCACGCTCAACCAGGATGCGGTGGTGGGTGCCGCCGGCAATCCCAACGAGACCTATCTGAGCTATGGCGGGACGAACAAGACCGAAAAGTCCGTGACCAAGACCTATACCTGGCCACTTGAGGTCGTCAAGTACACCGGCAACGACGCTTCGAAGAATCGCCTCGCGAACGCCAAGTTCACGCTCACCAAGGCAACCGTTGCGAACGGCGTCTGGACCGCCGATGGCAATGCCCTGAAGTTCAACAAGAGCGCGTCCAGCAACACCTATACGCTTGCCAGCAACGGCACATCATCCGAGATCACCACCGACTCCACAGGAGTGTTCCAGTTCAGCGGCTTGGATTCGGGCACCTATCTGCTTACCGAGACCGAGGCTCCGGCAGGTTACAACAAGCTCGCGAAGCCCATAGAGGTGACCATCGGTGTCGACTACGACATGACGGCCCTCACCATGAATCCCACCTATGCCACGAACTCGACGTCGGGCACTGCCAACAGCAACACGGGTTCCGTGACCTTGGGCAGCGCTGCCGGAACCCAAGGCACCGTCTATGTGCAGAACAGGACGGGGGCGGAGCTTCCGGCAACTGGCGGCATCGGTACCACGATCCTCTACGTGGCAGGCGGTCTGCTTGTGGTGGGTGCCCTGGGCGGGCTTGTTGTCAAGAGACGTGCCAGCAGGGGCTAACCTATGCGCAGGGGTGTGGCATGGGTCCAAGACAAGGCCACGACGGCAGCGCTCGTGCTTGCGCTGCTTGTCGGCCTTGGGCTCATTGCCTACCCCAGCGTGTCGGATTGGTGGAATACCCTGCAGGCCTCGCGCGTGGTGGACCACTACGACCAGATAGTGGGTTCCACACCTGCGACCGAAGTCAAGCAGATGCTTCAGGCCGCGCAGGACTACAACGAGGAGCTGCGGGGCAAGACCGATAAGTACGCATGGGATGAGAAGGAGGAGGCGCGCTATGAGGGGCTGCTCAACGTGGATGGCTACGGCACGATGGGATACGTGCAGGTCCCTCGCCTTGGCCTCTCGCTTCCCATTGGCCATGGGACGCGCGACGAGGTGCTTCAGCAGGCCATCGGTCACCTGGAGGGGTCGTCGCTTCCGGTGGGAGGCGCTGGCACGCATACCGTGCTCATTGGGCATCGCGGGCTACCCAGCGCCAAGCTCTTTACGGATATCGACAAGCTGGCGGCAGGAGACCTCTTCTACGTCAACGTCTTGGGACGGACGATGGCCTATGCCGTGGACGAGGTCCACACGGTGCTGCCCGACGACCTTTCCCACTTTGCGATTGAGGGAGACAAGGACCTCTGTACGCTGGTTACGTGCACGCCGTACGGCATCAACACGCACCGTCTGCTGGTGCGAGGCGCGCGCGTGAACAAGGGCGCAGACGCGCTCGTGCCGGCGGAGGCCGCGCTCGTCGACCAGCGGTTGGTGGCACTGGTGGTGACCGTGGTGCTCTTGACGGTTGCGTTGGCGGTTGGGACGTTGGTTGCATTTGCGTGGCGAAGGCTGCGATAGAGCTACGGGAGGGGAGGCGGACATGAGGGATGAAGAGTGGAACGACCTGCGGTCGCGCATCGGACGCATGGCATCGCGCAGCACGTTCCGCCGCTGGCGCCGTCGCATAGGCGCCGTCGTTTCGGCCCTCATCGTGGTCGCTGTTGCCCTCGCCCTCTCGCGTCCGGCAATAACCGCGAGCTCAAACTCGGAGGTCGGGGTTTCTGACGCCGTGCAGAAGTCCGCAAAGGACGAGGGAGGCGCGAGCGTGGGAGAGGCGACGCCTGCCGATGCCGACGCACCGCGGGACACAGTGCCGTCGAACGGTGGGCAAGTCCCTCATGAGCCGACGCCCGTCCCCGAGCCACAGGGGCAGCTAGTCACCCCGAAGGAGGATACTGCGGACGAACGGGGCAACGCCCCCGATGTGCCTGCGGCACAATCGTCGTCCGAGAGGGCATCGCAAGACAACGAGCCGACTGACAAAAGCGAAGACGAGGCACAGGCCTTGTCCGAACAAAACGGCGTGCTTGCGGCCAAGCAAGGCGGAATCGAGGTCAAGGTGGCCTATGACGCCGATGCTGGCATTGCGGAAGGCACCTCACTGGCCGTGCGACCGGTTGACGTAGAGGGAGAGGAACATGCGGCCTGCTTTGCTCGGGCAATCGAGGCATTGGGCATCTCCGACGAGGCGGCCGCAGCCTACGAGGCGCGATTCTTTGACATAACGCTTACGCGAGACGGGGACGAGGTGGAGCCTCAGGCGAGCGTGAGGGTTAGCGTGTCGGGCGAGGACGTGCCTGTTGCACGATCGAACGCAGAGGCGAAGGTCGTGCATTTTGCCGCGCAGGGGACCGAAGTCCTGGATGCACGCGCGACGAGCACATTGGGAGACGAAGGTGCGACTACGACGACGTATGCCTTTGAGCAGGGAAGCTTTTCGGTGACTGGGTTGCTTGTGAAGAAGCCGGACGTGCCCTCTGCGGCTCCCAACGGCGCACAGCTTGCGAAGAAGCGCGAGTTGAGTGAGATCGAGAACGGCGGCACCTACATCATCTATACCGTGAGCGGAATGACTCTCTATGCAATAGGCGTCGATGGGTGCCTGCACGAGATGCGCCGTACCAGCGACGGCAAAAATATATATATGGTAGAGGGCGGTACCATAGACCAGAGCCTCGTATGGACCTTTGAGGGAAGGGTCGTGAGGGACGACGGCCTGCGCACCCACATAACCAACGTGGCCGACCCGACGAAGACGCTCTACCCACGCACGGACGGGACGCTGCCCGTGGAATCGGGTGGCAATGCCCGCGCGCTCATACGAACCGCCGGCAACAGCTCGCAGTTCAATGTGTGTGACAACGGAGGCAAACTGAGCATTCGGGTCCCCTCAACCGCGGACGGGGCTGCGACCACGGTGGGCGGCTCTCCCAAGACGCTCTACATCGCTGAGGTGCCCACCGTGGCGAACTACACCGCCACGCAGGTTACCTCAGGGCCGTTGCTGGAGGGGTATTACGTCATTAGCAGAGGCAATGCGGTTCAGGCTGGCGCTCAGAACGTAATAGTGCTTGACCATATGGCGCCAAACGGAAGGCTCGCATACACAAGGACTGCAGAGGGAGTGGGTCGGAACCAGCTCGGCGGTTTCCTAAACAGCTGTATATGGTATGTGAGGCCTAACGATGACGGTACGTATGTGATGCGCAACCTATGGTCGGGAGAAAACCTATACTCAAAGGTCGGGTCCACCTCTGGTACGGTTCTCATCACATCGGTTTCGGGAAACGCATTCAACATCGAAACCGGCGAGAAGACAAGTGGGCTCAGAGCTTATGACGACTTCTCGTTTGCTCAGTGGGACAAGGCCTCCAACTTCTTCTTTTACCGCATTGACGGCGACGGGTTCTATCATGCGTACTTCGATATGAACATGGGCGGCAACTCGTTCTATCGGTACACGTCCAACGGCTTCGCAAGCCATGTGCAGTACTCACTGGACGAGACCGCCGCCGATGGCACGGCTTGCCATACGCTCACTCTGCCTACGGCCGAGGAGGTGGGCACAACTGACACGGCCTCCTTGGCAAAGCCATACCACTATCGGCTCAACGGGTGGGTGGACATCTACGGGCATGCGTGGTATCCACCGGGCGCAGAGGTTGTCGTTACCAACAACGCCGTGTTCTACCCCGACTGGGTGGCCGAGAGCTACAGCATGGGACGGGCGCAGGACCTGTCGAGCAAGGCGGTCTTCATGCCCGCCATAACCACGTCGGTGTTCGACTACAACGAGCTCATGAACGTGTTCGGCCTCACGCAGCTGAGTAATCCCACCGACGACATAAGCTCCACCGGTCACAGCGACCGCTGGAAGGACTCGCTTGCCGATGACTCGTTCCTCTTCATCTTCAATGATGGACAAAACCGGTCCAGCATGCACAACGTAAACGCCAATACGCGCTCGCCATGGAACTCCAGCCATTCGAACGGCATGGCAGACGACACCGGTAAGGCCGACGGAAACTACAACGGCGTGGTGACTCCGGGGATCTTGGGACAGAACCCCAGCCTTCAGTCAAAGTTCTTCGATCCCGAGACGTGGGCGTTGGGCAAGACCTATGTGGGGACGGACCATAACCTGTACAGCTATGACTACGACACCGGCTACTACTATTACGACAGCAACCGCAACGCCGCCTCATACAACCAGGCGGACGGGCGTTTTTACGTGTACAACTACACGAATCGCACGAACAAGTCGCACATGGCGAACGCCGACACCTGGAAGGACGACACGGACTTCCTGCCGCTCAACTACGGCCAGGGCGAGTTTGCCGAGACCGGTGAGGTCAACTACTGGTTTGGCATGAAGACGGAGTTCTACTTCTTCCTGCCCAACGACGCGACGACGGACGGTACCAAGAACAAGTCGATCAAGAACGAGGACATGGCGTTTAGGTTCTCCGGAGACGACGACGTATGGGTGCTCGTGGACGACCAGCTCGTGTTGGACCTTGGCGGCGTGCATGGCACCGTGTACGGTGAGATCAACTTCTCCACGTCCCAGGTGACTTGTGGCCAACATGGTGCCAGGGCGGTGTACGAGCTCAAGGACGGCGGTGTTGCGCAGCTCGCCACGCAGGAGGCCAAGAATGCCGTGGCCAACGACAGGGTAAAGTCGATCGGCGTGGTGGACAACGGCGGTACGACGTACCAGGACGCACCCGTAGACCGCGTGTCCAGCTCGCTCAACGACACGTTGGCAAATCTCAAGGCGGGCAACCACAAGCTCACGTTCCTCTATTTGGAACGCGGGTCATCGGAGTCGAACGCCGCCATCTACTTCAACATAGCCCCGGTGTATCAGGTGGACCTCACCAAGGTCGACGGCACCAATGGCGGGCATACTCCACTTACGGGAGCGACCTTTAAGGTGTACACCGATGCCGCCTGCACGCAGGAGGCGGCCTATGTGTCGGGTCGCAAGGGCACCACCTACGACCCACAGCGCGGCTTTGTGGACACAAACGGTTCCTACTACTTCGACGGGTTCGTGGCGAACCAGGAGTACTATCTCAAGGAAATAGAAACGCCGGAAGGCTACCGCACGCTCAGCGGGCCCATCAAGGTGCTCATCAACGGCAGCACCAACACCTGCACCTACATGCCTACGGACGACAAGGGCAACCGGCGCGAGGAGATCGTGTGTACGGCTGAGCTCCAGCCGCAGGGCACGGTGTTCTCGGGAGTGTACGGGGGCTTCCAGATCGAGGTGCCCAACTACACGGGACGGGAGATTCCCGCTGCGGGCGGCATGGGCACCGCGCCCTACGTGGTTGCGGGCGCATCCCTTGCGGGCATCGCGCTTGTGGGGCTTGTGCTGAGGCGTCGAAGGGGCAATGCCCTGTGCGTGGTGCTCATGGCGCTCGCGCTGTGTGTTGGCGCCCTCGCAGCACGACCCGCCATGGCTCAGGAGGCGGGCGGGCAAGGCACGCTGACAGTGACGTTCGAGGCGGAGGGAATGCCGTTCTCGCTCTATAGGGTGGGTAACATAGGCCACGTGAGATCGGGCACCGACCTTGAGGTTATCGAGCCGTTTGTTGCCTACGCAGCCGAATGGCCGGGAACGCAGAGTCCCCCGGACTACGACGGCCTTGCCGCGCGCCTTGCGGCGGGTGCGGTGGCGGATGGCACGGCACCGGTGGGAAGTGGGAGCGTCAAAGGGGGTACGTACTCGTTTGGCGAGGTAGCGGACGGCTGGTATTTGCTTACGGGGGCAAGCACCGAGTACGAGGGGTATGTTTGGTCGGCCGTGCCTACGCTCGTGCGGATGCCGACCATCGCGGACGGGGGAGAGCGGCGCCAGGTGAGCGTGCATCCCAAATGGTCTCGGGTACCGCTGGAACGTAAGGGCGACGAGATCGAACATCGGCTCGTAAAGCAGTGGGCGAACGATGACGCCTCGCTGCGTCCGCGTGAGCTGCACGTGGCTCTTGTCCATGGGGACGAGGTCGTCCGTACCGTTGTGCTCAATCCTCAGAACAACTGGTCGTATGTGTGGACTTGCGCCGATGACGGCAAGGGCTGGACGGCCGTCGAGCAAGACGTGCCCCAAGGATATGCGGCAGACGTGAGTGTGGATGGGGCGCGGATCACGGTACGGAACACGCGCAAGGCTGCGGGCGCAGCCTCCGTTGCCACGGGCGCGGGCAGTCCGGTGGCGAGGACGGCCGACGACGGGGGCCTGCAGCCGATTGCCGTGTCGCTTGCCGTGGGAGGCGCGGTCGTGTTGGTGGTGGGTCTGCTGACGCGACGGTTCGGTCACATGTGTTCGCGCGTTGCCTTGATATGCGGGGTTTTGTCGATTGCAGTATCGATGGGTCTTTTGGCACAAGGAGTGCGTGCGCAGGCGCTCGAGCGATCGGCGCAAGAGCAGGCGCTCAATGACCTGGTTCAGCTCATTCCCCAAAAGACGTCAAACCATGTGGATGAGGGCTTGGCAGACCCCCTTTCGATTCTTGCGGTGGACGGACGGGACTTGGTGGGGTATGTGGACTGCGAGGGCGCACGTTGCCGCCTTGCGGTGCATACCGTTGCGGACGGACGTGGGACTTGTCTGCTGGAAGGGGACCCTCGCACCGGCGTGGGCGTCATTGACACCCAAGGCCTGGAGATCGGCCAGTTGCGGGTGGGCGATGCGCTGAGCTTCGTGGACGTGGACGGCCGTTCGTACGGCTATGTGGTGGATGCCGTAGCGAGGGAGGGCGAGTCGGTGTCGGGCGGACTCGTGCTCAAGGTGTCCGGGATGACCGAGGACGTGCAGCTCGTGTGCGCGCCAGCAACCGCTCACATTACTTGACGTGGCGTCACATTGAGCCAACGGCTAGTATGGCCTTATCTGTTGTTGGATGCGAACGTATGCGAGAGGAGCGCAATATGGATAAGGTTTTGGGCATCGACATTGGCGGCACGAGCATCAAGGCGGGAATGTTCTCCACCGAGGGAGAGTTGCAGGCGGCCGCTCAGATTCCCACGGGCGAGATCGTGAGCGAGGCGGACTTTGCCCTGGTGACCGAGGGGTTGAAGAAGCTGCTCGAGGACAATGGCGCCACCGTTGAGGACGTGGTGGGCGTGGGCTTGGACGTGCCCGGTCCCGTGGACAATGACGGAAAGGTTGGCATGCTCGCCAACATAGAGCTCGATCCCGAGGGCCTGCAGGCTGCCCTCAAGCGGACCTTCGTCCGCGCGAACCTGGCGTTCGTGAATGACGCCAACGCGGCGGCGCTTGGCGAGCTGTGGCAGGGCTCGGCGAAGGATGCCAGCAGCTTTGTGCTCGTGGCCATTGGCACCGGCGTGGGCGGTGGCGTGGTGACGGATGGCAAGATCGTCTCGGGTGCGTTTGGCGCGGGCGGCGAGATTGGCCACATTACCGTCAACCGCGACGAGACCGCAAGCTGCGGCTGCGGACGTCAGGGCTGCTTGGAGCAGTACGCCTCGGCGTCGGGCATCGTGCGGGTGTACAAGCAGGAGTGTGCCAAGCGTGGGCAGGAGCCCGTGGCGCTAACCGGTCCCACCGACACGCTTTCCGTCTTCAACGCCTGCCGTGCGGGCGACGAGGCCGCCAAGGCTGCCATCTCGTGCATGTGCGACTGCCTGGGATATGCCATGGCGCAGATCTCGGTGATCATAGACCCGCAGATGTATCTGATCGGCGGCGGCGTGGCTGGTGGCTTCAAGCTGTTTGCGGAGGAGTTGCGGGCGGCCTTCCGCAAGTATTGCCTGGCGCCTTCCGTAAGCACGCGTATCCTGCCGGCAAGCTTGGGCAACGATGCCGCCATGTACGGCAGCGCCTTCCAAGCTATGCAGGGATAA
>CADCPM010000026.1 GCA_902803315.1 uncultured Coriobacteriaceae bacterium
CTGCTTTGCCTGTACCCAAGCGCCCTCCTCGGGAATGGGTGCAGGTCCGTGGTATGCACCCTTGGTTACGGGGCACATCTTCTCCACTTCTGACGAATACTCCATGAAAGCTCCTCTCCACAAATCCTGTGGGGAGCCCCATAGCACCCCACCATTTGCACAGCTGAAATGATGATAGATGCAAACCGGAGCAAAAGAGTTGAGACGGGCGAACCAATCCGCAAATGGACTAAATCGGGCTGTGGGATGCTAAAACCGATGACGGTGAAAGCCGAATGACGATGGCTCGGATGAAATATCGTCTTCGACTGTGGATCGGAATGCATGATAGCGCGGAGCTGTTTGCGAGGTGGTATGTCCGTGAGCCGTAACGCGACATTGCACGCATAGTGCAAAGCGCGCTTGTGTCTGCGCGGCGCCACGCGCCTGCTATACTCGATTGAGTCTACGAAAGGGGTTCTTATGACAAAGCCTACCGTTGCTCTGTTCCTTGCGCCTGGATGCGAGGAGATCGAGGCGCTTACCGTCGCCGACATCCTGTTTCGCGCGGGCATTGCCTGCGACACGATTTCGGTTGCCGAGGGTCGTGAGGTTACGTCCTCGCACAACGTGACCATAATCGCAGACAAACACATCGATGAGGCCGACCTTGACGCCTACGATATGCTCGTGCTGCCAGGAGGCCTTCCCGGCACACCCAACCTGCACGCAAACGCCAAGCTTATGGATGCGGTGCATGCGTTCGCGAAAGCGGACCGTCCGCTTTCTGCCATCTGCGCGGCACCCTCGATCTTTGCCGAGGAAGGGCTGCTCAAGGGTCGCCGTGCCACAAGCAATCCCGGCTTCCAGCATGTGCTTGCAGAACAAGGCGCCGAGCTCGTGGCCGACGAGCCCGTAGTGGTGGACGGTAACTTTACCACCAGCCAGGGCATGGGTACGGCCATTGACTTTGCGTTGGAGATCGTGCGTCGCTTCCAGGGCGACGATGCCGTGGAGGATATGAAACCCAAGATCGTCTACTGGGACAAGTGCAAGTGTTCGTAACAGAGGCCCGCGAGCGCCGGACGCCTTACAAGCTCATGCTCGTTGCAGCCGCCCTCCTGTGGGGCGGCTCCTTTGTGGTTATAAAAGATACCCTGAACGACATATCCCCCGCTTGGCTTCTGGGGATACGCTTCGTGCTGTCGGGCTTGATTATGACCTTACTGTTCTTCCCCCGGCTTAGGCAGTCGCTAAACAAAAGCAGCCTTTGCGCGGCGGTTGCGTTGGGTGTGACGGGAGGTCTGGGCTACCTCATACAGAACCTCGGACTGGTGGACACTACCCCCGGTCACAACGCCTTCCTTACGGCAACCTATTGCGTAATGGTGCCATTTCTGCACTGGGTCGTGGCGCGTGTTCGGCCGACGCTGGCCAATGTGGTAGCGGCCGTGGTTGCGGTGGCGGGAATCGGGGCTTTGTCATTGGGCGCAGAGGACCCGTTTTCTTTGCGCTGGGGTGACTGGATGACGTTGGGCGGAGCCTTTTGGTTTGCGGTGCAAATTGAGGTAATGGTGCGCGCGGCGCGGGGTCGCGACATCGTTGCCCTCACTACGATTGAGTTTTACGTGATGGGCTTGCTGTGCCTGGGGTACGGGCTTTTCTTTGAGGCTCCACCCGACCTACAGGTCTTCGCAAGCGGTGGCTTTTGGCTGTCCATGGGATACCTGGTGCTTTTGTCTTCGTGTTTGTGCACGGTGTTCCAGAACGTGGGGCAAGCGCACGTTCCGCCTGCCCAGGCCTCGTTGCTGCTTTCGTTGGAGAGCGTCTTTGGCGTACTGTTTAGCGTGGTGCTTTACGGGGAGCCGCTAACGCTGCAGCTTGGCGTAGGCTTCTCGCTCGTGTTTGGGGCGGTGCTGCTCAGTGAGCTCGCCCCGGCGCTTGGCCCAAGGCGAGAGTAGTCAAGCGTCGCACGCTGAGGTTGTCAAGGAGCCAGTCTGACGGCGTTGGGTTTGCCCACACGCGCCACCGCGCCAACCCGCATGCGGCGACTCACGAAGCGAGCGAGCGAAGCGAGCGCGGAGTCGCATGCGGGTCGGCACGGTGGCGCGTGTGGGCGAAGCGAGCGCGGAGCCGCATGCGGCCGACGTGGGGCGGGAGACACGAACGGCTGTGCATCCGTCGGCCCGCCAAGCGGCGACTCACGAAGTGAGCGAGCGAAGCGAGCGCGGAGTCGCATGCGGGTCGGCACGGGGCGCGTGCGAGCAAGTATGCGCGCTCTTGTTGTCGTGAGCGCTTGTGGTTTTGTCTCTGAAGGGATACGCTAAAAGACTCACGTCAGATACGTATGCGAGGTGGTGGCATGCTTTCGCGAACGACGATAGAGCGCCTATGCAAGCCCGTGGTATTGCGCCGCGCGCGACGCATGGTGGAGGACGGCGAGCGAATCTTTCGTAGGGCATGTCGTTTTGACGAGGGGGAGACGATCCTTAGCGCGCGGGTGGATTCAAGCTCGAGCTGGGATGAGGCACACCATACGATGGTGGTGGTTGACGAGGAGGGCGACTGCGTCACGTACCATGAATGTGATTGCAGGCCTTCGTACGCCACAGACAGCCCCTGCGATCACGTCGCGGCACTTCTTCTTGACTTTGTGGAAAACCCAGGTGGCTATGAGGGTTACGACACGCGAGACCAACTGATTACCTCGCGCGGCGTGCTTCGCCTGATCGAGGCGTCGGAAGCGATGCCCTCGCGGACGAATGAGGCCGCCTCGGAGCCAGGCCCTGCGACAGTTCGTCTTGAGGCCACCCTTTCGTATGAGGCGGGTTTTGACGTTCGCTTTAAGATTGTGGGCTCTCGGGGAGTTTATGCCCTTAAATCCATAAGCGAATTCGTGGAGCACGTCGAGGATTGCGAGTTTGTCTCGTACGGCAAGAGCCTCGCGTTTGAACACACCTCGCGAAGCTTTAGCCTTCAGGCGCGAGGTGTTGTGGACTTTTTGGTGCGCGCCATTCAAAACAGACGTGCGTTCATGCGAGAGCGCGTTATCGCAAGGGGTGTACGCAGTACGTCGTCAGGCCTCCCGCAACGGGAGATGCACCTTTCGGTGCCGGAGCTGTGGGAGTTGCTGGCGCTCTACGAGGATGGCGGCATACTGTTTGAGGATTGCTCTGCCTCACCCGTGGGAGATCCATCGGCGCATCGCATGGACATTGTTCAGGCAGATCCACACATAAACGTGCGCGTTGAGTCGGTTGAAGGTGGCTTTGAGCTTGGCAGTGGCGAAGAGACGCGAGTCGTTGCGGTTGGTCAGAGGTTGCTGGCGTGGGATGCGGAGACGCTCTATTGCTGCTCGGAGCTGTTTGCGCGCAATGCCGACCTGCTGTGCGCGCTCTTTGCAAATCCCCACGAGCCTATGGCCGTGGCGGATGCAGACGTTCCAAGGTTCTGTTCCTCGGTGCTGAGGCAACTTGACTCCTGTGTGGACGTTGTGATTCCCGAGCGTCTTGAGCGTCTGCGTCCGCGTGAGTGTGAGCTGCGATTCTTTTTGGACTATGACCCTCGTAGGTCGCTGGTCACTTGTGACGCGCGTGCTGCATATGGGGACGACGAGGTGGCACTGTTGGGTTCCGCACAAATGGATGTATTGCAAGAGGGGCCGTCCGGACCGGTGCGTGATCTTCGTGCGGAGGCAAGGGGCCGCGAAGTGTTGAGGCGCTATTTCGCAACAAGAGACGGTATGGCGTATGCGCAGGTTGCGGGAGAAGATCTTGGCGTTATCGTTTATGAGGGGGTCTTAGCGCTGCAGGAGGTGGGAACGGTGTTTGCATACCCTGCCTTCGAACGGTTGCGCTGTACGGTGCGACCTCGTGTGCGTGTGGGACTAAGCGTTCATTCGCGGCTTTTGGATCTTGAGATGAAATTGGAGGAGCTGCCGCAGGAGGAGCTTGCCAGCCTGCTTGAAAGCTATAAGTCGGGACGCTCTTATCACCAGCTCTCTGATGGGACCGTGCTCCGTATGAGCGACGCCGACTTAGAGCAGGCGGGATTGGTGGCCGAGGAGCTTGAGCTTACGTCGCGTCAGCTCGATATGCCCCAGCAGCTCCCGGCGTATCGAGCCCTCATGCTGGACTCTTTGATGGACGACGAGCTGAAGGACGAGACGTTTCGTTCGTACCTGGACGGACTGCGTTCTGTGGACATGGGCACAATCGTTCCTCCCGCGACGTTGGAAGGCGTCCTGAGGTCGTACCAGGTGGAAGGGTTCCGTTGGCTGAGCGGTTTGGCCCTGCTGGGATTGGGTGGTGTGCTTGCCGATGAAATGGGCCTGGGAAAATCAGTACAACTCATTGCCTATCTTCTTGCACACGTGGCAGACATTCGAAAAACGGGTCCTTCCCTGATCGTGTGCCCCTCGTCGCTGGTCTACAACTGGGAGGCCGAATGCGCAAAGTTTGCGCCTGAACTGCGCGTGCGGGTAATAGCCGGAACGCCTCAGGAGCGCGCGACGCTAAGAGGCAAAACCGACACGGACGTATTTGTGACCTCGTACGACCTGCTCCGGCGTGACGTAGAGGACTATGAGCACCTCTCTTTATGGTGTGTCGCGCTCGACGAAGCTCAGTACATTAAGAATCCTGCGACGCAGTCGGCACAGGCGGTCAAGCGACTTACCGCCAAAAACCGCGTGGCCCTAACGGGCACGCCCGTGGAGAACCGCCTTTCGGAGCTGTGGAGCATCTTCGACTTCCTTATGCCCGGCCTTTTGGGAAGCTATGGTCACTTTAGGGAGCGCTTCGAGCGTCCCATCGTAGAGGACCAGGACGATGAGGTTGCGGAGTGCCTGCGTGAGGCGTTGCGACCCTTTATCCTCAGGCGTACCAAGCGCGCCGTGGCAACCGACCTTCCCGAGAAGATCGAGCAGCTGGTTCGCACTCACATGGGATCTGATCAGCGGAAGCTCTATGATGCCCAGGTTCAGGAAGTGCGCAACATGGTGACTGAACAGGGCGAATCGTTTGGTAGAGGCAAGTTCCAAGTGCTCGCCCTTCTAACGCGTCTGCGTCAGATCTGCTGTGACCCCGCGCTTCTGTATGAAGGCTACGACGCGGGCTCATGCAAGACGGAGGCTATACTTACGCTGATAGACCGCGTTGTAGACGCAGGTGAGAAGATGCTGATCTTCTCGCAGTTTACAAGCTATCTCGACGTTCTTGCGGCAGAGCTGGACCGACTCGGGATTGGCTACTATACGATCGTGGGAAGCACCCCCTCGGCGCGCCGCCTTGAGCTCGTTGATGCGTTTAACCACGACAACACGCCCGTGTTCCTCATATCGCTTAAGGCAGGAGGCACCGGTTTGAACCTAACGGGAGCAACGGTGGTCGTCCATGCGGATCCATGGTGGAACGAGGCGGCGCAGAACCAAGCGACAGACCGAGCGCATCGAATTGGACAAACACGCGAGGTTACCGTATACAAGGTAATTGCCTCTCAAACCATCGAGGAGCGCATCGTGGAGTTGCAGCGTACTAAGGCAGAGCTTGCCGATGCGGTTGTGCAGGGTGACGTAAGCAGCGTCTCGCTGGCCTCGCTTACGCGCGAGGATCTGGAGGACTTGCTGCGATAGGAGGTGGACCCTAGGTAGGGGGTACTCCCCAAGTTGGGATTTTCCGAAAACCCCAACTTGGGGACTGCCCCCTACCTAGGGTGTCAAAGCGCGCTGACCCCTTTTGCCCCTTTGTAAGATCCCCGCGCTGAGGCGCAGCCCGCAAGTGGTGACTCACGAAGTGAGCGATCGAAGCAAGCGCGGAGAAGCATGCGGGGCGTGTCTCAGCGCAGGGGGATATCCATAGTCGTTACCTTGTTGTGGTTTTTGCCAGAGATGCATGGGTGGGCGGTCAATGTGGGTATATTCTCTTATCCGCTTGTGAATTTGGGAGGTCCCTATGGAAAAGAAGGGCTTTGATCAAAAGGTTGCATCATGGTTCCGCGGCCGAAACGGTACGGATGAGCTATCCACATGCGTTATCGTGGTTGCATTTATAGTTGTTATTGCAAATATTTTCTTGCGTTCGCTTGTGCTAACCGTCATTGCTACCGCACTCATAGTCTATGCGCTGTTCCGCATGATGTCCAAGAACCTTGAGGCACGCGAAAACGAGAACGGCGTCTTTACCGAGTTTATTGGCCCCGTGCGTCCTTGGCTCCGCAATCCCGCCCAAGCCATGGGCGAGGCTCGAGCCTATAAGCACTTCAAATGCCCCGAGTGCGGGCAGCGCGTACGCGTTCCAAGGGGCAAGGGCAAGATTCGCGTTCGTTGTCCGCAATGCCAAACGAAGTTCGATGCACGCTCTTAGGTTTGGTGGAGTATGTACGTTATCTTTCTTGCGGGGGGGATAGCCTCAGGTAAGTCCACGGTTGCGCAAGAGCTGCGCGACCGCGGTGCCTGCTGCGTCGATCTTGACGTTTTGTCGCGCGAGGCCACAGCGCCTGGCTCGGATGCCCTCGCTCAGATCGCGCGTGAGTTTGGCGCGGACGTTCTGGACGAGGAAGGCAACTTGCGTCGCAACGCGCTGGCACAGCGGGCCTTTTGCTCCGAGGAGCGGACTCGCGAGCTAGAGAGGATCGTGCATCCGTACATTCGCACGCTGCTATGCGAGTGGTTGGACAACAATCGCGAGCAGGGCATTTGCGTTGTGGAGATACCCCTGCTCGACCGCGTGGAGGATCTTGTGCCCATGGCGGATGAGGTCTTGTGCGTGACTTGTCCCGTTGAGGTGCGTCGCGAGCGCGCCATAGGACGGGGCATGGATGGCAAGGACTTTGACGCGCGGGCGAGCAAACAGGCAAGCGATGCCTATTTGGACGAGCATGGCACGTCGTTCATACGGAATGTGGGAACGAGGGCCGAACTCCAACATGAAATCAATCGGTGGTGGGAGGGTGCGCTCAAGCGCGCAGCGGCTCCCAGCGCTTCGATAAGCTGATGCGAGGTAACAGATGAACATTAGGAACGCGCGTTTCTTCAGGTGGTATAGGACCCTTCCCATCGTACTCATGGTGCTCATGCTGGCACTATCTTTGGGCATTGACTATCTTCCTTCGAACATGGTGCGCAGCCTTTTCTTTCCCGTGAGCTATGGCGAGCGCATTGACGATGCGGCCAAGCGTTACGGTGTGGACGAGCACCTTGTTGCGGCGGTGATTCGCTGTGAGTCCGGATGGAACGATACGGCGCAGAGCCGTGCGGGTGCGGTGGGGCTTATGCAGCTGATGCCAGACACGGCGCGCAACATTTCCGACATGGGCATGGTGGACACGAACAAGTACAACCCGTCAAATCTCACCGACCCTGCTACCAACATTGAGTACGGAACGGCATGGCTGAGCTACCTCCAATCCGAGCTTTCCACGACCGATGAGGTTATTGCGGCATACAACGCAGGGTTGGGCACGGTTCGCAACTGGCTTGCGGAGCCAGGGTCCGAAGGCATTCCGGACGCCATTACGTATCCCGAAACGACGCATTACGTAAAGCGCGTGAACGAGGCGCTGCGACAGTACTCCAAATACTATCCGGATGGCATGAACGTGAGCTAGCGCACGCGCCCTTCTCGCAGGGCCCATTGCGTGGTTTGGAGAGAGACTATGGAACAGACGCGCGAGAGGGTGGGTGCCGAGCTCAAGCGCTTTGGCATCGAGCATGGAGACGAGCGACTCGAGGTCGTTGCGCCCTACGAGCCCAGTGGCGACCAGCCGCAAGCCATACAAAAGCTTGCCCAGGGCGTACGCGACGGCTTGCGTTACCAGTCGCTTATGGGAGTCACGGGGTCGGGCAAGACCTTTACCATGGCGAAGACCATAGAGGCGGTTGGTCGACCCACGCTCATCATGGAGCCAAACAAGACGCTCGCAGCCCAAGTCGCAAGCGAGATGAAGGAGCTGTTCCCAAACAACTGCGTCGTCTACTTCGTGAGCTACTACGACTACTACCAGCCCGAAGCCTACGTTCCACAAACGGACACCTACATCGAGAAGGACGCCTCCATCAACGAGGAGGTGGAGAAGCTCCGCCATCAGGCCACCTCGAGCCTGCTGAGCCGGCGTGACGTAATCGTGGTGGCCTCGGTGAGCTGTATCTACGGCATCGGTAGCCCGCAGGATTATGCGGGACTTGCGCCCAATGTGAGCAAGGACGTGCCCCTTGAGCGCGACGATCTTATCCACGAACTCATAGACATCCAATACGACCGCAATGACGTAGACCTACAGCGGGGAATGTTCCGCGTGAGGGGAGACGTGGTGGACGTCTTTCCGCCATATGCCGAGAATCCCCTGCGCATTGGTTTCTTTGGCGATGAAGTGGAGTTGATTGCCGAGATAAGCCCGGTGACGGGCGAGGTGTTGCGCGAATACGATGCCATTCCCATTTGGCCTGCCTCCCACTACGTGACGGAGCGGCCTAAGATTGACCATGCACTAGGCACCATCCGAGCCGAGCTGGAGGCGCGCAAAGCCGAGCTTGTTAGCGCCGACCGTATACTCGAGGCGCAGCGTATTGCGCAGCGGACTGCCTTCGACCTGGAGATGCTGGAGAACATGGGATTCTGCTCGGGCATCGAAAACTACTCGCGGCATCTGGACGGTCGCAAGCCAGGCGAGCCGCCCTACACGCTCATAGACTACTTCCCCTCGGACATGCTCTGCATCATTGACGAGAGCCATGTTACGGTGCCTCAGATTCGCGGCATGCACGAAGGGGACCGTTCGCGTAAGGTCACGCTGGTGGACCACGGCTTTCGTCTGCCCTCCGCCTTGGACAACCGTCCGCTGCGCTTTGACGAGTTCGAGAGCCGTGTGCCGCAATTCATATATGTGAGCGCAACCCCAGGTGACTACGAGGAGCGCGTCACGCAAAACGAGGTGGAGCAGATCATTCGCCCGACGGGTTTGCTCGACCCCAAGATCGACGTGAGGCCAGTGCGCGGACAGATTGACGACCTGATTGCCGAGATAAAGGATCGCACGGCTCGAAAAGAGCGCGTCCTGGTGACGACGCTTACCAAGCGCATGGCCGAAGACCTTACCGACCATCTGCTTGATGAGGGCGTACGCGTGAACTACATGCACTCCGATACGGCCACGCTCGAGCGTGTGGACATAATCCGCGAGCTGCGTGAGGGCAAGATCGACGTGCTAGTGGGCATAAACCTGCTTCGCGAGGGCCTTGACATACCCGAGGTTTCGCTCGTGGCCATACTGGACGCCGACAAAGAGGGCTTCTTGCGCAATCGACGCTCCCTCATCCAAACGATGGGGCGCGCAGCCCGAAACGTGAGTGGCGAGGTAATCATGTATGCAGACGAGATCACCGATTCCATGCACGAGGCCATAAGCGAGACGCGCAGGCGTCGAGCCATCCAGGAGCAATATAACAAGGAGCATGGCATCGAGCCACGCACCGTTCGCAAGGCCATAAGCGACATATCGAGCTTTATCCAAGAGGCCACGAGCACCTTGGAGGGCAAGGACCGCGAGGGTGCCCATGGTGAGTTCGTGACGCCGTCAACGGCTGAGGAGGTGGCTGCCGAGCTGGCCTCGCTGCCACGCGACGAGGTGCTGCACATCATCGCGGAGTTGGAGGAAGAGATGGCCGCCGCAGCGCAAACCATGGACTTCGAGCGGGCGGCCAAGGCGCGCGACCAGCTCGTCGAGCTCAAGGGTCTTGTGGAGGGCAAGTCTTCGGAGGACGTGATGGCCAGTCTCAAGAAGAACGCGCGCAAGGGGAGCGACTATGCGCGTCGTCGCCCCTATCGCAAGCGGAAGAAGTACTAGCGTGGTGGGACGCGAGCCGCGCGGGACCGCCCCAAGGACGCGCCGGACCCGCGAGGCGGCGCTGGAAAGCAAGCCGGGCGAGTTTTCGTGCGAAGCGCGAATTGTTCGAGCGCGGCGCTTTCCACGCCGCCGGAAGGGCCCAGCGCGTCCTTGGGGCGGGCCTGTCCGACTTCCCAAACGGAACTAGTGGCTGAGGAGGCCGTTATGGCATATGGCTTTGCCAACGTAATTGACTATGCGCGCAACGAGCTCGACTCGTTTGACGAGCGTGAGGTATGCAGGGTGGACAGCCTGGTGTTCTCTTGTCTTTCGTACCTGAGGTTGCCGCAGGCGGCGCAGGCTGCAAGCGATGGGGAAGAGGGCCTGCCCATTAAGGATCTGTATCGAGCCGACTGGTTTGAGGAGCTTTGCGACCGCACGTTCGACCCGCAGAGTTCGCGTGAGCTGCTGAGTGTCGTGGCGGCGAACCCTCGCTTCAGGGACGTGCGCGTAATGGATTACGTTTCGCGCATCAACGAGGTGGCAGAGGAGCAGTTCTCGGCGCTTGCATTCCGTCTTTCGCCCACGAGCACGTTCGTTGCCTTTAGGGGAACCGACAACACCTTGGTTGGCTGGAAAGAGGACTTCAACATGTCGTTCAAGACGGCGATTCCCTCGCAGGTCGCAGCCGCCCGGTACTTGGAGCATGTGGCCAATAAGACCGAAGGGTCTATTTGGTGTGGCGGTCACTCGAAGGGTGGCAACTTGGCCGTGTATGCCGGCATGATGTGCGATCCTTCTATGAGGGCGCGCATCGTGCGGTGTTTTTCTCACGATGGGCCCGGCTTTAGCGAAAAGACGATGACGGATCCCCTGTGGGCGGGTACCGATACCCTAGTAGACAAGACCATTCCGCAGTCCTCGGTCGTTGGCATGGTGTTCGAGCGCCAAGAGCAGGACTTTACTGTGGTACATAGTCGCGGCACCGGGTTGGGTCAGCACGACCCCTATAAATGGGAGGTCGAAGGCTTGGACTTTGCCATGGACGACAGGTTGGACAAGGGTGCCAACCTGTTTGACTCGTCCATCAATGCCTGGCTGACCAACGCCACGGACGAGGAACGCGAGCGGTTCGTGGACGCCGTCTTCTCGGTTATCGAGGCTTCGGGAGAACCCACGTTTGGAAGCATAAAGGCCAATTGGCGTACGGCGGTGCCGCGTATGACCACTGCCGCTTCGAAGTTGGATGCGAGGGATCGAGAGCTGGTGTTTCAGGCTATGGGAGACGTTACTCGCGCGATGCTGCCCTCGCGGCCGCAAAAGGGGTAGGGCGTCCTTACGTGCTTCGTTGCTCTGAACACCTTTTGCCGATGTCGTTTCCTTTAGCCGCGGTAAAGCGCGCATGTTAAAGGATAATGTCGTTAACGAGATTCGTGTTCGCTGTAAAAGGAGGAGCAATGTCACATTTTCCCAAGGACTTTTTGTGGGGCGGCGCCGTGGCCGCGCATCAGCTTGAGGGTGGCTGGGACCAAGGCGGAAAGGGCATATCGATTGCCGACGTTATGACCGCGGGTGGGAACGGAATTCCGCGCCGCATTACCGATGGCGTGGTAGCGGGGGAGAACTACCCCAATCACGAGGGAATCGACTTCTATAGCCATTATCGCGAGGATATTGCGATGTTTGGTGAGATGGGCTTCAAGGCCTTCCGCACCTCCATTGCCTGGACGCGCATCTTCCCCAACGGCGATGATGCCGAACCCAACGAGGCGGGCCTCGCCTTTTACGATGACATGTTCGACGCCTGTCACGAGCACGGCATTGAGCCAGTCATTACGTTGCAGCACTTCGAGATGCCGTATCATCTGGCCACCGAATACAACGGCTTTGCCGACAAACGTTGCATCGACCTCTTCGAGCGGTTCGCGCGCGTGTGCTTCGAGCGCTACAAGGGCAAGGTCAAGTACTGGATGACCTTCAACGAGATTAACAACCAATCGGCGGCTCCCATTGCGCACCACATGCTGCAGGAGGGCGCGGTGCTCAACATTGGCGACAATCCCGAGGAGCTTATGTATCAGGCTTCCGTTAACGAGCTTCTGGCCAGCGCAAAGGCCGTAAAGGCGTGCCACGAGATTGATCCAGACGCTCAGATTGGCTGCATGATCGCCTTCTGCCCGCTGTACGCGCACACGTGTGATCCCAAGGACCAGCTGGAGAAGACTTGGGCCGACCACAAGCGCTACTGGTATTGCGACGTGCACGCCAAGGGCCGCATTCCCGAGTACATGTTCCGCTATTGGGAGCGCAACAACCTCAACGTGCCCGTGAGCGAAGAGGACAAGGCCGCGCTTGCGGACGGCATCGTGGACTACATCGGCTTCTCGTACTACATGAGCTTTGCCGTGGCCGCGCGCGACGACAACCCCGACTACAACTTCTACGAGGCGGGCATCCCCGGCTTGGAGAGCGTGGCCAACGATTTGGTGCCCAACGAGTTCCTTAAGGTAAGCGACTGGGGCTGGCCCATCGACCCGCTTGGCCTGCGCTATGCGCTTAACTGGTTCTACGAGCGCTACGACCAGCCGCTCATGATCGTGGAGAACGGATTTGGCGCCTACGACAAGGTAGAGGAGGATGGCTCGATTGACGACTCCTACCGCATCGACTATTTGCGCGAGCATATCCGCGCCATGATGGATGCTGTGGAGAAGGACGGCGTCAACCTGCTGGGCTACACCATGTGGGCGCCCATCGACATCGTTTCTGCCTCTTCGGGCGAGATGGACAAGCGCTACGGCTTTGTGTATGTAGACAAGAACAACGCGGGCGAGGGCACGCTGGCGCGCAGCCGTAAGAAGAGCTTCTACTGGTACCAGCGTGTGATTCAGACGAACGGTGAGGATTTGGGCTAGGCGCTGGTCGGTTCTGCAGCCAGCTTGGTGGCGCTAGTGTACATTTTGGGAAGCAGCCGAGAATTTATCTGGGGTTTTGCGCCTGTACATTCCCGAAAAGCACACTACATAAAATACGTAGTGTGCTTTTCGGGAACAGTTATCCGCAAAACCCCAGATAAAGATTTAATTAAAATCCCTTATGCACACTAATGGGATTCGATGCGCGCGGCGACGGCCCGTCCACCTCTTTCGCATGCCCGCATTTGCATGCCTGCGCGCGGTGCAGTCTGCGCAAGATTGCGTTTCCATATCCTGAATGCATATCACTTCGTAAACGATAGGCATTGGTACCAGGGCGCTCGGTCATGCATAATAGAGGCAGAGCATGTCTGGCGGGAGGGACGCCGGCATAGAGAGAGGGGACGTTCCATGATCTATCGCGATTTCCAAGACCTCAAGCTTTCGGGCCTCGGCCTCGGTGCCATGCGCCTGCCCGTTGTCGGCGGCGACGACAGCGCCATCGACGAGCCAGCCGCCGCAGCAATGGTGGACTACGCCATGGAGCATGGCATCAACTACTACGACACCGCCTGGGGCTACCACGGCGGCCACTCCGAGGAGGTGCTCGGCCGCGCGCTGGCCAAGTACCCGCGCGAGGACTTCTGCCTCGCCACCAAGTTCCCCGGCTACGACAACTCAAACTTTGGCAAGGTCGAGGAGGTCTTCGAGAGGCAGCTGCAAAAGTGCGGCGTGGACTACTTCGACTTCTACCTCTGCCACAACGTGACCGAGTCCAACATCGACGACTACCTTGCCGAGGACCGCTATGGCACCATGGCCTACCTACTCGAGCAGAAGAAGGCGGGGCGCATTCGCCACCTGGGCTTCTCGTGCCACGGCGCGATGCCCGTGCTTAAGTCCTTCCTCGAGGCATACGGCAAAAACATGGAGTTCTGCCAGCTGCAGCTCAACTACATCGACTGGCACTTCCAGAAGGATGCCGAGAAGGTCGCGCTGCTCGCCGAATATGGCATCCCCGTGTGGGTGATGGAGCCCCTGCGCGGCGGCAAGCTCGCAACGCTGCCCGAGGGGCATGCGGCGACGCTGGCGGCCCTTCGTCCCGAGGAGAGCGTGCCCGCCTGGGCCTTCCGCTTCCTGCAGACGGTGCCGCAAATCACGATGGTGCTCTCGGGCATGTCCAACATGGAGCAGCTGCAGGCAAACATCGCCACATGGGACGAGGACAAGCCCCTCACACAGGAGGAGTGGGACGCCGTCCTCGCCATAGGCGACGCCATGGCCACGGGTGTGCCCTGTACCGCATGCCACTACTGCACGAGCCACTGCCCCATGGAGCTCGACATCCCGCACCTCATCTCGCTCTACAACGAGCACAAGTTCACGGGCGGCGGCTTTATCGCGCCGATGGCCCTGGGTGCGTTGCCGGCCGATAAGCAGCCGAGCGCCTGCATCGGCTGTGGCAGCTGCGCGGCGGTCTGCCCGCAGCAGATCGACATTCCCGGCGTGCTCGCCGACTTCGCGGAGCTCATGGCGTAGGGACGCAGAACATGTCACGGGGACGGGGGAAGTGACACGCTGTTTGGGATGGTGTGTCACTTCCCCCGTCCCCATGACACACATTCCTGCATGGGGCCCTGGCGTGTGCTTGGGCCCCAGTCTTTGCCATATGCCGAATAACCGAAAGGCGCATGCCGAGCAGCTGCAGGCCGTGAACGGCAGTGACTGGAGTTGCTGGAGTATTTGTTCCAAGCGCGACATCAAGACAGACGGGAGCAAGGAGATCTGCCCTGCCTACGGTCCCTTTCATGCACGAAGTGTCGTATTATTTCCCTCAGGATGTCGTGGCGGGATGGATGCGATCACGGGAGACGTGTCGATGGCAAAGAAAAAGAAGAAGTCCAGTGCGCAGAAGCCAAAGATGACGGTGCAGGAGTTTGTCGCGAACCTCATCGACGACAAGGAGTTTAGGCGTCAGGTTCTTGTGTTTTGCTACGCTCGGGAGTTCGATTCGAGCGCCTCGGACGCACTTCCCAAGTGGCTCAACGCCGGTGCTCGCGTTATGGGCCACCGCTTCTTCGAGAAGGATTTTGTCGACGAGTTCAATAAACAGATTGGTGCGCTTGGATTCTTCAAGCGCACCAAAGTGATGGGGGCCCTTATGGGGACCGCGTCCGCGGCGAAGAAGGCTCAGAGTAAAAAGTCGTAAGCAAGCCGAGTCAGACTCAACAAGACCACGGGCCAAACTGCAAGATATAAGGGACCAGCATGAACTGTGGGGCGCATCCCCAAGTTCCGCCCCACAGCTTACTGAACGGCAATGGGACAGGTCATCTGTCAGCTTTTTGCCATTCGTCTCTTGTGATGCAGGAGATGTGCTCAGTGCGAAGTACGCCCTCTATCCTGCAGGGAACGTTCGTAGCGGTGTGGTGGTAGACAAAGCCGCACTTCTCCTGTACGCGTCTGGATTTCTGGTTGCCGTCGAAGTAGCCACACCAGATCTTATGAAGCCCGAGGTCCTCAAAACCGTGACGCATGGTCTCGCGTGCCGCCTCGGGAATAAGCCCTTGTCCCCAGTAGGGGACCCCGATCCAGTAGCCGATCTCGGCTTCGGTGTTGGGAAGGCCGATGTTACTGGATGCTCCCACCATGAGTCCGATGCAGCCAGCGGGATGTCCTACAGACTTTGGCACGACTGCGTAGGTCTCGGGTACCGAAAGGACGTCGCGTATGATCTGGCGACTCTCTTCGACGCTCGTATGGGCCGACCAGCCGGCAATTGGTCCGATGTCGGGGTGACTCGCGTATCGATAGAGATCCTCGGCATCGTCTTCCGTCCAAGGACGAAGGATGAGTCGCTCGGTTTCGTGCGTCATGTTCCCTCCTGCGTACGGTGGAGGCTAACAATTGCCTCGGCTGTGCGGAGGCCGTCGGTTGCCGCGCTCATGATGCCGCCTGCATAGCCAGCGCCCTCGCCGCAAGGCCAGAGTCCTTGGGTGCTTACGGACTGCAAGTCCTTGTCGCGAACTACGCGTACCGGAGAGCTTGAGCGCGTCTCCACGCCAGTTAGCACGGCGTCCGGCACATCGAAGCCGCGCAGCTTGCGTGCCATGCGTGGTATGGCTTCGCGTAGCGTGTCTTGGACGTATTCGGGGAGTGCGCTTGCAGCCGAGTCCCAGGTAATGCCTCGCGGATAGGTGGGGGATACGCGTCCTGCCGCCGTTGACGCTACGCCCTGCAAGAAGTCGCCCACCAGCTGTGCGGGCGCCACGAAGGAGCCGCCGCCCTTCGCAAATGCCGCCTGCTCGCATGCGCGCTGCAGCTCAACGCCCGCCAAAACGTCGTTGCCAGGCAAGTCCTCGGGAAAGACGTTGGCCAGAAGGGCGGCGTTGGCGTTCGTGCCGTCGCGTGCGCTTAGGCTCATGCCATTGGTGACCACGCCGCCCTGCTCGCTGGCGGCTGCGACGACGTAGCCGCCGGGGCACATGCAAAACGAGAACGCGCTTCTCCCGCCAGGCAGGTGCTCCGCAAGCTTGTAGGGTGCGGCGCCCAGGGCGGGGTGCCCCGCCGCACGCCCGTAGAGCGCGCGGTCCACGTCTTTTTGCAGGTGCTCTATGCGCACGCCCATGGCAAAGGTCTTGCGCTCCAGCGCAATGCCCGAATCCCGCAAGATGACAAACACATCGCGTGCCGAGTGGCCGCAGGCAAGCACCACGTCGGTTGTCAGCACGCGCTCCTCGGTACCATTGTGCGAAAGCCGTAGTGCCCTCACGCGTCCATCGCGCACCTCAAGGCCGCACATGCTCGTGCGAAACCGCACCTCTCCTCCAAGCTCTTGTATGCGCGCGACGAGGTTCGTTACCACGCTGGGAAGCACGTCGCTTCCCACGTGGGGTTTGGCGTCCCACAGAATGCGTTGCTGCGCGCCTGCCTTTACGAGCGCTTCCAGTATGAGTCGATGCGCGGGGCTCTTGGTTCCCGTAGACAGCTTGCCGTCGGAAAAGGTGCCCGCACCGCCCAAGCCAAACTGTATGTTGCTCTGCGGGTCGAGCTCACCCGTCTTGTTAAAGTGCGTTACCGCAGCCGTTCGCCGCTCTGCGTCGTCGCCTCGCTCCACGAGCAGTGGCTGTAGGCCCACGCTCGCAAGTGCGAGGGCGCAGAAGAGTCCCGCGCATCCCGCGCCGACGACTATAGGTCTGGCATCAACAGACAGGGGCGATGGTTCTGGCAGGTGATACGCTTCTGCCTCCACCATCCGTACGTTGCCGCGACTTCTCCCCACAAGTTCGGTCTCATCCCCGCGTATGGTAAGGCGTACGGTAAAGATGAGCACGATCGATGACCGCTTGCGAGCATCAATGGATCGTTTTCGCAGTTCAATATGGGTAATACGTCCCTCGCGTATGCCCAGTTTGCGAGCTGCGGCTTGCCGGCATGCCACAAGCTCGCTCTTCTGGGTGCCATCCAAACGCGCAAGAGGGATGCGCAATCCGCTTACCTCTATCATTCGTGACTCCTCTCTGCAGCAGAGGCGCCCGCAACCATGCCGCTCTTCCATGCCCATGCCAGGTTGTAACCGCCGCAGGGTCCGTCCACGTCGAGCGCCTCCCCGCAGGCAAACAGGCCAGGAATTGCTGTGGTCTCCAGCGTCGTGGGGTCGAACTGCCCAGTTCGCAGACCGCCTCGCCGTACTTGGGCCCGCTCGGTCTCGGTGATTCCGAGCACGCTGTAACGCAGGCGTTTTGCCATGGCCACCGCTTCGGTAGACGTGTTTGTGACGGCCGTGAGAGATTGAGCGATAACGGGATCGAGCAGGCCGTCGAGCATGTGTGTGGTAAGCGATCGGGCTTGCTCGAGGTCAACGGTGGGAAGGAGGTCAAGTACGAGGTCGTCTTCGGGCTGTGCATGGCGCGATAGATTGAACACCGCAATGCCCGAAAGACCGTAAGTGCGAAAGAGCACCTCTCCACGTTGACTCGCGACTTCTTTACCGTTGCGCATGAGAATGGCACGCGCCTGCGCACGCCTGCCGTCGAGCTCGGCGAGCCTCTGTCCCTCACATGCGAGAGGACAGAGCATCGGCTCGAAGGGTGTCGATTCGAGACCCAGTCCCTCACACGTGCTCGAGACGCCACCTCCGGTTGCCACTACGACGCACGTTGCGTGCAGCGCAGCTTGTCCCCCACCTTCCCACTCCTCTGCGACGCTAACGACAAACCCCTCGCCGTCGCGTTTGACCTTGCGTACGGTACGAGCGGGCGCCAGCACCGCCTGCGCTCGCTGTGCCCGTGCGAGGAGTACGTTTCTGACGGATGCCGCCTGCCGCGAGAGGGGATAGCAGCGCCCCTCGGACTCCTCTTCCCAAATAAGACCGCTCTCAAGAAAGAACGTGCGCACGTCGTTGAGCCATGAGTCGCCAGTGACGTCTTCCACGAAGCGGGGGTCGTTGTAGAGTGAGGAATCGAGGTGGACGTTAACGAGGTTGCATCGGCCGTTGCCGGTGGCAAGTATGGTTCGCCCGCAGGTAGGGGCTTGCTCGAGCACCACCACCTTGGCGCCCCTCTCTGCTGCCTCGATGGCGGATGAGAGCCCCGCGGCCCCTCCGCCTATTACGCAGACGTCAACAGACGGGGGAACTGTTACGTGGCGCGCGGCATCTAGTTGTGCCGCGCGCAGTTTGCCGCGTGACGTCTTTCTCTCTTTTCGTGCCATGGGATTCCTTACGCTCGCACTGTTGTTGTCTACGTTACCAGTTTGCGAGCGGCCCGGTACCCTAACTAAGGGACAGTCCCCAAGTTAGGGTTTACGAAACCCCAACTTGGGGACTGTCCCTTAGTTAGGGTCCCACACGCCTAGTCCGACACGTCGGAATCGATGACGGCCACAAAGGAATATCCGGGGAACTCCTCGTGCATGCGCTCCACCACCCGGTCGCGCACGGCCATGCGGTTTCCGGACTCAAAGGCTATTACGAGGTCAAACGTCACGCCCTTTAGCTTCGTGTCCACATAGAGTCCGTGCATTTGCAGCACGTATGGCTCCTCCTCCACGATCTTGTCTAGCGCGGTGCGAATGGCGAAGCCCTCGCTGCCCTCTATGGCATTTGTGGAGTAGATTCCCACGGTATGCAGGATTACCTTGGTCTTCTCGTACACGATGTTTTGGATGTCACGCGTTATGCGGTCGACCTCGTGTGCGTCGATGGTCTCGTCCACCTCCACGTGAATGGAGCCCCATAGGCGTTGGGGTCCATAGTCGTTAAGGATGAGGTCGTAGGCGCCCTTTACGCCGTCAACGGTGCATACCGTCTCCTTGATGCCTCGCGCCAAATCGGCATCCACGCGCGTGCCCAGGACCTTGTCCAAAGCCTCCTTTAGCATCTCGATTCCGCTCTTTATAATAACGATGGAGATGATCGCACCCAGCCATGCCTCGGTGCTTATGCCGAAGAACAGGTATACCAGTGCCGCCACCAGCGTGGAGGCGGAGATGATGGCGTCAAAGGTGGCATCGGCACCGGAGGCGACGAGTGCGTCGGCGTCAAGCCGCTTGCCCGCAGCCGACACGTAGCGACCGAGTATGAGCTTTACCAGAACGGCGACACCCACGATTGCCAAACCGACCGTGTTGTAGCTTGGCGTCTGTGGCTCGAAGATGCCCTTAACGGACTCTATGAGCGACGAAAGACCGGCCCACAGCACGATGCCCGAGACGACCATGGCCGTTAGGTACTCGATTCGCCCGTATCCGTATGGGTGCTCGCGATTCGCGCCCTTGCTGGCCAGCTTGGTGCCAACGATGGTTATGGCCGAGCTGGCCGCATCGCTGAGGTTGTTCACGGCGTCTAACGTTATGGCGATGGAGTTCGAGAGAAGACCGACGGCAGCCTTGAAGCCTGCCAGCGCCACGTTGGCAATGATGCCAATGATGCTTACCCGAATGATTTGTCGGTTACGGCTCTTCTCGTCGTCCATGTCAATTCCCTCTTGTCCCTAGGCGGCATATGACGATTGTACGTTTTGGCGTGCGGCTTCTGGCCGAGCTCCTCACGCCATTCGCTGTTTGGTTATGGCCGCAATCGCCTCGGGCAGCAGGCCGTCGGGAAGGTCGGTCTCGGCGGTACCCTCGTCACAGGCCTTGGCAAAGCGCTCGTCTATGGGCAGCTGTCCCAAGGCGGCGATGCCGTAATGCTCTGCAGTCGCCGCAAGGCGGCTCGGGCCGTAGGGCTCGACCTTCTCGTTGCAGTGCGGGCAGGTGAAGTAGGCCATGTTCTCCACGAGGCCGAACACGGGCACCTCCATCATGGCGGCCATGTTCACGGCCTTGCCCACCACCATTTGCACGAGATCCTGCGGGCTGCTCACGATTACCACGCCGTCGATGGGCAGCGACTGGAACACGGTAAGGGCCACGTCGCCCGTTCCGGGAGGCATATCCACCAGTAGGTAGTCGAGCTCCTCCCAGTAGGTCTCGGCCCAGAACTGGCGGATGGCGCCGGCCAGGATGGGACCGCGCCACAGGACGGGATCGTCCTCGTGTTCAAGCACGAGGTTGGCGCTCATCACCTTCATGCCACCTGCGGTCGTAACCGGCACGATCATGTTGGCCATGCCCATGGCCTTTGCCTCTGCGAGGCCGAACATGCGGGGGATGGACGGGCCGGTAATGTCGGCGTCCAGTATGCCCACCTTGGCGCCGGTGCGGGCCAGCTCGCGGGCGAGTATGCCAGTGACCAGCGACTTTCCCACGCCGCCCTTGCCCGACACGACGCCAATCACATGCTTGATGTTACTGAATTGGTTAAGGTCGAACGACGGTTCCTCCTGCGTCGGGGCGCTTTGGGCGCTCTGGCTGCGCGCGGCCTCGAACTCGCGGCGGATAGCCTCTTCCTCTTCTGGGGTCATGCTTCCTCTTTTCTCTGTAGGTACGACGGAGCTATTTTACCCGTTTGCGCCGATTGGTCCACCTATACCCAGGCGCGCGGCCCAGTCATGCCACGCCCCGTATCTGGAAGACGATGTCCATGCTAATGCTCTGAGCATAGGCGGCCACGGTGTCGTAGCCCACCTGCCTGAGGCTGCGCTCCAGCTCGCTGATGGTGCGGGGTTTGCGCCGCACGTTTGCGCCGCAAACTCCACGGTCCAACCGAGTTCCTTGCGTCGCTGGTGGAGGACCTTCTCCGCGTTTGCGTTGGACGGGCAGGGCGTTCGGGCTGGCTGGTCGTAGCGGGGTCGGGCTCGGTGCGGTATCCCTGTGACGTTCTTCGCAATGGCATAGAGGTCTCCGACGTTCATTTCTTTACAAATTTGTGTGATGTCCCGAATGACGTACTACGCTATTGAAGACAAGGATGTCTATACGGGGTTTCATTGCGGGGCGCTCGGCGGGCTGGATGCCAGCGAGCGCGAAGAAGCTAGACTGGAGAAGCCTCGCTCTTATCCGTGGGATCGATACACACGGCTTCTGGATCGGATTCCCAATCTGGACGTTCCCAGAAGAGATGAGAAGCCGGTTTGCAAAGCAAGATTAGGGTCGTCTTTGAGGGATTGTCTGACGGGTAGTACCGTTAGCGATTTGCGGAAGATCGCGTATGGCGCAAGGATTGCGCTATCGGGAGCAAACAGAAAGGCCGATATTATAGAGCTTCTGTGCAACGAGCTGCCAAAGCAGGCAGACAGGTTCGATGAGGCCGTTTCGAGCCTTGGATTTGATGCGGTTTCCTTGGTCGAGCGCCTGCTCGAAGGAGAGTCCGTTGGGATGGGACGACGACCGCGTGTTAACGGGATGGGCTCGTTCCCCTTTGCATTCCTGTGCAAAGAGGCAGGCAATCATACTTGGTTTATGCCACTAGAGCTTCGCGAGGCCTTCGCAAAGGTAGACGTGCGCAAATACTCTAAACGTCAGGAGACGCGCGCTGCCATTGCAAAGCTACTTTCGACCTACGTGGTGCTTGGCGGCATCGTGCCGGTACAGGAGATGCTGGACGCATATCGGCAATCGGTTCCAGAGGATTTGTTTAGCGAGGAACAAGCTATGCAGGCCGTGCGCGAGCTTACGCGTGGTTTGCGGAGCCCGTTTAGTCAGCGGGAGCATGAGGGAGTTGCATACATTGCTTTACGCGCGTATCCCATACGCGTCGATGACAGCGAGTATTGTGAATTCACAGACGCTTTTTCGCGTAAATATCGCTTGGAGTCAATGAGGGACGACGAGCCATTTGCCTCCCTGGTGTCGTGTCATCAAAAGGTCTTGCCTCGAGCGGGGATGGATGACATGCTGCACAAGTCGGTGAGTGAGTACGTGTACGGCTTGCCTTGCGTCCAGTCGCTCGTGAGCTACTTTGACTCGCATGTGCCCAGTGGCGAGAACGAATATACGTTTGCCGATCGCATGGTGGACGAGCTGATTTGCAACTTCTTATTCAGGCGTCAGACGCTGCTTGCGGAACTCGGGCGGCTCACGCGGCAGGGATGGTATCTGTGCGAGGGTTTCAACTCGGCGCCGGTGCTTACATCGCTTGTCGTAGGGTTGTATAGGGGGCTTCCTCGGTGGGAGCTCAACGGTTGGTCGGAGGTGGAGTACATTGATATGCAGGGATGTCCCTGTTTGATTGGGGAGTCGTTGCTTGTCCCAAGCGAGTTCGCACTGGCGTCGTAGCGCTAAGGTTGGCTGGAGTTGCGCTTGACTCCATACAGCTTAGGCCTATGTTCTTGTCAGTGATGAGGATGCCAGGCAATAACATCAGGCAATGGGGAGTATCCCCATTGCCTGATTACGTTTTACTCCGCCCAGGGGAGTTTGATGTTTGGAAGCTCCAGATCGCATACGTCTTGAAGGTCGTACACGATTTCGTTTTCCTCCAGCTCCTTGAGGAATGCGTTCACAAAAAGCGGGCTCGAAAACACCTGGATAAAATCGAGTATGAACCTTCCGTTTACGGCAGACATCTCGATGGTTATGCCATTCGATGCAGAGCTTGTCCACAGCCTGAAATCGCGGACGTATTGCTCCGCACCTTTGAAGTTCGCCTTCCCCACGTAGCTCACCGTCACGGTAATAACGCTTTGCGCAACGCTGCCAATAGCCTTCGCTAGCTCAATCCTCTCCTGGTCGCTCTCCTTGGAAAGAATCATGTGAGCGATGCCGCTTTGCGAGGCCACGCCCATAAGGACCGCGTCTTCCTGGGTTTGCTCAGAAACCATTTTCCTATAGATAGGGGCCTGCTCGTTAAGGGGCAGGTCGCGCATCTGCTCTCCATATTCCAAAAACGCCCCGCCGACCAGGCTCTGATGCGCCAATGGCGCGTGCAGCGCGTCGCGCTGATTTACGCACAGGGAAACCCGTATGACGTCCTTCGAATCCGGATAGAGCTTGTTTATAGCACGGCTAAAGAGCAGGGAAACCATCGTCGCGGGGCTTCCGTTGTTTTTGGTGGTGAACCTCATGAATTCGGCTTCGGAAATGGCGACGCTATATACGGTGTGCCGTGTGTCGCTCTGCAAGCCGGCGGAGGAAATGAGGCCCAGCGCGGTGGGCATTTGGTTGCGTGAGGGTACGGGCAGGTCCGTCCTGTTTGCCATGGGATCTGCCCACTCCTCTGCCGGAATGTCGTCCCCCAGCAGACGAACGCCCTCCTCGCTCAGGGCAATGTTATACCGCTCGGAGCAGTAGTAATGCAGCAGGGTTCCAATGACCTCATAGGCTCCCGCGCCGTCCGTCATGCCATGGAAGACTTCCAGCATGATCCAGTTGTCCCACCACGAAAAGGCGATCATATGATAATTGGAATCCTTGGAGTTAAGCTCAACACCGTGGGGAGAGTTTGTAATCACGACGGGGCGATGATTTTGCACAAAGCAATACTGCCCGTCCGTCTTTTGCAGTTCGACGCAAAAATATGGATAGCGCCCCATCGTTGTGTCGACCGCGTTGCGAAATACGTCCGGATCAACCAAATCGCGCATGCGGATCCTGATTCGAATTGCGCATGGGTATTCTTTGGTAGTTGTGTAGATCCAACGCAACTCGGTAAATAGCTTTTGCTTTTGCTCCATAGCCTTCTCCATGTGTTATGCGTGCAAAACGGTACGATTATAACTAATATGAAGATGCTTTTGCACGACGAGTGGGTTCTTAATTTCCGATTTTATTGGCAGCTGTTGGTACGCCGACAAAATCGGACGTTGGGACCCCAAATATCGTGCCGAAACTTCCGATATTGTCGGCAACGTTTCGGCCACGCGTCGCCTAAGGGGAGGTAGGCCTACGCACGGCTCTGCATTCGAACACGTTTTGCATACCCTGTGATTCTTGCTGTGGGAACGCATGTTCCAGAACGCGGAGGCTAAACTATTAGTCGATATCACCAAAGTGAGGAGACTCATGGCATCCGAATCCATCGTTATAAAGGGTGCGCGCGAACACAACCTGCGCGACGTAAACGTGTCCATTCCGCGCGACGAGCTGGTCGTGATCACCGGTCTCTCGGGCTCGGGGAAGTCGAGCCTCGCCTTCGACACCATCTATGCGGAGGGACAGCGTCGCTACGTGGAGAGCCTCTCCAGCTACGCCCGCATGTTCTTGGGCCAGATGGACAAGCCCGACTTGGATTCTATCGACGGCCTCTCTCCTGCGGTCTCCATCGACCAGAAGACCACGAGTCGCAATCCGCGCTCCACGGTGGGCACGGTAACCGAAATCTACGATTACCTGCGCCTTCTGTACGCTCGCGTGGGTACGCCCCATTGTCCCGAATGCGGCCGTCCCATTGAGCGGCAGACCACCGACCAAGTGGCCGACAAAGTCCTGGCTCGTGCGCAGGGACGCCGTGCCCTCGTGCTCGCACCCGTGGTGCTGGGTCGCAAGGGCGAGTACACCAAGCTCTTCGAGGACCTGCGCCGCGAGGGCTTTAGCCGTGTGCGCGTGGATGGCGAGGTGCGGGAGCTGGATGGCTCGCAGATCCGGCTGCCCAAGACATACAAGCATTCCATTGAGGTCGTGGTGGACCGCATCGTGGTGCGCGACAGCTCGCTTGGACGCATTGCGGAGGCAACCGAGACGGCAACGCGCATGGCCGAGGGGCGTGTGGGCTTTCTGCTGCTCGCCGACCGCAAGGACCCCGAAGGCATTCCCGAAGAGCTGCTACAGTACTCGCTGGCGCTTGCCTGCCCGGAGCACGGCCACTCCATAGACGACCTCCAGCCGCGCGACTTCTCGTTCAACGCGCCCTATGGGGCTTGTCCCGACTGCGATGGTTTGGGCACGAGGCGCAGCGTGGACGCGGCGGCGCTTATCGAGGACCCAACAAAGAGTGTCGCAGAGGGCGTTTTTGGCGGCCTGTTTGGCAATTCCAACTACTATCCGCAAATACTCGCGGCCGTGTGCAACCACCTGAAGGTGGACGTGCGCACCCCATGGGAGGATCTTCCCAAACGCGCGAAGGACGCGATTCTGGACGGCCTGGGCTCAACCAAAATTCGCGTGGACTACCACACGCGCGACGGGCGCGACACCTATTGGTTCACCAAGTTCGCCGGCGTGCGCAACATCTTGTTCGACAAGTATCAGGAGACCTCCTCCGAAACCATGCGCAAGCACTACGAGAAGTTCATCCGAGAGGTGCCCTGCAACACCTGTCATGGTGCGCGCCTCAAGCCTGAGTACCTTGCCGTGACGGTGGGCGACAAGAACATCCAGGAGGTCTGTGACCTTTCGTGCAAGGAGGCGCTGGAGTTCTTCGAGGCGCTAGAGCTCACCGAGCGTCAGCAGCTCATCGGTACGGCCATCGTAAAGGAGGTCGTGGCACGCCTGCGCTTTATGGTAAACGTGGGCTTGGACTACCTCACGCTCAGCCGCGCGGCCGCAACGCTCTCTGGTGGCGAGGCACAGCGCATTCGCTTGGCCACGCAAATCGGCGCTGGCCTTATGGGGGTTCTCTACATCCTGGACGAGCCTTCCATCGGCCTGCACCAGCGCGACAACGACCGTCTTATAGAGACCCTGCGCCGCCTGCGCGACCAAGGCAACACGGTGATCGTGGTGGAGCACGACGAGGACACCATCCTGGCGGCGGACAACGTCATAGACATGGGGCCCGGTGCGGGGGAGCGAGGCGGAGAGGTCGTGGCGCAGGGCACGCCCGCACAAATAATGGAGAACCCCGACTCCCTTACCGGCTCATACCTTAGGGGCGAGCGCATGATTACGTTGCCGCTAAAGCGAAGAAACCCGCGCAGGGGATCCGTGAAGATCAGCGGGGCCAAGGCAAACAACCTCAAGAACGTAAACGCGCGCATAGAGCTGGGTACCTTCACCGTGGTCACGGGCGTCTCGGGCTCTGGTAAGAGCTCGCTGGTAACCGACACCTTGGCACCCGCTCTTACCAACGCGGTCCACAGGTCGCAGCGCGTGGTGGGGCCATATCGCAAGATCGAGGGTCTTGTGGACGATGACGGCAAGAAGAACATAGACAAGGTCATCGACATCGACCAGAGTCCCATCGGGCGTACGCCTCGCTCGAATCCCGCCACCTACATTGGGCTATGGGACGATTTGCGCAAGCTGTTCGCAAGCGTTCCCGAAAGCCGCGCCCGTGGCTACTCGGCCGGGCGATTCTCGTTCAACGTGAGCGGAGGTCGTTGCGAGGCATGTAAGGGCGACGGCCAAATAAAGATCGAGATGAACTTCCTGCCTGACGTATACGTGCCCTGTGAGGTGTGCGCAGGCAAGCGCTACAACCGTGAGACACTGGAGATTCACTACCACGACAAGACGATATCCGACGTGCTGGACATGACGGTCACCGAGGCGCTTGCGTTCTTTGCCAACATCCCACGCATAAAGAACAAGCTTCAGACGCTCTATGACGTGGGACTGGGATACATTCACCTCGGTCAGCCCGCAACGACGCTCTCGGGCGGGGAGGCGCAGCGTGTAAAGCTTGCGAAGGAACTGCATCGCCAGCAGACGGGTAAGACGTTCTACATCCTCGACGAACCAACGACGGGACTGCACTTTGAGGACGTGCGTCAGCTGGTGGACGTTTTGCAAAAGCTCGTGGACGCCGGAAACACCGTGCTGGTCATCGAGCACAACCTCGACGTCATAAAGACGGCGGACCGGGTGCTGGACCTCGGCCCAGAGGGAGGCGACGGCGGCGGGACCATTGTTGCGTACGGAACCCCCGAAAAAGTGGCACAGAATCCAAACAGCTACACAGGCGCCTATCTTGCGCGCGTGCTCGAGCGCGATCGCGAGCGCATGCAGGAGATCGAGCGCTCGTAGGCTTGCCGTCTCGAGATTTTACAGATTGCTGTCAGGCTCATGTAATACTGGTGATAGATTGAGTTCTAGACAATTTAGCGCTATTCTAAGACGCTGTGGTCGATTCCCAAAAGATGAGACAAGGGGTGTTCTGTTCCCATGCGCAGACATGAAACAAAAACACGATGGGGAAAGGCAGCTTTGGCAAGTGCCCTCTCACTCTCACTTGCGTTCCAGATGCCTGCCATAGCACTGGCAGAAGAGTCGAATAATTCGAGCACCGAACAGAATTCGAATTCATCCTCATCCAATAGCAAAGAAAAGCAAGAGCAGCTTCGCCAGCAGATGCGGGTTGCCCAAGAGACGCTTGCAAATCTTGGCCAAGCTGCTGAGGTTGCGGAATACGAGCTCGTTGCGGTTACCGCCCAGCTCAACCAAACCGTTGAGCATATCAACGAGCTCGACAAGCAGATTCCGGAAACCGAGGCCCAGCTCGGCACGGCGCGCGGCGAGTTGGCTACCGTTGTTGCCGACAGTTACAAAAGTGGCACGCCAACCTTGCTCGACGTGCTTGTGGATGCGGCAAGCTTCGATGACTTTGTAACGCGCGTTGAGTATGCCAACCGCATTTCCGAGTACAAGAGCGGCGTGGTAAGCGAGGTCAAGGACCTCAACGGTCAGCTCAATCAGCAGCGTGCGGACCTGGAGATCGAGAAGGCAAACCAAGAGGAGCTTGTTAGCCAGCAACAACAGCGCGTCGCCGCCATGGAGTCCGCCGCGGCTCAGGCACAGGCATACTACGCGAGCCTGTCGTCCGAGCTGCAGACCATGATCGCAGAGGAAGAGGCTGCGCAAAGGCGTGCCGCGCAAGAGGCGGCTCGCGAACAGGCTGCGGCGGCACAGCAGCGTGCTGCTCAGGATGCCTCTGCCCAACAGCAGTCTGCACAGCAGCAGCCTGCGCAACAGGCTCAGCCTGGCCCTGCGCAGCAGGAGTCCGCGCAGCAGGAGCCTGCCCAGACGGAGTCCACGCAGCCAGAGGAACCATCGCCATCGGAGGAGTACGAGGAAGAGAACAACAACAGCTCTGACTCCGACTACAGCTCCGACAGCTCGTATTCCACGGGCTTCGGTAGTGCCGACACGAGTTACAGCAGTAGCTGGATTTCGGACGCACCTTCCATAAACGCGCCCGTGTCCTCGTCGAGTGACGTCAACGAATTCGTTTCGCGTGCCTTCTCCATCATTGGCGCAGGCTACCAGTGGAGCGGGTACACCTGGACTGGCAACGCATTCTCTTCGGCATTCACGTGCTCGGGCGTCGTCGACTTTGCCCGAGGCATGCCGAGCCGCTCCAGCTCGCCCGAAACGCTTATAGCTGAGGTTGGCAATAGGTTGGTCTATAGCACGAGCGACCTAAAATACGGTGACCTTGTGTTCTACGCCTGCTTGGGACGTGCGCCAGGACACGTGGCCATCTATATTGGCAATGGCCAGGTAATCGACTCCATCCCCAATGGTGGCGTGGCAATACGCGCAGTTGATTACATGACGCCAATGGGCGGCGGTCCTATCTACTAAGACAAGCAGCACAGATGATTGATTGGCAGACGGCCATCGGGTTTTCCGGTGGCCGTTTTTTAGCTTACAGGGACAAGCGGGTTCGGGCCGTCCTTCAGCTTGCAAAAACGTTACGACGCAAAACTGATGCACCCATTTCGAGCGAGTAAAAATGTGCGACCATTGTGGCCGTTAGTTACGCGATTGCCAATAGAAGCGTATAGGATAGGCGAATGTCACTTAGTCGCATCGTGGTGCGATACGTATTGGCAAAGGAGGACAGTATGACCAACAACGGTATGTCTCGTAGAAGCTTCGTAACGCTCTCTGGCATTGTTGCCGCAGGCCTCGGTCTTGCGGGCTGTGGTGGCTCGAACCAGTCGGCGGGATCATCCGGCGGATCGTCTGACGGATCGGCAGCGGGTGCCATAAAGATCGGTGGAATCGGTCCGGTAACCGGTGCAACCGCCATCTATGGCAATGCCACTAAGTTTGGTGCGCAGGTGGCCGTGGATCTTATAAACAAGGAGGCTGGAAGTACCGTCTTCGAGCTGAACTGGCAGGACGACGAGGGCGATCCCGAGAAGGCCGTAAATGCCTACAACACGCTCATGGACTGGGGCATGCAGGTTCTGGTGGGTACGACGACTACCACGCCTTGCGTTGCCGTGGCATCCAAAACCTCTACCGACCGCGTGTTCGAGCTAACTCCCTCAGCTTCGTCTACTGACGTTACCGCTGGCAAGGACAACGTGTTCCAGATGTGCTTCACCGATCCCAACCAGGGCGAGAAGTCTGCCGAGTACATTGCCAAGAAGAACTTGGGCAAGAAGGTGGCGATCATATACAACAACTCCGACGCCTACTCCACGGGCATCTATAACGGCTTTACGAAGGTGGCGTCTGGCTTGGGCCTGGAGGTTGTTTCTACGCAGACCTTTACCGATGACTCTGCCCAGGACTTTAGCGTGCAACTCAACGATGCAAAGAGCAAGGGTGCGGACCTTGTGTTCCTTCCCATTTACTACACGCCCGCGTCGCTCATTCTGCAGCAGGCAAAGAACATGGGCTTCGCCCCCAAGTTCGTTGGCTGCGACGGTATGGACGGCATCCTCACCGTTCAGGGCTTCGACACCTCGCTTGCCGAGGGCCTCGTGTTGCTTACCCCGTTTGTGGCTTCCGCAACGGATGAGAACACCGTTAACTTCGTAAAGGCCTACAAGGAGCTTACGGGTACCGGCGAAGATCCCAACCAGTTTGCCGCCGATGCCTTTGACTGCGTGTACGCGATCTATGCCGCCGTTAAGGCAGAAAATATCAGTGCGACGACTCCGACGGCTGACATGTGCAACACGTTGCTTAAGACGTTTGGCTCGGGCACGTTTACCTACAGCGGCCTTACGGGCAAGGACATGACCTGGAGCTCCAACGGCGAGGTGTCCAAGGATCCCAAGGGCGTTGTTATTAAAAACGGCAAATACGAGTCGCTTGACGCATAGGCGCAATACACAGCTGCGTCTATAACAATCTGCAGGTTGATGTAGCCAATGGGGGACAAGCCTAGTGGAGGCTGTCCCCCATCGGCAGCAATAGAAGAAGGAGGGAGCACCGTGGGTTTTCTCACCAATCTGATCAACGGGATCAGTCTGGGGAGCGTGTATGCCATCATTGCCTTGGGCTATACCATGGTGTACGGCATTGCAAAGATGCTTAACTTTGCACATGGCGACGTAATAATGGTTGGTGGCTACGTCTGCTTTTTCGCAATGGGTAGCTTGGGCTTGCCGCCACTGGTTGCCGTATTGTTAGCGGTGATCGCATGCACGTGTTTGGGCATTGTGGTAGAACGGCTGGCCTATAAACCGTTGCGTGAGGCGCCGTCGTTGGCGGTGCTTATTACCGCAATCGGCGTGAGCTATTTCTTGCAGAACTCCGCGCTGCTCCTTTGGGGTGCAGACCCCAAGGCCTTTGCCTCGGTGGTCCCCCTCCCGTCGCTTACGCTGTTTGATGGTCAGCTTACCATCAGCTCGGTGACCATCGTCACGATTCTGGTTGCGATTGGCGTTATGGTTGCGCTGACGCTCTTTACCACCAAGACGAAGATGGGCAAGGCCATGCGCGCGTGCTCGGAAGACAAGGGCGCAGCACAGCTTATGGGCATCAACGTGAACTCAACCATCTCCATGGTGTTTGCCATAGGCAGTGGCCTTGCGGCCATCGCTGGCGTGCTCCTGTGCTCGGCGTACCCCACGCTTGTTCCCACAACAGGCTCGATGCCGGGCATCAAGGCGTTTACGGCGGCCGTGCTTGGCGGCATTGGCTCGATTCCCGGAGCGGCCCTGGGCGGAGTGCTCTTGGGCATCATTGAGATCTTTGCCAAGGCATACATCGGCACGCAATTTGCGGATGCCATTGTGTTCGCGGTTCTCATCGTTGTGCTGCTCATCCGTCCCGCAGGGCTTTTGGGCAAAGAGATTCGCGAGAAGGTGTAGGCCATGGAAAGGATAAAGAATCTAAACAAGACCACAAGGTCCAACATCATTACCTTTGCCATCGTAATCGTAGCCTTTGTGGTAATGCAGGCTCTTATAGCTGCCCATGCCGTATCGCATTCGATCATCGGCCTCTTGGTGCCCATCTGCGCCTATGTTTGCATGTCAATTTCGCTTAACTTGGTGGTAGGCATCTCGGGAGAGCTCTCGCTTGGCCATGCGGGCTTTATGAGCGTGGGAGCGTTCTCGGGCTTGGTGGTGGCATCGTATTTGAATGCCTCAATCAACTCGGTGCCGTTGTGCCTGTTTGTGTCGATTGTTGTCGCAGGCATTTTCGCGGCCATTGCGGGATTTCTCGTTGGCCTGCCGGTCATGCGTTTGCGCGGTGACTATTTGGCCATTGTTACCCTTGCCTTTGGCGAGATTATAAAAAACCTTCTCAATAACCTGTATGTCGGCATGGATGCCAAGGGCTTGCACTTCTCTATGAAGAGCGCGCAGGCCTTGGGCATGGACGGCGGCAAGATCCTCATAGAGGGACCCAAGGGTGCGGTGGGAATACCGCAGCTGTCCTCGTTCGTCGCGGGCTTCATCCTCATTCTGTTTACGCTGATCGTGGTCCTCAACCTCGTTAACAGCCGTACCGGTCGTGCCATTATGGCCGTGCGCGACAATCGCATTGCGGCCGAGTCGGTTGGCATAAACGTAACCAAGTATCGCCTCATAGCCTTTGTGGTGTCGGCCGCATTGGCGGGAATGGCAGGCGCGCTGTATGCGATGAACTTCAGCTCCATCGCTCCAAAGAAGTTCGATTTCAACACGTCCATCCTCGTCCTGGTGTTCGTCGTGCTGGGTGGCATGGGCAATATTCGAGGCGGAATGATTGCGGCGGCGGTACTTACCGTGCTTCCCGAACAGCTCCGCTTTATTGGTGACTATCGCATGCTGATCTACTCCGTCGTTCTTATTGGCGTGATGATCGTAACCAACAACCCCAAGATTCAGCGAGTGCTGGGCGACTTCAAGGAGAGGTTCCGACGACGAGGAAACGGTGCCGCTCAGGAAGTGGACTCGCTGGAAGGGGGTGCGTCCGATGAGTAGCGACGTGAGGGAAGTCAAGGGGTCGCAAAGTGTTGCGGCAACGGAAAAGAAGGCAGACGCGCTTTCGGCCGAAAAAGGCAAACGAGACGCATCGACTGGTGGCAACGTAAAGATGGTGCCCGTACCTAGTGACTCAATCGTACCCGAACGCGACGCGAACAAAAGCCCCGTGCTCGAATGCCGTCACCTGGGAATAGACTTTGGCGGTCTGCGGGCTGTGGACGATTTCAACATGATGATCGGTCGCACCGAGATCGCGGGGCTCATTGGCCCAAACGGAGCTGGCAAGACCACGGCGTTCAACCTGCTCACCAAGGTGTACAACCCCACGCGTGGTACGGTCCTGATCGACGGGGTGGACACCGCTGGCATGGACATCTCCAAAGTGAGCAAGGCCGGCATTGCCCGCACCTTCCAAAACATTCGCCTGTTCAATTCGCTGACGGTGGAAGAGAACGTACGCATAGGCCTGCACAATCAAATCAAGTGCGGTATGTGGAGCGGCATGTTCAGACTCCCGCGGCATTGGGCAAGCGAGAAGGAGTTCCACAACAAGTCGCTTGAGTTGCTCGACGTGTTCCACATGGCGGGAAATGCCAATGAGGTGGCAGGGTCATTGCCATATGGGGCCCAGCGTAGGCTGGAAATCGTGCGAGCGTTGGCAACGAACCCCAAGTTGCTGTTGCTCGATGAGCCTGCCGCTGGTATGAATCCCTCCGAGACGGCAGAGCTCATGGAGACCATCGTTCGCATTCGCGATGAGTTCCAAATCGCCATACTGCTCATCGAGCACGATATGGACCTCGTTATGGGCATATGCGAAGGCATTGCCGTCCTTAACTTCGGCAAGATAATTGCCAAGGGCACGCCCAAGGAAATCCAAAGCGACCAGCAGGTCATCGAGGCGTACTTGGGCAAGCAGGATGATGCCAAGGACGGTGAGTAGTGTGAGCATGCTAAAGATAGACGACCTCAACGTGTACTATGGCTCGATCCATGCGGTAAAGGGAGTTTCGTTCGAAGTCAAAGAGGGCGAGATCGTCACCCTCATTGGTGCGAATGGCGCAGGAAAGTCCACGACGCTCAATACCATCGCGGGTTTGCTTGAGCCGCATTCCGGCACCATTGAGTTCGAGGGAGAGAATCTCGTAGGTACTCCCGCGCACAAAATGGTGCGCAAAGGCATAGCGCTATGCCCTGAAGGACGTCGCATATTCCAGGATATGAGTGTGCAGGAGAATCTTGAGATGGGTGCGTTCACGCGAAGCGACCAAGAGTCGCGGGAGACGTGCGAGCGCGTGTTTGAGAGCTTCCCGCGCCTTAAGGAGCGCAGTCGCCAGGCAGGCGGAACGCTTTCTGGCGGCGAGCAGCAGATGCTTGCCATGGGTCGCGCGCTCATGTGCAAGCCCAAGCTCATGATGTTGGACGAGCCCTCCATGGGACTTGCGCCCATTTTGGTACAGGAAATCTTCGACATCATAAAGGAGCTCAACGAGCAGGGGACCACCATCCTGTTGGTTGAGCAAAACGCGAGCATGGCCCTGTCCATTGCCGATCGAGCCTACGTGCTTGAGACCGGCCGCGTATCCATGAGCGGCGATGCAAATGAGCTGCTGCACGACAAGCGAGTTCGAGAGGCGTATTTGGGCGGATAATAGCCCAGGCGGGGGGACGTGTCGTGCGTTCACGCAGTCGCGTGTAGACATGGCGCGTCCCCCGCCTATTCGGCAATAGGAAGTAGCGCTTATGTCCAAGAGAGGTTCCAAAGTCGCAAAGACCAACGCAATGCGAGAGCTCGATGTGGCGGGAATCGCATATGAGGCGCAGACATATGAGGTGGAAGAGGGCGTACCGCAGCGAGATCTGGGACTGCGGATTGCCAGGCTCATTGGCGCGGATCCCGACGCACAATTCAAAACGCTGGTAACCGTTACTCCCTCTGGTGGACACGTCGTCTGTTGTATTCCCGTTGCCTGCGAGTTGGATCTCAAGAAGGCGGCGGCAGCGGCCGGCGAGAAGTCCCTTTCGATGATTCACGTTCGCGACCTGCTGCCCGTGTGTGGCTACGAGCGAGGAGCTTGCTCTCCTGTGGGCATGAAACGGCGTTTTCCCACGCTCATTGACGAGACGGTAGAGCTTTTTGACGTTGTGGGAATCTCCGGAGGACGTAAGGGCCTCACGCTTTCGCTTGCGCCATCCGATTTGATTTCGTTTGTGGACGCAACGTTGGCGGACATCTGTGTGTAGCAATTACGCCTTGGGTTGCTGATCGCATCCCGTCCCCACGACGCCCGCATGCGACGACTCACGAAGTGAGCGAGCGAAGCGAGCGCGGAGCCGCATGCGGGACGTCGCGGGGGTGGGATGCGATCAGCAACTGCCGCTGGCATACGATGAGGCCCACTTGAAATCGCGTTCTTTGTTGCATGCGAAGGCCGTGTATAATACATGTTCACGTTTGACTATTGCGACGGGGGGTGAAGACAGTGGCTGCGCGTCATTTTGCCAAGGAGTTGCGGGAGCTCGAAAAGGAAGAAGAGCCGAAGGAGCCACAGGCGCCAGAGGTATCCGAGGAGCCGCAGGTGCCCGATGAGCTGCAGGTGCCTGATGAGCCGCTGGAGCCCATGGATTCGCAGAAGACCGAGGAGTCCAAAAGGACCGATGGGGAAGCGGGGCTTCTCAACGATCACCTCGAAGAGCCGTCGTTTTTGGAATTCACGCCACCTCCCGCATCGACGTTTGTGGTTCCCGTACCACAGAACGACGAGGCTGACGCTCGTGCACGCGAGCGTATAGAGGAGATATTCCGCGAGCTTGAGGAAGACGCGCTCAGGGCGAAGCGCGAAGAGGAAGAGCGCCAGGCTAGGCTCGAGGAGGAGCTCAGGCAAAGGCGCGAAGAAGAGGAGCGTAGGGCAAAGCTTGAGGAGGAGCTCAGGCAAAGGCGCGAAGAGGAAGAGCGCCAGGCTAGGCTTGAGGAGGAGCAGAAGGCTAAGCGCGAGGAAGAGGAGCGTCGGGCGAGGCTCGAGGAGGAGCTTAGGGCGAAGCGCGAACAGGAGGAAGCGCTAAGGGCGAAGCTTGAGGAAGAGTCCAAGCTCGAACCGAAGCCTGAACCGGAGCCAGAACCTGAACCGGACCCTGTGCTGGCATCCCCTGTCGAATCCAAGACAGAGCGCCCACATCCCGTTGTGCAAATTGACCCAGATTGGCTTTCGGACATACCGCTTGACGACGTGGAGTCGGGAGAGCTGGCGCTCGAGGGTGCGACTTATGCGCCAAAACCAGAACCAGAGTCAGACCAGACGTCTGAGGACGACGAGCGCATTCCTCCCGATAAGACCGCAGAGCTTCCCATGCGTGCCCGAGCCCAACTTATGGAGGAGCAGGGGCGCACCCCCCAGGTCGTCCGCGAAGACGTCTCAACGCAAGGTCCCGAACAATACGTAGCAAGTGCGGATCGCCGAGAAAGGCTTGAGGTAAGCACCCATCATGCACATCGGGAGACGGCACATTCCAATCCCTCGGCAACCTCTACAGCTACTGCATTGGCTACGAAAAAGCGTCCGCTTGGATTCTTCGCAAGAATAGGCGCTTTCATAGCACGTTTGTTTCATATGGACGACTGACGTGGCGCAAGGACCAATACTTTGGTAAAACGGGTCCCTGTTAGCACGAAGATGTTGACTTGGGCGCGCGACCTTACTGCGCTAGAGTATCTGACTCACGCCCATGAAGATAGGAGCAAGACTTGGTACAACGAACGCCGCGCGGGTTTAGGGACATTCTTCCGCAGGAGGCCTTAGCTCGTGAACGCATAACGGAAACGGTACGCTCGTGCTTCTCGTCACATGGCTATTTGCCTGTGGAGACGCCGCTGCTGGAGGATCGCACTGTCATCGAGACGGCGGGGCGTATCCAGGATTCGCCGTTTCAGCTCTTCGACAAGGACGACCGCCTGCTCATGTTGCGTCCCGACCTCACGCTGCCCATCTCGCGTATGGTTTCGTCGCGCATGGCTGCAGATGGCCTGCCCGCACGTCTGCGGTATGTGGCGCCTGTCGTACGTGAGCAAGGTGCCTTGCGCGGCCAGCCTCGCCAGTTCACGCAGTTGGGCGTTGAGCTTGTGGGAGGCGAGGGCGCCGCTTCGGAGGCAGAGGTCGTCACGCTGCTTGCCGATGCCTTGGCAAGGCTGGGGGTTCCCGATTGGTACGTCGTATGCGGGTCAGTCGCGCCGCTAACGGCACTCCTGCGGGCCTGTGAAGCGGGGGAGCCGTTTACTCGCAAGGTCTTGTCGCTGGTGCATCAATCCGACCTTGTGGGACTGGACGACCTTGTGCAGTCGAATGGGGGATTGACCTCTGCCCAAGCGGATGCATTGCGCCAGGTGGTGCGTCTCAATGGCGACGAGAGCGTGGTGGACGAGCTTGAGGAACTGCTCGTCGCCGCAGACGTAAAAGATGCCGATGCTGTGGTTGAGGGTCTTCGCAAGCTCGTGCAGAGCTGCGCTCCCTTGGTTCGCACGCGTCGTCTGCGCTTTGACTTTTCCATTATCAATAGCTTTGACTACTACACCGGGCTGGTGTTCAAGGCCTATGCGGAGGGCATCGCGGCCTCGCTTGCCTCTGGCGGCCATTACGACGCCGTACTGGAAAACCTTGGGCTGCCAGGTGTGAGTGCCTGTGGCTTTGCCATGTCGCTCGAGCGTCTTCAGGAAGTGCTTGGGGAGCAGGGAGAATCGGGCGTGGTGACGCCTGGTGTACGACTTGCCGACCGACCGCTGCGTATCGCGGTTCCCAAGGGCTCATTGTTCCCCGAAACATTGCGCGTATTGGAGGCCGCTGGTTTGCCCGTGGAGGGGCTGCGCGACCTTGGTCGCAAGCTCATTGTGCGCGAGAAGGGCGTGGAGTACGTAATCGTGCGAGCGCAAGACGCACCTTCGTTCGTTGCCTTTGGCGGAGCGGACTGTGGAATATGCGGCCGTGATTCCATAATCGAGGCGGACGTCGATCTGTTGCAGCTTGTGGACCTTAAATATGGCTGGTGCCGCTTCGTGGTGGCTGAGCCAGCGAATGCGAAGGGCAGGGCGGATCGTGCGTATGCCTGGCGTGGAACCATGCGTGTGGCTACCAAGTACCCACGCATAACGCAGGCATATTACGATCGTATTGGCCAGCAGGTCGACATCGTGCAGCTGCACGGCAACATCGAATTGGGTCCCATTGTGGGCATGACCGACAGAATCGTGGACATAACTGCGACGGGAACCACCCTTGCGGAGAACGATTTGGTGATTGTGGATGACGTGCTTGAGTGCACGGCGAGGTTCTTCGCGGGACCCGCGGCCTATCGCTGCGACTCGCGTATCCGCACGTTGGCCAAAAAACTTGCCGAGGTTGCCACAAACAATTAGTAGCAAAGGTGAATCCTCGCCTGCCAACAAAGGAGGAGAACGAATGAGAACGATAAGGCTCGAAGGAGACAGGCGCCTTACGACAGCGGATTTGCGCAGGTCTGGCGCTTTGCCGCGCGAAGTAACAGAAGCAGCGACAGCCATTGTTGAGGACGTGCGCGCACGAGGTGATGAGGCGGTACAGGAGTATTGCCTGCGCTTTGACGGGGCGTGTGCCAGCTCGTTTAGGGTTCCCACAGAGATTGTCCAAGGAGCCCTGGACATGGTCGATCCTTCATTCTTGGAGGCGCTCGAACGTGCGCACGCCCAGATTCGCGACTTCCACACCCGCGAGGTGGAGCAGTCGTGGTTTACTACGAAGGCCGACGGAACCATACTCGGCGTTAAGGTGTCACCTGTGCCGAGCGTGGCAGTCTACGTGCCTGGTGGCCGTGCCCAGTATCCTTCTACGGTGCTCATGGACACGGTGCCTGCCAAAGTCGCAGGGGTTCCGCGCGTGATCATGATTACGCCTCCCCAGCGTGACGGCTCACTTTCGGCCTATACGCTGGCGGCTGCGGCAGTGGCGGGCGTGGACGAGGTCTATGCGGTGGGGGGAGCGCAGGCAATAGGCGCGGTGGCCTATGGCACCGAGTCGATTCCGGCGGTATCCAAGATCGTGGGTCCAGGAAATGCCTACGTGGCGGCTGCCAAGCGCTATGTGTCGGGCGACGTGGGCATCGACATGGTGGCTGGTCCATCCGAGGTGTGCGTGTTGGCCGATTCCACCGCAGATCCGGCAGTGGTGGCTGCCGACCTCATGGCGCAGGCGGAGCACGATCCTATGGCCACCTGCTATTTGGTGACGTGCAGCGAGGAGTTGCCTGCGCGCGTGCTTGCTGCCGTGGAGGCGCTCGTGGGGCAGAGCCCACGCGAGGAGATCACTCGAGCCAGCTTGGACGACAACGGGGTAGTGGTGGTTGCCTCGACGCTCGAGGTAGCAATCGACGCCGTTAACGTTATCGCTCCAGAGCACTTGGAGCTGCACTGCCAAAACGCGTTCGAGCTCGTTGGGTCAATTCAGAACGCTGGCGCAATATTTGTGGGGCCATGGTCATCCGAGCCATTGGGTGACTATGTCGCAGGGCCGAACCACACGCTTCCCACGGGAGGCACCGCGACCTTCTCCAATCCGCTTGGCGTCTATGACTTCGTTAAGCGGTCCAGCGTGATTTCCTATTCCGCAGAAGGACTTGCGGCAGATGGTCCTGCCGTGCAGACGCTCGCTCAGGCGGAAGGGTTGTGGGCGCATGCGCTATCGGTTGGCATGCGACGCAAGCTGCTGGCCGAGGGAGGCGAGACCTTTGCCGATCCCATGGCTGCGTGCGAGGATGCGATGAGGTGTGCCTGGCCCAAGACCCTCGACGAGCCGGGCGTTCCCAAGCTCCGTTAGCCAGGAATGTGAGGACAAGACATGGCAACAGACATCGCGTTACGTGTGAGGCCGGCGCTCGCGGGCTTCGAACCGTACGACCCAGCCTTCTCGCCATGCGAGGTCAACCTGTCTGCAAACGAGAACACCTATCCGCTGCCACAGGATGTGCGCGAGCGCATTGTGCAGGCGCTCGCAAACACGCCGCTCAATCGGTACCCCGACCCGCTCGCCAACGAATTGCGTGACGAGCTGGCTGCTTGGCATGAGGTTGACCGCTCGTGCGTAATGGTGGGCAACGGTGGCGACGAGCTGCTCTTTAACCTGCTCTTTTGCTTCGGTGGGCCAGGGCGTGCGCTGGTTGTTGCGCCGCCGTGCTTTGAGGAATACAAGAACTTCGCAAAGATGTGCGAGACCGAGGTCGTGGAGGTGTGGCGCAACGAGCAGGACTATTCGCTGGATGACGAAGCCCTTATTGATGCCGCTCGTGAGGCGGCCCTTGTTATGCTCACCTCTCCCAACAATCCCACGGGCGACCTTGTGGAACCTGCGCTCGTGCGTCGCCTGCTGGACGAGACCGATGCCCTCGTGCTGCTCGACGAGGCATACGTGGAGTTTGCGCCTGCTGGCACGAGCCTCGTGTCGTGGGTAAGGGACAACCCGCGCCTCATGGTCTTGCGCACCTTGTCCAAGGCATTTGCCTTGGCGGGGCTTCGTTGTGGCTACCTTATTGCAAATCACGAGGTCATTGACGTGCTTGCTGCCATTCGCCAAATCTATTCCGAGGACGTGCTCGCCCAGACGGTCGCCCTTCAAGCGGTGCGTAAGCGCTCGTCGTTTGAACCAGTGATAAGCACGATCGTTAAAGAGCGAGAGGAGCTCGCGCGCGCGTTGGCGGAGTTGCCTGGAGTCACGTTGTGGCCGAGCAGTGCCAACTTTTTGCTTGCGCGCATTCCGGAAGCGGGCTCGATCCGTGCGCGATTGCGCGACGAGCATTCCGTGTTGATAAGAGACTTTAGCTATGCGCCCGGTCTTTCGGACTGTTTGCGCATTACCGTAGGTACACGTAGCGAAAACGAGCGGCTCATAGGCGCGCTCAAGGCGATCCTGGAGGTGGAGTAGCCATGGCGAGGACGGCGGTCGTTAGCAGAAAAACGGGCGAGACGGACATACACGTAGCCATCGACTTGGATGGGACGGGAAAGACAAACATCCGCACTGGCGTGGGCTTCTTCGACCATATGCTTACGGCGCTGGGTCGTCACTCGCTCATCGACCTCACGATAACCTGTGAGGGCGACACGTGGGTGGACGACCATCACACGGTGGAGGACGTGGGCATTGCGCTCGGAGATGCGCTGCGCGAGGCGCTTGGCAACAAGCGTGGTATTCGTCGCTTTGCCGACGTCGCCGTACCGTTGGACGAGGCACTCGTTCTTGCGGTGGTGGACATATCGGGGCGCGGGGAGCTGTACTGGGATGTGCCCATTGGTCCTGCCAAGGTCGGTACGTTTGACACCGAGCTTGGACAGGAGTTCTTCGTAGGCTTCGCGCGTAACGCCGGCATTACGCTTCACCTGCGCGAGCTGTGTGGCACCAATGCGCATCACATCCTGGAGGCGGCGTTCAAGGCCTGCGCACGCGCGCTCCGAGTCGCCTGCGAGAGCGACCCCCGCGTAGACGACGTCCCTTCCACCAAGGGGGTGCTGTGATGGCGGCGCCGCGCATAGCTGTGGTGGACTACCACAAGGGTAACCTGCTCTCTGTGGTGCGCAGCCTCAACGACGTGGGAGCAACCGCGCAGGCGACCGATGATTCCGAGCAGATTCTTGGCGCAGACGCTGTGGTGGTGCCAGGCGTGGGTGCGTTTGAGGACGCGATGAGCTATCTCAACGAGTCGGGCGAGGCGGAAGCCATCTGCGATGCGGCTTCCCGCGGGGTGCCCTTTTTGGGAATTTGTCTGGGGTTGCATGTGCTGTTCGGACGAGGGCAAGAGCGCTCGGACGGCCAGGCGGGGGATTGGGTGGATGGCCTTGGCATCCTGCCCGGTTCCGTAACGCGCCTGGAGTCGGGTCGGCTCAAGGTGCCCCATGTGGGATGGAACCAGATTCACCTCACAGAGCATGGGCGGCAGTGTGCGCTGTATGACGGCATCCCCGAGGGTGCCAACGTGTACTTTACCCATAGCTTCGCCTTGGCAGATGACGTGGAGGAGGACGTGGTTGCCACGCGTACCCACTACACGCGCAGCTTTGCGTCGGGAGTGTGGGCAAACAACGTGTATGGCGTGCAGTTCCATCCCGAGAAGTCCTCGACCACCGGTCTTACCATCCTGCGTAACTTTGTACAGCTTATTGGGAAGTAAATCGATGGTTCTATCTTCTGCTTATTGTCTATATAATTGTATATAGAATAAGAGGAAATACGGCAAGGAGGCAGGCCATGGAAGCCATCTTTCCCATTAGCGCATTGCAAAAGGACGCGGCAACCGTACGCCAGGAGGCAGAGAGGGACTTGGTGCGCCTAACGGTGGACGGACGCGGCAAGTACGTGTTCGCGACTGAGGACGTGCTGGAAGACTACGTGCAGCGCCGCATTGAGGACGCCCTGTTTGAGCAACGGCTCATCGAGCAGCTCGAGCGCTCGATGGAAGACATAGAGGCGGGTAGGGAGTATCCCATGGAGGAGAGCCGCCGTCGCGTGTGGGAAGCGAGGGCCCTGCGTGCCGCGAGTTAAGATGATTCGAGGGGCTGCCTACGAAGCGCAGCTAATGGAGATTCCATCGGATAAAACCGTGGTGCATATCGAAGAAATTGAAGATCAAATTGCGGTTTTTCCCGACATGGGAAGTCCACTTGTGCGTGATGCCCTCGTGCTGCGCTTTGGACCGAACTTGCGCAAGATCGTGGTGGATGGCTACCTTTTGGTATATAGGCACGACGAGGATGCCGTTCGCATGCTGGCAGCCATTCCCGGCAAGAGCGTGCAATAGCAAAATATTCGAGAACAGGACAGTCGCATGATACTTTTCCCTGCCATAGACCTCATTGCCGGCAAGGTGGTGCGCCTGCAAAAGGGCGACCGTCGTCGCATGGACGTTTACTCGGAGGACCCCGTGGCCGTGGCAGAGGACTTTGCCGCGCGTGGAGCCACGTGGATTCACGTGGTGGACCTCTCTGCCACGTTTGAGGAGGACGACGATGCTTTGGCGGCAAACGCCGCCGCCATTCGCGCCATTTGCCAGGTGCCTGGAATATCGGTGGACACGGGCGGCGGCGTTCGCGACCTTATGGCCGTCGAACGCCTGGCAAACGCTGGTGCCAAGCGCATAGCCATTGGTACCGCGCTCGTGCGCGACCCCGCCTTTGCGGAACGCGCGGCCGCCGAATTCGGTGAGCTCGTGGTTGCCGACGTTGCGGCCAAGGATGGGCAGGTGCGTGTGAACGGCTGGCGCGAGGGAGAGGCGCTCTTGGCCGACGAGCTTGTGTCGCGCCTGGCTGATCTGGGCTTTTGTCATCTTGTGTTTACCGACATCGCGCGCGACGGCATGCAGACGGGCATCGATGCCAGCGCATACGAGCACATGGCGCAGGTGGCGGGGTTTCCCGTGGTCGCCTCGGGGGGTATTGCCACGTTGGACGACTTGCATGCCTTGGCGGCACTGGGAGACGAGGTCATAGAGGGCGCCATTACGGGACGTGCCCTGTACGAGAGGGCGTTTTCGCTTGAGGACGCACTGTCGGTATTCAAAGGCTAAGGGTCTGCAGTCGCATAGGGGAGGATCTATGCTCACAAAACGAGTCATTCCGTGCTTGGACGTAAAGGACGGACGCGTGGTAAAGGGCGTCAACTTCGTGGATCTCGTCGACGCCGGCGATCCGGTGGAGCTCGCGCGTGCCTACGACAAGGAAGGTGCCGACGAGGTGGTGTTTTTGGACATTACGGCAACCTCCGACGATCGCCACACCACGATCGACCTTGCCTCCCATGCCAGCGCGGAGCTGCGCATACCCTATACGGTGGGTGGCGGCTTTCGTGACGTGGCGGGCATGCGAAAGATGGTCGCGGCAGGCGCAGACAAGGTCTCGGTAAACTCCGCCGCGGTAAAGAACCCCGAGCTCTTGTCGCAAGCGGCCACGGCGTTTGGCAGCCAGGCCGTCATCTGTGCCATCGACGCAAAGCGTAAGGGCAAGGCTGATGAGTGGGAGGTCTACCTGGCGGGAGGTCGCATTGCCACGGGCATCGATGCCGTGGCGTGGGCGGAAGAGGCGGCCCGTCGCGGTGCGGGGGAGATCCTGCTCACGAGCATGGACCGCGACGGTACCAAGGAGGGCTTCGACCTAGCCCTTACGCGCAAAGTGGCTCGTGCCGTTCCCATTCCGGTTATCGCATCGGGCGGCGTTGGCACACTCGAGCACTTTGCGGAGGGCGTTCTGGAAGGTGAGGCCGACGCGGTGCTTGCCGCGAGTGTGTTCCACTTTGGAACGTTCTCCATTCGTCAGGTTAAGGAGTACATGGCGTCTCAGGGCATCCCCGTTCGCCTGGACTTCTAGTGGCACAGTTATACCTAGTTTAAGTGTGCCATTTTTCGAATGGCACAGCTATACCTAGTTTAAGTGTGCCACTTTGGCGGCGATTCCTTTTGGTACACTGCTTCCATATGGGAAAGGACGTGCGCATGGAATCTGTATCGCTAACGGACGTGACGCTCAAGCTCGATGCAAACGGGCTGATACCCGCCGTGGTGCAACAAGAGGGTACTGGCGAGGTGCTCATGGTTGCATGGATGAGCGAGGAGAGCTTGCGCCTGACGTTTGAGACAGGAACTACCTGGTTTTGGTCGCGCTCGCGCAAGGAGCTTTGGAACAAGGGGGCCACCAGCGGAAACATGCAAAAGGTGCGACGCATCCTCATAGATTGCGATGTCGACACCTTGGTGGTGGAGGTGGACTCGTCAGGACCCGCATGCCACACGGGAAACAGAACCTGCTTTTATCGCGAGCTCAAGGGGGAGCTCGACGCTCGGATGAAATAGGTGGAAGGCATGACGAAGAAGTACGTTCCCCGACACTTCAAAGCCGAGGACCTTGCCGTTTGGATGCAGGATGATCCCACAGAGGGATTGGAAGCCACGGGGGTCATAAAGGTCAGGGATGTGGTCCAAAGGATCGAGGCTGAACCCCCCGCTTCCGAAACAGCGTTCCAAGCGGAGGACGGCGAGTCTCCAGTCTCCTCTATGGAGCCAACGGAGTTTACTCAAGAAGAGAAGGCTCTGGAGAAGGACGACGAATCCGTAAGCGAGGAGTCGGTTGGACGTTCGGCTGCCATGATGAGCGTTCTTGTTGTAATCAGTCGAATAACCGGTTTTGCGCGTACGTGGGGTCAGGCCATGGCGCTGGGCGTTACGGTTGTTTCCAGTTGCTATACCGTGGCCAACAACCTGCCAAACATGCTCTACGAGCTGGTGATGGGTGGCATGCTGGCCACTGCGTTTTTGCCGGTGTACCTCTCTGTCAAGGAGAAGGCCGGCCGCGAGGGCTCTAACCGCTATACCTCAAACTTGCTCTCCATCGTTCTCATAATCATGGGTTCGCTTGCGTTGCTTGGCATCGTGTTTGCCGGCCAGGTAATCTGGACCCAGTCGTTTGCCGCAACAAGCGACTTCGACTTCGACCTTGCCGCCTACTTCTTCCGCTTCTTCGCCATAGAGGTCGTATTGTATGCGCTCTCCTCGGTCATCTCGGGCGTTCTTAATGCCGAGCGAGACTACCTCTGGAGCAACGCGGCGCCCATCTTCAACAACATCGTATGCACGGCGTCGTTTTTCCTCTACATGGCCTTTGCTGAGTCCAATCCCGCGCTTGCGATTCTGTGCCTCGCCATCGGTAACCCGCTTGGCGTCGCCATCCAGGTCGTTATGCAGATTCCATCGCTGCGCAAGCACGGGATTCGCCTGAGGCCATGTGTGGACCTGCACGACCCCGCACTGCGCGAGACCCTCTCCATCGGCATTCCCTCGCTCGTCGTTACCATCTGCTCGTTCGTTACGGTGTCGGTGCAGAACTCCAGCGCGCTTTCGGTTACGGTTTCTGGCTCTTCCATTGCCTACTACACCCGTATTTGGTATACGCTGCCGTATTCCATCTTTGCCATCCCCATAACCACTGCCATGTTTACGGAGCTATCGAGCTACGTGTCTAAGGGAGACCTTGCGGCCACGGCGCGCGGAGTCGCGTTTGGAACCTCCAAGATCCTCTTTACGCTCATTCCCTTTACACTGTATCTCATGGTGTTTGCGACGCCTCTCATTACGCTTATGGCAGGCGGTCGCTTTACGCCCGATCAAGTGGACCTTACTGCGCAATACCTCGTGGTGTTGGCCACGTCGTTGCCGTTCTACGGCGTATGCACGTACCAGCAAAAGGCATGCTCGTCGTTGCGCCGCATGAATCTGTATATGGTGTCCATTGCCATCGGCAGCGCAATGCAAGTGGCCTTCTGCCTCATCCTCACACCGATCTTCGGGCTCATGATGGTACCGCTTTCGTCGCTGTTCTTCTTCGTATTGGTTGATATCGTCAACTTCGCGTCGCTGCGGAAGCAGCTTGGGCCCATGGGGCTTCGCTCGGTGTTGGTCTCTGCGCTCAAGGCGTTTGCGTTGGGCGCTTTGGGTGCCGGTATTGGATACGGAATCCTCTTTGGTCTGCAGGCGCTCATGGGACCGCTTTCGGGCTCTGCCCTCCAAGCGTTTTTGTACACGATGGCCGGTGGCGTTCCCGCGGTGCTGGTTACCTTTGGCATTGCTGTTGCGCTCAAGATGCCGGAGGCAGCGACCTTTACGCGCATTCTTGGGAGACTGATACCGGGACGTGGCTAACGGGTCGATCAACCCGCAGGGGACGTGCGCCCGCCCGCGCTCCCGCTAAGGGACCCACACGCGGCTCCGCGCTCGCTTCGCTCGCTCACTTCGTGAGTTGCTACGTGTGGGTCCCATAGCGGGAGCGCGGGCGGGCGCGCCATTTCACCCTGTGGGTTTTATATTAGCTTTGCGGTTGTCGGCGTCTTGAGCGGTACCATGCATACACCCAAATGCAGTGAGGGAGAGCCATATGGAATTCGTCGATATATCCGTTGATCAGTTGGAGCGCGAGGCGTCGGAATGCGGCTTGCTGTTGCCCATCGAGCAAACCGAGGCATGGACGCGCTTGGAACAGACAAACCCCGACAAAGAGCTGTGGGGAGCCTTCAGGATTCAAAAGGACGGCGCGACCGTTGCCTTTGTCGTTCTTTACAAATACCACACGCATGGCTACCACTACCTGCGATCCGTGCATGGGCCAGCGTGGGTAAGCGCTCCTTCCGAACAGGAGGAAAGGGAGTTCCTCGAGGGCCTGCACGACCTGGTCCGTTCGCGCGATCGCAAGCTGGTGTTCGTGCGTCTTGCCGTGGCGGCAGACCTCGATCTGTGCAAGCCGACGCTCTCCACCATTCCCTACAATCAAACGGTGGTTATCGATTTGGAGGGCGACGGGGACCAGGAGGCGATTTTGTCTCGCATGAAGCCGCGCGGAAGGCGCGATGTGCGCAAGTCCCTGCGCGAGACTCCCGCAACCTATGCCGACGAGACCGAGAAGGCGACCGCCTCGTTTGACGAGTACTACGAGGTCATGCTCGATACCGCCCAGCGCGATGGCTTTGCGCCAGCCACGCAGGAGAGTTACGAGAACATGATTCGTGTTCTGGGTCCCGAGCATTGCAGGGTGTTTGCGGGACGCGTGGACAATAAGGTCGTCTCGTGGTCCATCATTACCGTTAACGGCACCCATGCGGTGCGCTACTACGGCGCATCGCTCACGGACGTGCCAAAGCGCAATCGCATTACCGATGCATTGGTGCTCTTCGAGGCCTGCACGCTTTCCGCGGAAGGTTTGCTGACGTTCGATATGATGGGCATCGGCAACGACTTCGCGCCCTCTTTGAAGGGCCTCAACGTATTCAAATGCAAGTTTTCCAAGGATGTGGTGGACGTGGCACCCGATCGCGACTTGCCGTTGCGACCGGTCATGTACGGGTCGTTGGTAAAGGCGCGTCAGCTTCTCAAGCGCAAGACCGAAAAGACGGACGACAAGGGCCAGGACAAATCCCAGGACAAGCCCAAAAAGGAGAATGCATAGCATGGCATCCGGTTTGGCGGAATCTGCGTCGGCGCTCCGTTTGCGCATGGCACAGCTCAGCAACACCAGCGAGGATGACTGGTACTTGGTCTCCAAGGCTCGTCAAGGCATGCAAATGGTCCTACGTGCGAGTGGGCAGGCCACACATCGCAGCGAGGTGCTAACGCAGCTCTTTACTTGCGTCACTGCAATAGATCCCATATTGACGGCGGGCCTTGAGCCGCGCTATGTGGACATAGACCCCAACACGCTCTCGGTGGACCCTTCGCTTGCGCGGATGGACGAGCGTACCTGTGCGGTGGTGTTGCAAAACACCTTTGGCATCACAAACGTGGAGTCGGCCACCGCATTGCGGGAAGCTGCCCATGCGGTGGGTGCCCTTGTGCTGGAGGACAGCGCCCATTGCGTGGGCAGGCTGGCAACGGACGCGGGGCAAAACCCTGTGGCAGACGTTTCCGTCCACTCCTTTGGCGTGGAGAAGATACTTGCCGGCACGTACTTTGGCGGAGCGGTGTGGGTAAACCCCGCCATGGAAAACAAGGTGGTGGAGCAGACGGTGCGTGAGGCGCTCGCAGCGCTGCCTCCCATGGAGGCCACGTTTGAGCGGGCAACGCGTAAGTATCGAAACCAAATGCGCATGATCACGCATCTCCCACATGCGGCGGGGCAAGCTCTGCGTGCGAAGTGGGAACGCAAGGGTACGCTCGAGCCGGCCGTGTCGGAGCAAGAGCGTAGGGGCGAAACCAACCATGAGCCAAGTATACCGAGTCCCTGGGTGTGCGAGCAGGCTCTTGCGGCGCTCGACGGCCTTCAAGACAACGAGGCGAACCGACGCGCGTGCGTGCGCGCGTATTTGGAAGAGCTGGGCGAAAACGTGGCCCGCGACTTGCGTGTTCCTGCAGCCATAAGGCAGACACACGCTCAGCCGCTCTTGCGCTTTCCCGTGTTCGTCAACGGTCAGTCCAAAGCCGATGCAGCCATTGCCGCCATCGCATCGCTGGGCTTCTATGCGCCAGCGTGGCCGCGTCCGTTGTTGGTCCCGGGCATGTTGGACGCCTCGGCGTATGGTCTCTCGCAAGGGTTTGAAGATTGGCCTGTTTCGCAGCGCCTTTCCTCGGACATCGTGTGTTTGCCAACCGACATAGACCCGTCCCGCGTGCATGAGGTCGTACAAGCGATTCACAACCTTTGAGAACAGACGCATTGATTCTGATTGGAGCACCATATGGCCACCACGCCCAAGAATCTCTCACTTATCCATGGTCGTGAGGATTTGCCCTCACGCCTTCAGCCCGTTGTGTGCGGTGCCGACATCTTGGGCTATTCCTACGTGCGCTGCTACGCAGAGGCGTATGGCATTAAGCCCATCGTGCTTTCGGCAATAGACGTAAAGGTCACGTCTTCCAGCAAGTTCTGCGACTATCGCGTGGTGCCCGGCATTAACGAGGAAGATGGATTTGTTGAAGCTGTATCCGCACTTGGCGCCGAGATAGAGGCGGCGGGCAAGGTGGGCATAATCCACGGTTCTGCCGACTGGAACACGCGCATAATATCTGCCCACAAAGAGGAGCTCTCGCAGTGGTACGTGGTTCCCTACATCGACTTTGGCCTTCTTGATGACATTACCCAGAAGGAGCGCTTTTACGAGCTGTGCGAAGAGTTGGGCATAGACTATCCCAAGACGTGGAAGCTCGACTGCGCGAATCTGGATGCCACGCTCGACGCGAGCGCCTTTCCGTATCCGCTCATCGCAAAGCCATCCAATTCGGCAGCATACGACTTGCTGGAGTTTCCCGAGAAGAAGAAGATCTACGAGATCGAGACGCCGGACGAGCTGGTGGCTACCTACGACGCCGTGCGAAAAAGCGGATATCGCCACAGTCTTATCGTGCAGGATTTCATACCTGGTGGCGACGATGCCATACGCTCCCTCACCACGTATTCGGATGCCTCGGGCGACTTGCGCGTGGTGGCGGGTGGCCGTGTGGCGTTGCAGGACCACTCGCCGCTTGCGCTGGGCAATCCCGTATGCATCGTAAGCGAGAAGGTCGAGCCAATCATCGAAGGGGCTCGCAAGTTCCTGAAGCATGTAGGGTATCGGGGCTATGCGAACTTCGACATAAAGTACGACTCCCGCGATGGCAGCTATCGCTTCTTCGAGGTGAACACGCGTCCGGGAAAGAATACTTTCTACGTGTCGCTTGGCGGCATGAACTTCGTGAAGCCCATCGTTGAGGACTGGGTCCTGGGGCAGGAGATACCATATACCGAGGCATACGATTCGTTTGTGTATACGGTGGTGCCTCCCAAGGTGGTGCGCATGTCCGTGACTAACGAGGAGTTGCGCGAGCAGGTCTTGGCGATGTTCAAGGCAAAGCAGGCGCACAACCCGCATGACTATGCTCCCGACACGGCTGCCCATAAGATGTGGGCGGAGCTGGCGTATCGCCATCAGGTGTCCAAGTTCAAGCAGTACTTGTAGTAGGTATCGTTCGGGCGGCGTGGGTACGGAGTGCAAGGGTATGAAAGGCTTGGTTCGCGCCACGCGCCACGCCGGCCCGCAAGCGGCGACTCACGAAGTGAGCGAGCGAAGCGAGCACGGAGCCGCATGCGGCCGGCGTGGCGCGTGGCGCGAGCCAAGCCTTTCCCATAACGCAAGACTCCCATGATTTTTTCTCTGGACGAGCGTCAGACATTCTGCTACTATATGTCTCGCACATTCCCCGGTGGCGCAGTGGTAGCGCAGTGGACTGTTAATCCATGTGTCGCTGGTTCGAATCCAGCCCGGGGAGCCATGATTTGTCAGGCCGTCTGCACGTAGGTGTTGACGGCCTTATTGTTAGGGAGGATGCACGCCTGCATGACCAACCGCGATTCTGGTTACACGCCAAATCTGCACGACGCGGCACCGAGGCCTGAGGACGAGGGCTTGGCGAGCATTGCCGACCAGGTATCGCAGGTGCCAAAACGGCCTGGATGCTATTTGTGGAAGGATGCCAAGGGCGAGGTCATTTATGTGGGCAAGGCAAAGAACCTGCGTGCCCGTATGAAGCAATACGTACAGCTCACGGACGATCGCGCAAAGATTCCTCTCATGATGCAGGTAGTGCGCGGCTTTGACTACGTGGTGGTGGACAACGAGCACGAAGCACTCGTGCTCGAGCGAAACCTCATTGCGCAGTATCACCCGTACTTTAACGTCGACTACAAAGATGATAAGAGCTATCCCTTCATTGCCATTACCGAAGGCGACGCCTATCCCGCAATAAAGTACACGCGCGAACGGCATCGGAAGGGAACGCGATACTTTGGTCCCTATACCGACGCCCGTGCCGCTCGCGAGACCATCGACACCTTGCGTAAGGTCATACCCATTTGTACGGCAACATGCGCGGAGTGGAAAAAGGCCAAGCGCTATCTCGACTCCCATCCAGACGATCTGGCCGTTGCCAATCTGGCGCTTGCGCAACGAGGACGTCCGTGCTTCTTTAGCCATGTGGGGCTTGGACCTGGGGTTTGCGTGGGTGCCATAAGCACGGTCGAGTACGCACGCAACGTTCGACAGGTGGAGCAGTTCTTGGCGGGCAAACGACGCGATGTGGTGAGTGAGCTTACCGAGCAGATGGCCAATGCCGCCGCGGAGCTGGAGTTCGAGCGCGCAGGAAGGCTCAAGCGCAGGCTGGAGGTCATAAACGGACTGGAGGACCACCAGCAGGTGGTTTTCCCAACGAGCGTGAACCTCGACCTCATTGGCATCTATCGCGAGGAGACGATATCGGCGGCGTGCGTGTTTGCCGTGCGAGAGGGATTAACGGTGCGTAGTACCGAATTTATCCTAAATAAGGGTAACGATGCGGGTGAGGAGGAGCTGGTAGAAGGCTTCCTCAAACGCTACTACGACGAAACGGCCGACATACCTCCCGAGGTGGACGTCACGGTGGAGCTGGAGGATGCGGACCTTTTGGAAGAATGGCTGTCTGCAAAGCGTGGCCATACGTGTCACATCCATCGTCCCCTGAGGGGAGACAAGCGCAAGCTGTTGGACATGGCCTCTCAGAATGCCCGATTCGCCCTCAATCGCTATATGGTGCGCACGGGCTATGCCGACGATCGCACGAACCAAGCCCTTCTGCAGCTCGAAAGCGCGTTGGCACTTGAAGCGCCTCCATTGCGTATCGAATGCTTTGACATCTCTACCTTGCATGGACGGTTTACCGTTGCCTCCATGATTGTGTTCACGAACGGCAAGCCCGACAAGGGCCAGTATCGTCGCTTCAAGATTCGCGCGGAACTGGACGAGGCGAACGACTTCGTGAGCATGAGTGAGGTGCTGGGCAGACGCTATGCACCCGAACGCATGGCCGACGAACGCTTTGGGTCTCGTCCGGACCTCCTGGTTGTGGATGGCGGAAAGCCGCAGCTTACCGCTGCCATCGAGCAGCTTGAGGAGCTTGGTTTGGACATTCCGGTTTGTGGCTTGGCAAAGTCGGACGAGGAAGTCTTCGTACCGTGGGACAGCGCCCCCATCGTGCTGCCGTCGGGGTCCGCGTCCCTCTACCTCATAAAGCAGGTGCGCGACGAGAGCCACCGCTTTGCCATCACCTTCCATCGCGAGCTGCGCGACAAGGCCATGACCGTAAGCGTGCTGGACGAGATTCCAGGCGTGGGGCCCAAGCGCAAGAAGGCAATCATGCGCCACTTCGGTTCTCTCAAGCGCCTGCGTGCTGCCAGTCCAGCAGACATCGCGCAGGTGAAGGGCATTCCACAGAGCGTGGCCGAAGACATTTGGCATGAGCTTCGCGCATGGGACGCGGAGCGCGAAGAGGTTGCACAAAAGGTGGATGCATAAAATCAGCCGCTCGCGGTTCGTGAGTGTCCACACTTTCGCACCCGCGCCGACCCGCAAGCGGTGACTCACGAAGTGAGCGAGCGAAGCGAGCGCGGAGCCGCATGCTGGTCGGCGTGTGTGCGAGTGCGAGCAGTAACGCGGCGCCTGTCAAATGCCTCAAGGGCCCGAACCGACCTCCTTCCTGTCCGCTCCTTGCGGTATGCTAGATGCAAGACGAGGCGAGGAGGACTTCCATGACAGACGTAACCGCCGAAGAGCGCATGCGTCAAGCGGCGAAGCGCGAGCGAGATATCGACATTGTTATCATTACCGGTCTTTCGGGAAGCGGTCGCACGCAGGTTATGCATGTGTTCGAGGACATGGGCTACTTCTGCATCGACAACCTTCCCACGGGACTCATCCTGCAAATTGCCAATGCCGTTGGCGTGGGGTCGGGTGCCGGTCGCCACTTGGCCGTTACCTGCGATTTGCGTAGCCAAGATCTGTTTGGTGCGCTCGCCCATACCTTAGCCGAACTGTCTGAGCACGACCTCTCATACAGGGTGCTGTTCCTGGACGCCTCGAACGAGGTCCTCATTCGTCGTTACAACGAAAATCGCCGTCGTCATCCAATCGCGCAAGAGGGAGAGTCCCTTTCCGACGCCATTTGCCGCGAGCGGGAAGGCCTTGCGCCCACACGCCAGGTTGCCGATCTGGTAATCGACACCTCCAACATGCTTGCGAGCGAGCTTCGTACCATAATCCGTGGTGAGTTTGCGGAGCTAAGCGACCAGCAGCTCCTAGAGGTGCACGTGTTCTCGTTTGGCTTCAAGCACGGCATGCCCGTGGAGGCAGACCTGCTTATTGACGTGCGATTCCTGCCCAACCCGTTTTGGGACCCGCAAATGCGTACGCTTACCGGCAACGACCCGCTGGTGCGCGACTTCGTGATGGAGCATCCCGTTACCCAAGAGTTTCTTGTTGCATGGAAGCAATTGCTGGACGTGGTCGTTCCCGGCTACATCGCCGAGGGCAAGTCGAGGGTGTCCATTGCCATAGGCTGCACGGGTGGCCAGCATCGAAGCGTTGCCATCGCAAACGCCACAGCCGAGTATCTGCAACTCAAGAACTACCATGTGGCGGCATCGCATCGTGACCTCATGCTGGCCAACGTACGTAACGATTAGCGGAAGAGTGGCGATCCATGAGCTTTACCGCCGAAGTGAAGGATGAGCTTTCGCGTGTGGAAGACAAGGGAGCCAACTGTGCGCTTGCCGAGCTCTCGGCGCTCATGCGCATATGCGGCACGCTCTCGTACCATGGCCCAGGCCACTATTCCATACGCATCGCCACCGAAACCGGATCGGTCGCGCGCACGGCTATGCGTCTCATACACAAACGGCTTGACTTGCAGACCATGCTGACCGTCCGTCGATCGGTGCAGCGCAAGACCCGCAACTATCTGATCGAGATCCCAGAGCAAGACCGGCTGGCAGACGACCTTGTCCTGTTGGGCATACTCTCTCCAGGAGGGGGCTTGGCGTCGGGGGTGCCCGAAACGTTGGTAACCGACGACAAGACGGTACGTGCGTTTGTCCGAGGTGCATTTATGGCCAGTGGGTTCGTTGCCGACCCGCGAGGTGACTTTCACTTGGAAATAGCCGTTACCGGAGAAGAGCTCGCGCAGGGAATCGCGCAGCTAGTAAAACGAATGGGCGTTACGGCACGCCTCAACCATAGGCGAGGATCCTTTGCCATATACCTCAAGAGCTTTGAGGATGTGCGCAGGTTGCTGCTTGGTATGGGTGCGCAACGATCGGCCCGAGCCGTGGAGAACGTGCGTCATCTAAAGAACGTGAAGAACGACGTAAATCGACGGGTGAACGCCGAGCTTGCGAATGGGCGACGTTCCTCTCGCTCGGGAGCCGAGCAACTCATGCTCGTGGAGCGTGTGGCTCGCGAGGTGGGGATTCGCGACCTTCCACCGGCCCTTCGTGAGTTCTGCGAGCTTCGTGCGCGCTTCCCCGAGATGTCGCTTGCCGAGCTGGGAAAGCTCTGCAATCCGAGTGCGTCCAAGTCGGCCATGTACCATCGCGTGTTGCGTCTGCAGAAGCTCGTGGACCAGGGTGAAGGGCAGAAATAACGACTCCAAACGGCTTCTTTGCGCGATGTGTATGGGAGCTGCGTCCCTAGGGAATTTATCTTCGCAAGTTTTAGTAGTAGGGAGCTATGGGGCGTAGTATTCTTATTAGTGACGCAATGCCAACAACGCACGTATGCGTAAGGATGAAAGGATGTCGCAATGTCTCTTGAGGATCTAGGCCTTAGCCCCGAACTGACAGCAAAGGCAAAAGCATGCACGAGTCCCGAGGAACTTGAGGACTTGGTCGGTGAGGCAGACACTAAGCTCTCCCTCGACGATTTGGATGGTGCCGCAGGAGGATGTAGTTACTGTGGTGACGCGCGCGAAGACGTTGACCCCGCTCACATTCACGCCGACTTTATGAACGGTGTCATTGACGGTGGGACATTCTTCTAGCGAGCAAGGCGATGGATGCGACGGGTTGGACGACTCGATTCAAGTGTGTGAAGCGAAGGACCCGTACGATCCCGCCTACATTTTCCGCTCGATTTTTGGCAGTAAGATGAAGGGCCATTGGCAAAGGTGGCCCTTCATCGACTTGGAGGAGCTGAAGTCCGTAAACCCCGATTGCGTGGGATGGATTCACATGGACGGCAGCCCCATTGACTATCCTGTGGTAAAGCAGCGCTTCGACCGGGATTACAACCTTACGCATAACTTCAGTGGCGAGAAGTCGGTTCATGGGCAGGTGTCCATGGACTTCATGCACGGTGGCCGTATGGGAGATCGCATTACCGTTCTGCGTGCCCACCACATGAGGGACTGGTCGATGTTCAAGTCCGTCGTCAGTCTGGTGGAGTCCGATTTCCTTGCCGCTCACCCGACCGTAGAACTAATCCATGAGGGCACGCACTACGCTGCTCGCTGGTTTGCCGGCGTTCTCTATCATCAGCGTGACGCCTGGCCCGAACGCACGCACTTTGCCAACGAGGCGGACTTCGAGGCATGGCTTGCGCGCGTTATGTCCAAGAACGTCGTTGCCGCAAGCGTACAGCCTCCCGCCGGCGCGCACCTGCTCGCATGTTGCACGTGCGCATACAGCATTGAGTCCTACGACGCATTCGCTGCCTTCGCCGCTATAGAAGAGCAAAACTGAAAAAGCTGACAAGTGACCTGTCCCCTTGTCAGCTGACAAGGGGACAGGTCACTTGTCAGCTTTTTAGGTCACTTGTCGGTTTGAGAAGTCTCTACCACCTCTATTGGTATCCTCAGACGTTCAATCTACAACCAGTTGTGTATCTCCGCGTTTTTAAGGATGTCAAGCGTCTTCCCGTCGCGCCCTAAATCGGTACGCTCACGGAGTCGCTGACGGCATATAGGCATCCGAGGGTATAATTAACCGCAGTGTTTAGTTTGGCTGAATCGGGGATGTGCCCCGACGGCCTCACGAAAGGAGAAAATATGGCAGTTAAGGTTGCTATCAACGGTTTTGGCCGCATTGGTCGTCTGGCTTTCCGTCAGATGTTCGGCCATGAGGGATCCGAGATTGTCGCTATTAACGACCTCACCTCCCCCAAGATGCTCGCCCACCTTCTGAAGTATGACTCCTCTCAGGGCAACTATGCTCGCGATCATGAGGTCGTCGCAGGAGAGAACTCCATTACCGTTGATGGCAAGGAAATCACCATTTACGCGAAGCCCAACCCCGAGGAGCTGCCGTGGGGCGAGCTCGGTGTTGACGTTGTGCTC
>CADCPM010000027.1 GCA_902803315.1 uncultured Coriobacteriaceae bacterium
ATCTCCTCGGCCGTGATGGCGACGCTTGCCGCCCCGAAGTTCTCGCGCAGGCGCTCGAGCTTGCGCGTGCCCGGGATGGGGATGATGTGCGGGTCCTTGTTGATCATCCACGCGAGGGAGAGCTGGCCCATGGTGCAGCCCTTCTCGTCTGCCATGGCGTGCAGCAGGTCGAGCAGGCCCTTGGCCTTGGCGTAGCCCTCCTCGGTGTACTGGGGCATGTTGGCGCGGAAGTCCTGCTTGCCCTCGAAGGTGGTCTGGGCGCTGTAGGCGCCGGTGAGCAGGCCGTTCGCCATCGGGGAGAAGGCCACGTATGAGACGCCCAGCTCCACGCACGTGGGGAAGATGGGCTCGTGCCAGCGGGCCACCATGGAGTAGCGGTTCTCGATGGCGGTGACGGGAGTGACGGCGTGGGCGCGCCGCAGGTACTCCTCGGTGGTCTCCGAGATGCCTTGCTCTTGTCTACAGCCCGCGGGCGACCTCGTAGGCCTCCCATATGGCGGTCATGATGTTGCCCACCTGGCGGCCGTCGCCGATCTCGTAGACGTCCACGCCGGTCGCGGCGAGCTCAGCCGCATGGCTCTCCGCGGGACGGAAGCCCAGCGCGAGCACCACGGTGTCGGCAACGATGGTGCGCCTCTCCCCCGTCGCGGCGTCCTCGACCACGGCGCCCTCGTCGGCAATGGCTACCAGGCGCGTGCCGGTGAGGACGGTCGCCCCATGGTGCGCGAAGCCGTCGCGCAGGTAGCTGGCGTTCATGGACGGCACGCTGAGCCCGGCAGAGAGGATATCGGGTAGCACCTCCACGATGGTGACCTCGCGACCGTCGCGGCAGTAGTCGAGCGCCATCTCGCAGCCCACCAGACCGCCGCGGCGAGCCCCACCATGTAGCCGCGCTCTATATAGCTCGGCGGGCACGCCCAGTAGTAGGAGTCGAGCGTGCCCGTGTCCACCGAGAGGCCATCGTAGCCGTAGGACTCCAGGAGCTTGGCGATCTCCACCGCCTCGGCAAGCGTGCGGCCCGCCTCCTCGGCCTCGTCGAGAGTGTAGCTTGCCTGGCCCAGTCCCTTGATGCCCGTGCGAAGGCCCAGTCGGATGGTTACGGGGAAGTCGGGACCACAGGCCTCGGCGACGCGGCGGCGCAGCTCGCGCGGGATGCGCAGGCGGTTCCCCAGGCTGCCGCCGTACTCGTCGGTGCGCTGGTTCATGAGCGAGAGCGCAAACTCGTCGAGCAGGTGCCCCCAGTGTATGGCGTGTACGTCCACGCCGGCAAACCCAGCTCGTTGCACGACCTTGCACGCCTCCACGAAGCTTGACATCTTTGTCTCTATGTCCTGCACGGTGAGTGCCCGCGTCTTGCGGCTGGGGTCCCACAAAATGGTGAGCTCGCTGGGCGCCGAGAGGCCGGCGTTGCGTCCCAGGCCAAAGGCGACTTGCACGAACATCTTGGTGCCATAGGCAGCGATTCGTGCGTTTATTTCCTGGCCCGTGCGCACGAACGCTGCCGGATTGTCCAAAATGGAGGGCGCGAACTTCTCGAAGTCGGTGTCGATGCCCATGCCGCCCGTGTAGATAAGGCCAAAGCCTCCCTGTGCCCGACGCACGTAGTAGTCGATGCCGTCCTGCGTAAAGCTGCCGTCGGACGCCACATCGAAGCCCGGATCCATAGGCGCCACGGCAAAGCGGTTCTTGATGGTGACCTTTCCAATGGAGAGCGGACTGATTAGGTGCGGGTAGCTTTTGGACATGAATGCTCCTTCCAAAGGGTTGCCGGGGACTTATGCGCGCCTTGAGTACAGCCATTGGCCGTCTGCCCGGTGCATGGCCTGATTTACTGGCAGGGCAAAGGTCCCGCGAGAGCCATAGGCGTTGGCCGTGAGCGCAACGGTGCCCGTAAGCGTTGCCCAGTTGCCGTCTACCGTTATGTCTACGTCACGGATGTCGCTGTGATAGTACGTAAGCGGCCCACCGACCTCGGAGATGAATTCCTCCTTGGTCTGGGTGTATCCGCTCATATGCGTAAAGGTCGTACCGTCCTCCACGATCGTCCGCATGGCATCGTGGTCGGCACTCACCATGGCCTGCTGCATAGCCTGGTAGGCGGAGAGCACCTCGAGCTGCTCGGCGCTCAGGTGGCTCGTGTCGGCCGTCACCACGGCGCGTCTGTCACGGACGTCCTTTCTGCCAAACATACGCTTCCTCCCTCCAAAAATGGGCGTGTCGCCTGACGTGCCCCGCAGCGTGGCCTGTGCGCAGACGCCTACACGCTGTAGGGGCGCTTCTCGGAGATCAGGAAGCAGGTGCGGCGGCGCTTGATGAGCCAGTGGCCATCCTGCTTTACGTATTGGTCTGCGTAGCGCACGTAGTTGGTGGTGATCACGTCGTGGCCATCCTCATCGTTTACGAGTGTGGCCATGCAGTAGTTAATGCCGGTGGCGGCGTCCAACGCGTCGTTAAGCTCTACGGTAAGCTGCCCGTTGGCGTGGTAGACAGCCTTGGCTGTGCTATTGACTCCCACGGTATTCTCGAAGGCAGCCACAATCGCGTCGCGACCGGGTATCTCGTGTACCTCTCCCTCAGGACCCATCTGGAACTCGAGCACGGCGTCCTTAGTAAAGAGGGGGCCTTGTCCCTGGGCGTTGCGATCGTCGGCGAGGTTGGAGAAATCGTTAACCAGCTCCTGGATCTCTTGCTTGGCGATGAGCTCTTCGAGGGTCATGGTGGCTTCCTTTCTGTTGTCTGTTTGCTAAGCAACTTGAGTTACTTATTCGTTGGTTATAGTATTATCTGTAGATAAGGCCAGTTCAACGGGCGCTTTTGTACGATAGGTTGCCTAAGCAACCAATTCGTCGAATGCGTTGCGTAACTCAAGAGAAAGAGGGGCCGTGCGAACCACGCCTGCCAAGGACCTGCGCGTTACCAAAACGCTTGAGGCCATAGACACAACCTTTCGCGCCATGATGCTCGAGGGAAGGTTCGAATCGATTACGGTCAAGGGACTCTGCGAGCGGGCGCGCATAAACAAGAAGACGTTCTATCGCTACTACGAGACGCTCGACGACCTGCTAGCGGAAGTCATGGCAACCTACGCCGCCGCATGGCGGCAGCGCACCTCCCACCTGCGCATGCCGCAGGACGTAGGCGAGGTGGTGCGCGAACTCTTCCGCTTCGGTTCTGAGCAGGACGATCTGTACGACGCCATTACCTGCGACCCGTCGTTCGTACGCGTGCAGGCAGAGCTTCAGGACAACGCGAGCGGCGAGCATGCAGAGACCGTACCCAACGGCTTTTCGCCCGAGCTGTGGGACCTGTACTACGCATACCAGAGCGCCGCAGCGCTTGCCATGTACCGCGCCTGGGTGGCCGACGGCAAGGCGATCCCCGTGGAGGAGGCGGCCGAGCACGCATCGTGTCTTATCTGTCGTGGCTCGGATGCTTGGCTTGCAGGTATCCGGTCTAACACCTAACCCCATTGACCATCATCTGCCATTCTCCTTCGCGCAAATCTTCTTCGCCGGCTCCTTTGACGCGCCGCTCTCCCCCTACGATGCGGGTAGCTTCGTAGAGCCGCTCCAGATGCTGCGGCTCGCCCCCTCCGCCACGAACAAGCAGCCTTGGCGCGCCGTCGTGGACGGCGACACCGTGCACTTCTTTGAGGAGCATAGCCTTAAGGAGAGAGATCGCTCGGCGACATCCAAAATCGTGTCTGAGCATCCCTAGCGATTCTGTTCCCAAAAGGCCACCGCGTCGTCGAGCCACCCCTCGGCCTCGGTGCCCGCACCGATGCCAAACCCATGGGGCAGACCGCTAAACACCTCGATCTGGGCCGGCGTGCCGCTGGCTCGTATTGCCTCGATGCGTTGCTGCATGGTGCGCCAGCTAGCGATGCCGTCGCCCGTGCCCACGGCAGAAAAGGTGGGCGGCTCGCTGCCCGTAACCTCTGAAAGACCCGTATAGTTGACCACGCACATCGCCGGTCGGGGAAACGCCGCCTCTCCAAAGGACTCGGTACCGTAGCTGCCCAACCATGCCGACATACGCGCGCCGGCCGACCCACCCCAAAGCGAATACCCCTCCATGGAGATGCCCAGCTCTCCCGCTCGCTCGTGTAGCATGGCAATGGCGCGAGCAAGGTCCTGGCATGCGGTCTGCGAGCCGGGGCGGTAGATAAGCGCGAAGGCGTTGTAGCCTCGACGGCTGAGCTCCAGGCAATGCGGAAAGCTGTCCTGCATGGCGCCCACGTAGGCAAAGCCTCCGCCCGCACTGACGATAGCAGTCGGCGCGCCCTTCTCCCCTGGGAAAAAGAAGAGTCCCGTGTCGGCCTTCCAAGGGTCCGCTACCTTCTCCGCATCGGAGTAGATGTCGATAAAGACGGTCTTCCCTGTTGCGGCACGTCCGCGCACGTCGTTTACCACGGCAACCGTCATAGACGGGTCAAGCGCCATGTACCACGTGAGCCGCAGGTTGCCCAGCGTGCTACCGTACATGTAGCCCGCATCTGCCGGGAAGAGCAGGCGCCCCCAGTCCCCTAGGACGGGATCCGAGACAACATCCGCAATGCGGGTATTCTCCGTTACTTTCACAAAGCCCACCATAGGTTGTTTGGCAAATGTGTCTTCCGCACCAGGCGAAGTACCCTCATGAGTCGTGGCCCCGTAACCAACATGCACACCGAGCCAAGGAGCGCGACCAAAAGCAAGAAGGCTACGTTTCTTGAGGCGTCCATCTTCATTACCGCTGGGCTACACGCGGCGGGCAAGTGCCTTAGCCTCGACCGCGTTGCTTGCCATGCCCTCGTAGCTCATGCGGTAGAGGCCAGCGAAGCGCTCCATGGTCCACTCGGCGGTGGCCAGCTGCTCGCGCGTGGGGGCACTGCCCTGCAGGATGAAGAACAAACGCTTGCCGTTGAGTTGGCCCTCCATGCTGCCGTAGCAGCGGTCGATGAGGTTGCGCAGCATGCCCGAGAAGGAATGCCAGTAGAGGGGCGAGCCCATCACTATGGTGCCGGCCGCACGCATGGCGACGGCCACCTCTTCGAAGCGATCGTCAGCGAAGTCCTGGCCATAGTCGTAGACTTTGGTAGTACCCAGCTCGATGGTCTCATAGACATGCCCCACAAGCAGCTGGGCAGCGAGGCGGGCGGTGGTGCCGTTTGGGTTGGGGCTGGCGTTGATGAACAGGATGGACATATCGTCTCCTCTCGTAGATTGTATACAGCACCATCATCGCACGTCGCAGCGGTATCGTAGCTTGCGCCCTCATCAAGTCAGCATGCGTCTAAGGCATGCCGAAGCAGCCATCCTGCGAGTGCAGGACATACTCGAATGGGCAAACGGCAGCGCGACCACTACTTCACGGCGTTGACCAGCTCCTTATGCGAATGGCAGGAATGCCACCGACCCGTGTTGCCAATCTGCAATACCCCATAGCCGAGCATAGGCATCGCGACACCACCGGAAGGAGCACCCGTGCCCAACCCGATCGTGACTATGGCCTGATACCGAACGCATGGCTCACTGCATGGCATCCTTAGTTCCCAAACAACCAGCACATGATCTGTGCATCGTGCGCAAAGAGCGCGGCCCCGCCACCATGCTGGTCAACAAAGCCCCGGTCGGTAAAGGAGCCTGTGGGCTTTACGTCCAAAGCCATCAGCTCGTCTATGAGCTCTGGGCTAAACCCAGCGGTCTCGTAACGCCCCCGTATGTCCTTGGCAGCCCGCACACCGGACCAGAGCCGTAGTAGTCATCCGCCTCGCCTATCGAGGCATAGCAGAGCAAGCACTGGCCGCATACTCCTCCCCTCATCCTCCTATTGCCCCAGTTGATGGCGCAATAGGGAAACTGGACTATGTGTTCGCAACATACCAGACACCTAGCACCGGCATTGTACTTATGCCTCCTTGCCTGTCAGAGTAGAACCAGCACCACCAGCCATCACATTTTGTGAGTCTTGCCCAAGAGGTCCTGGCATCCAGGCATTTTTGAGAGGAGTCATCGTGAGCAAAGTAGTCATTCTAGAAGGTAGCCCCAAAAGAGGGGGCAACACGGACCTGATGTGCGAGGCTTTTGCCGATGCCGCCCAGGCGGCGGGCCACGACGTGCGGATCATTCCCGTCGGCCGCATGCACATCGACGGATGCAAGGATTGCGGAGCCTGCTACAAGGCGGGCCGCCCCTGCGTTTTTAACACCGACGAATGGAACGACATCGCGCCCGACATCCTGGCGGCTGA
>CADCPM010000028.1 GCA_902803315.1 uncultured Coriobacteriaceae bacterium
CATCCGCAGGGAGCGCGCGGTCGCGTCGCGCAGCGACAGGTACTCGTTATCGGCCATTTCCGTCATCATCCTCTCCTTTGCGGGACACCAAAACTGGAGAATATGCTTGTCATTATGGGTCGGCATACCCAATCGGAAAGAAGCTCGGCGTCACTTGACTCCATGAGTCTCCCTCAAAAGATATCTTAATGCTCTCTCCTGGCTTGATGGTTTGCGTTGCCTCGTTGCCGTTCTCGTCCGTCCACGTCGACTTAGCCCACTGTGCAGCGTTTTGGGAATTAGCCCCAAACGCATATACGCTGTACACATGGGCGTCGGTGCTGCCGTCGTTGGTAATGGAGACCACAATCTCCTTGTCGTCCGTGCTAACTACATGGCTCCTTAGGCATTCTCCCAACGAAATGGCATTCTTGTTCCGGGCATCGGAGATGGTGTAGTAGTACGTCGAATCAACCGTGCCCGCATCGCCAGAGGAATAGACACAGGTTGTTTCGTTGGGTGCAAGCGAAAGCACCAAGACGCTATTTGTGGATACGACACTATCGGAAGAATCGAAGAACTGAAATGTGAGGTCTATGTCTTTATAGGACTTGGAGAGGTTCTTAAGATAGAGAACCGAGGTGGTGCCATTCGCTTTGTCGGAGAACAAGTACCAATGCTGCTCGAGTTCGTTTTCGGTTTGGCTGAGCGTACGGATGTCTTGGGTTTGGGATATCGTGGGTAAGGTGACTGCTGGCAAGGCGAGACGCTCGTTATTTGTGCCCGATGTTGGGGATGGTCCATGCGTTTGCTGCCAAAAGACAAATGCGCCCACACCAACTGCGGCCATGAGCAGGATTGCCAGAATTACCTTGATGCCGGTGTTTTTCTTTGGTGTTTGCTGTACAGGTGCCTGTGAGGGAGCCTGCACAGCCGGTTGCTGCGCGGGCGCCTGTGGGGCGGTTTTGAGCTGCTGCACGGGCGCCTGGGATGGCGCTTGCACGGGTGCTTGGGGCGGCGGTTGCATGGGCTGCTGCCATGCCGTTTGCTGGGACGTCGCGTTGGTTTGCCAGCCATTTTGCCTTGGGGCGTCCGATGGTCTTACGTTGCCGTTTCCGTGCTGGTCGGGAGTTGGATGTGGCATGGCAAAAACATCGTAGCTACAAGGAATGTGCCAGTAGGAGGCGACGCCTTTGACGAGTTCCCGACTTGTGCGCTGGGCGAGGCCTTGGTTTACGAAGCGTTCTTGAACAAACGTTTGCTCAATACGAGAGATGGCGGTCCTCAGGACAGCGTCGCCACTGTTGGCGCTGATTTCCGACAGAGGCCCAATAAGACGCTCGTCCACTTGCCCAAGGAAGAGGCGTGCTTCAGGTTTGGTTTTGTCTACCAAGTCCATTACGTAGCTCGACAACCGATGCGGATCGTGGAGGAGTTGGACGCCTCCCAGCACAAGGGCCTGTTCAATAGCTTTGTCGAGGGGGTAGTTAGAGGCGGTGTTTTCCATAAGCTTTACGCTAGCTTACGAAGAAGTTAAGGCGCAAGACGCCACGCTTGCCGGTGCGGTCGTTGGGATAACCGTAGCCTGGTATGTCAAGATCCGTTCCGCCATTTGTTCCTGGCGGAATGTCAACGGGAACCTGCCGGCCATCTATTTCTACGAGTTTCGTGCACCCGTGCTGGGCCTCTTGGCGGGTAAGGAACACGAGCTGCGTTCGCATGTCCTGTTCCTCGGCTCCAAGCTCTGTGCCTTGTTTCGTGGTGCCTGGAATGCGCTTTCCACATGCCACGCAGAAGTCGGCGTCGGCCTCAACTGGAGTCCCGCAGTTGGGACATACGGTTGGTATGCCACCTGCTGTGGGCGAGACAGGTGTCAAGGGTCCCGAAGGAGGGGCAGGTTGTGGTTGGGGTGCAGGTGTGCCTAGACTCGTTCCGCACACCACGCAAAAGGCAGCGTCGGGTTCTACTGGGGCTCCGCACTTCGGACAGCTTGCGGAAGCTGGCGCTGCGGGTCCATTGGATACCAATTGGGTGGTAAAGGATTGTGCGGCGGGGCCTGTGGATGGCACTGGCGGCGCAACGGGCATTGGCGCTGGGGCAGCGGGCACTGTGGGGGAGACGGTCGCTCCGCACACCACGCAAAAGGCTGCACCTGGCTCGAGCGGGGCTCCGCAGCTATGGCAGACCGACGGAATGGATGGCGACGCGGACTGTGCCTGCTGCACCAAGACAGTACCATTGGCATTTGGTGCGGCACTGACTTGGGCGCCGCATATTACGCAAAAGGCGGCATCGGGTTCAAGTGGAGCACCGCAGTTTGTGCAATTAGTCATTTTGACCAGAACCTTCCTGTGTTCGCTTCCATTCGAGCAAATCCTCTTCCAACTGTTGTGTCTGTGCCTTGAGCTGTTCGTAAACGGCGTCATAGCGACGGAACGCGTCTTGCTGTGCCTCGGATCCATCGCTTGCAGCCCGTGCGAGATGCTCATGCATCCGTTCCATGGAGAGCAGCTTCGCACGCGCCTCCTGCAAACGTGCTCCGAGCTGATACTGCTCTATGAGGTCGTCAAACTCATCGCGGGCCATCATGAGCTCACGCATGCTTGCCATGCCAGCAATCGACACATCGTCTCCGCTGCCTTCCTTGCTGAACGACGGCAGCGTTTCATGCAGGACGCTCTCAAAGTCCTTTCTGCGCGTACGCGCATTGTGAAGATCGGTGAGTCGCATGCAGAGGCGTCTGTAGTAATCCCAGCGACCTTCCTCGTCGTGGAAGGAGTCTTCGACACCATCGCTGCCAAGCAGACAAGCTACGATATCCGAATCCTCCCCATCGGTATGTAGGATGGCATGTCGCATGCTCTCCGCGGCATCGGTGTCGGATACGGAGGTGGTTACGTTTTCATGGCAGCGGGCGTCCCAGGGAATCGGCTCGAACGCACTTGCGTCCTCGCGCAATACAACGCAGCGACCGTCCCCCTGCTGTAGAAGAAGCAGGTTATCACCCACATAGAGCGCGGCTATGAGCGTGGTTCCGTACGCATGCTCAAGCTCTTGTCCGTTGGAATAAAGAGCGGCATATGAGGAGGCGCGGTCGAGCTCCTCGGGCGTAAGCGGCTCGTTGCTAAGGTCGTCCATCGCCGCTTCGTACCACCGTGCCAGCAATGCGTCGGTGAGCCTTCTTATAACGTCGTCACTGCGCCTAGGTATGCTGAGCTCATCCATGAGCCTAACACCCTGCGAATCCTCGCTTGCACTTAGGCAGGACTCACCAAACAAGCGCATGCAGTCGAGGGCTACGTCCACAACCAATGCGGAGCCGCGATCGCTGCGCACGCAGGTTGGGTCACCGTGCCCGTCTGCCACGGCAATGGCGGCGAAGCGTCCCTGTGGGTCAACGTAGCAGCCAGATGCGTCCTGGCAAGGCACCTCCCTCTTCTTATGAAGGAATCCTTGTGTCGTTGCAGAGAATACGACGAGATTATCCATGACTCCCTCCTAGCGTCATTCGTATGGAGAGAGTCGTGCGCGCATGTGGCATGTTGCGATCCCTGGATGCCTACCACTCATCGTCGTCTGTCCAGCCATCATCGGAAGTTGCGTAGCTGCCTCCAAAGCCGTCGTCCACGCCAAACTCGGAGGCAGCCTGCTCGGGTGTGTACGTGACGCCTGGGTCGACTGTAGCGCTTGAGATGTCGGCATCTTCCAAGGCAAAGCGTACGGCTGCCGCACCTCCTGCCGCCGCATCGTTTGTGTGTGAGACGCTTGCTATGGTGGAGGCAGACACCGTGACGAAACGCAACAGCTTGGCAAATATACCGAGGTCGTTCGTACGAATCACTGCCTCGGAATCGCCTACGAGCTTGGCGATCATCTCGGTGTCGGGGGCGTCGCCAATGGCAAACCCAACACGCGTTGCCTTGCGGAACCATCGGTTCTGCATGGCACGTGCCAGCGAATCCTCATAGTCGTCATTGGCAAAGCCATCTGTCATGAATATGATGACGGGTAGAAATGCGCCGGTCATGGAGCTGAGGAACGAGTGGCGCGAGAGTTTGGAATTGAGCTCGTCCAAGGCGGCGCCCATGAAGGTCATGCCGCCAGCCGAAAGGTCCTGCCAGAAGAAGTCCTCCATCTCCTCGGGCCCTGCGGGTTGCATCCATCGTACGTCGCTGTTGAACTCCAAAACAGCAATCTTTACCTTGGCGTCACCATTGTGATAGGCGAGCTGCTTAAGCGCCTGGGTCGTCTCTTCCATGGCACGGTTAAGACGCTGTATGGGCTGGCCTTGCATGCTTCCCGAGGTGTCGAGCACATAGAATACGTGGAGCTCACGCCGTGGTGCGGCTTCGAGGGCGGTAGTATCTGGCATGGCTTACTCCTTGTCGTTGGGATTATGGGTCGCAATCCTAATGGTTTGGTCGTTAGCGATAAACGAGATGCCGTCGCGCAACGGAATCACTGCGCCTGGGTCAACGGTGCGATTGTCTCCCTTGCTGGTAGTCGCGCTCCAAGGGCCTTCGCTTACGTTACGAATGCCAAGCCGTCGCTGGTTCCCTCGTTGCGATGCGGTGACCAAGGCAATGGGATCTAGGGCCACGTCTGCCGCGCACACGCATGTTTGGCAACGATACAGGCGTGTGTCTACGACCCCTGGCAGTTTGTACGAGGGGAGCTCGAGCACAAAGGGAACGTTGGCAGGCTTTCCGCACCGCTCGCAGAACGACCGTGCCCCGTCTTCCACAAACATCTCGTTGCCACAGGAGCAGCGGACGATTTCGCTCCTAAAGCGTACAAGCTCGAACATCCATTCCGCCTCAGACGGACGCCGATTGGGATTGCTCAACGCCGTTTGGGAAAAGCTTCTGCAGAACATGTCGCGTAGGTGCTGGGGAAGGCATGCCCAAACGGCGAGGGCGTTGTGATGTACTTTGCGATCGGGCTCGTTTGCCCTGTTGTCGGGATCCATAATGAACAGTGCGTCAGTGCCATAGAGCTTGCGTTGCATGCTGGCATCGAGCGCAGGAACGAGAGAGCGTTTTCCCTCCAGGGGATGGTTCATGCACAGGAGCATAAAGAGCAACACGGCCATGGAGTGGCGATCGCTCTGCACGTTGGGCATGGCATCGCCCGTAACTACCTCGGGCGCCATAAAGCGCGGCGTACCCAGTACGCCGGTTTCCGTTCCGTTTATGGCCACGTTGTCGTTGTCGCAGATAAGGACTTTGCCTGTTCTGGGCTCGATGAAGAAGTTGCCGCCGTTGATGTCCTGATAGCAATAGCCGGCGTTGTGAAGCACGCGGAATGCGGTGACGATCGACAGACAAGCATCCACCGCCCGCTTGAAGGAAGGGAAGTATACGTGGTGCAGGAAGAATTCGCTTGCCTCATAGTACGCGGGAGGCCGCAGTTCCATAATGTAGCCAAAGGTGCCGTCCTTCTGCTTGGTAAGGTCCAGCGGCCATAGGAACTCTGGAGTGGGCGCGCCTGCCCGGATGTTGCTTCGCAGGTTATTTGCGAAGAGCGTCGGTTCCGCGAATGCGTTGCGCTTGTACCATTTTAGCGCCATGTTCTTCCCAGCATAGTTAACCAAGTACACGTCTCCCTGACCGCCGCTGCCAAGGAGCCTGAGAACGTGCGCCACATTTCCCGTTAGGGTCTCGATGCGCGTGCCAATAGCCAATTGTGCCATGGGTGCTCCCAACAAAAAGGTTGACTCCTTGCGACGGCACGCATGTCGCAAAAGCGACGGAGCGTTGGCCGTAACGCCACTACGAAACACTATCGATAAACTGTATCATACTTTAAGGTTAACAAGTCTCTTGCCTGTCGGTGGCACATGCGCTTAGAGGAGGAAGAATATGTTTTGCAAGCATTGCGGCAATGTGATGCCCGACGACGCCGCCTTTTGCACGAAGTGCGGTACGCGCGTTTCTCAGGAAGCGCGAAACGCGGTTAACGCAAGCGCCCGCACCACTCCCACTCCCAGTCCCAGTCCACGTGTAAGCTCCTCGCCCATGCGGCAGCAACCTGCCCGACCCAGCGTCGCGAGCACGAAGCCCAGCTCTACCCCGATGCCACAGGCCACCGCCCAGACGCCTCCTACGAGTGGCATGCAAGCCACCCCTCAGGCAGCGGTGCAAAATCCATCGCTGCGCTATGCGGAGGGCATACTCGCCATAGCGCTCGCCCTCTGCTTCATGTTCGTTCCGTTTATGGACCTGAGCCTCCTTGGCTCCATGTCGGTCATCGGAGTCATTCAGGCAATGATGAAGTCGGGATCGTTCATGGGGCAGGCGAACAACGCCATGGGAGGATATGCGGCTGGTTTGGGGTTCGTCTTGCTCTTGGCCGTGGCGTGCGCTGGTATTACCGCCGTGATGACGTTGGTTAAGGGAACGCCGAAAAAGATACCCTTCAGTTGGGGAATAGCCGTCTGCGCTCTCTTGTTGATCGTTGTCATATATTCCCTGATTGGCCAGGCAGAGGCAAAGACGAGTTCATACGGACTCTCTATATCTGCCTCGTCTATGGGAATAGGACCAAGTGCAGGAGCATGGTTCATTCTTATAGGAGGAATTGCGCTTGGCGTTTTGGATGTGATTAGGGGTAAGCGGCCATAAGAGCGACAAAACTTATCACATGTGGTGAAGTACAGGGGGACAGGCGTGTATTGCCCAAAATGTGGGACAGAAAACGGCGATGGTTCAAAGTATTGCAAGCGCTGTGGCAGGGAGCTGCCAATAGGCAAAGGAGAGCAGGGCGCAACAAGGGAACCAGCTGCTTCCAATGTTGCGTCGCCTGCTGGTCCGCTTTCGTCGGACCAATACGCCCCGCCCGAGGAGTTCGTAATGCCCGCTGCTTCCTCGAGGGAAGAGTCGGCAAGGATTGGCGAGGATCTCGCGGCCACGGGTCCCGCATACTCTACGCAGGCCTCGCTTGACGAGACCGCGCATCGGGATGCGCTGCCATTGATGGGTCCCGGACAGCAGCCCCCGCAACAGCCCCCGAAGCAAGCTCCCAAGCGAGGGAAGGCAATCGCGATCGTATGCGCAGCTGTCGTTGCCGTTGCCGCCATAGCGACTGTGTTTGCGTTCACCATGTTGTGGGGAAAGAGGGCGGACGAGGTGGTTCCCGAAGGAGCCGTTAAGGTGGAGGGCGGCTCGTTCTTTAGCGCTACCGAGAAGGACCATGTGGCAAAGGACAAGGATACGGGAACTTCCTTTGCCGACAACGAGCTCGTGGTGTACGCGGCACCTGGAACCACGCGAAAACAAGTGGAAGACGTAATGGCACCATACGATGCCGTGCTCGTAGGGTACTATCCACCAAGCAACTCTTACCAATTCCGCTTCCCTCGGTCGCTCACCCTTGATGAGCTGCGGAGGATCTCGAACGAGTTACGAGAGCTCGAAGGAATCGAGGAAGTGCTGCCCAACCCGGCGCCCGATCCCAAAGATCCCGAGAACTCAGGAGAAGTGCCGACCATCCCGGAGCCGCCGCATGAGCCCGAGCCTCCAAAGAAGGATCAGGAGAGCGATCCGTACCTAACCTGGGGCCTAAAGGCGATCAAGGCACAGGAGGCTTGGGAGGCGTTGGATTGTCAAAGCGCGGATCAAAATCCCGGAGCCTCCGTTAACGTCGGCGTGCTCGACAGCCAGTTCTATGCCGAGCACAGAAACCTCAAGGGACTGTTTGCGAACATGAACCAGTCCTATGAGCAGGGGTTTAGCGCATGGTACAACAGTGCGGAATACCTTTCCTCGGACGAATGGCGCAAGAGCGAGTTCTACGATGGAACGCCAGTCCCCAAAAGCAATCATCCTGGCGCACATGGCACCAACGTAGCCGGCATCATTGCCGCAAGACAAGACAAGGACACGGGTGTGTCTGGCGTTGCGGTAGGCGCCAACCTCTACGGCTGGCAGGCGGGTTTGGGAGATGCGAATCGAGCTGCCGACGGAAGCGTGAAGACTACCGCCCAAAACCAGAGTACCTATAGTTGGGCGGGCGCTCTGGACTATTTGGTGGGAACGTGTGACTGCAAGGTAGTTAACGTGAGCGCAGGCTATCTGTTCCCCAAAGAGATACCCGAAGAGTATCGCGAAAGCGTTGCTGCCATGCTCGCCGCTCACATGAGGGCTCTTATTCGAGGCGGTCATGAGTTCGTGATCTGTGTTTCGGCGGGTAACAATAAGGACGTGGAAGCATCTATTAACAGCGACCTTGCTTGGATCAGCGACCCAGACCTTCGCGACAGAATCATTGTGGTTGGGGCGTTGGAACGTAGCGAGAAGGGCGATATTTCGGTTGCGGAGTATAGCTCAGGCGGGGATCGGGTGGACGTCCTGGCGCCAGGAAGCAAGATCATGAGCTTGACGTATGGCGTTGACAAGGACGCGCGCAAGCCTGTGGACGAAAACGTCTATATGTGGGGGACCTCTATGGCATCTCCCATGGTTTCGGGCGTTGCCGCACTGGTTTTCAAGGCAAATCCCAAGCTTAGCGGTGCGCAGGTAAAGAAGGCAATCTGTAGCATGGACAAGTCCTCCAAGACATTTGCCGGAAAGGATGGCAACACGACGCCCTCACGCCCGATGGTCGATGCGGAGCTTGCGGTAAAGCGTGCAAAGGACCTTAAGGGCGATGCGGGTGAGCTTACCGAGCGTTACAAGAAGGAGGACGAAGAAGAGCAAAGGAAAAAGGCGGAGAAGCAAAAGGAGCAGCAGGACAAGGAGAGGCAAAAGGAGCAGCAGGGCGAGGAGAAGGACCAGCAAAAGGACAAGGATAAGGACGACGATAAGGACAAGGATAAGGACGACGATAAGGACGGGAACAAGGACAAGCAAGAGAAGGAGAGTCAGGCTGCCATCGCGGTTGGTGCAACGAACTTGGACGTATCCTCCGATGGTACGTACATCTATTACTTTGGGGCGTCCGACGGGGTCTATATGAGTCCGGACTCACGCGCGCAAGTGCGTCGCTCGCGGAGCTCCAGCCCATCGAAGTATGAGGTTTTGTGGACCGCACCCGAGGCAGGGCGTATGGTTTCGTATGCACATGCAGATGGTCGGATGCTCGTGAGTATCATGACGCAGTCACAGAGCGGTTCTGGTATCACCAATACATACGTCATGAACGCGGACGGCTCTGAGGCCAAGCCCGTTGAGCCCATGATAGGATTGGTCCAAAGGGGAGTGTTGAAGCCGGCCATTTGCAAGAACCGCATCTACTACCCCACGCAATCAGGCGAAGGTACCGTTACATGCCAGATTAGAAGCTGTGCGTTGGATGGGACGGATGACCGCCTGGTGTGCGAGCATGACTTCTCGCGTGTGAAAGATCTCTACGTAAGGGTATTGGGGGAATCGAACGGAAAGCTTTGCTATACGGTGGACTACTTAATGAACAGCGGCACCTTTAGCCATAATGCCTATACGGTTTCCTTGGACGCAACGAAAGGAGCACCTACCGAGGTTATCTTGGGTTCCGATGCCGACATAACCTTAGGCGAGGACGGTTTCGTTACGGTTGATGGCTCAGAGCTTGTTCGCTATGCAACAGCGGATGGCTCACGTACCAGCATTGCGACCTTCTCCCGCATTGCGGGGAGCAGCGTGCATATGCTTTGCGGGTCGCCATTGTATTACTATCTGCTTGAAACGGGAGAAGGCACGAACGGCAGCGATTCGCACGTCTGGCGGTTTGACTTAAGCACATCGCGGGTGACTGACTTGGGACACTCATATGCGGCAGACGGGTCGTATAGCCTTGTAGGAGCCCGCGTGTTCCTAAGCAGCCTTGGTACCTTGACCGAGTGTGACCTGGACCTTAAGGAGATTGAGAAGGTCATGTAGGAAGGGTACGTTTGCGCAAATGCAATCGGGTGGGAGGAACAATCCCTCCCACCCGATAGTTACGGAATGCATTGCATGACGGCCGATGTGGCAAAGGGGAGTCCGTTAGTCCGCCATCATATAGGAACCATTGCCGTGGCCTGGAAGCGGCAGCCACATAATGGAGTTTTGCATGCTATCGGTAGAAATTCCATAACAAATCCCCTGGTTCACCTGGCAGGTATAGCGCACCTGTTTTCCGCTTTCGTTGTAGTTGACAGGGCTCTCACCATCAAATCCCACGAAGTAGAAATGGTAGCCATCGCCTTCTTTTGTCGTTACGACAATGCCGTCGTCGTACGTGCAGAATCGTTCGATGCCGTCTCCGCTGTAAAGCGTCTTGCTGCTGCCCGTCTTAAGGTCAACGAGCACGATGCGCATGCTGGAGCCTTTTTCCCACACGCAAAGGGAGTCTGCGCTAAGGGGGATGACGTTCTTGACGCTGTAGCCACTCTTGCACTCATAGGCCTTTGTGCGGTCCGTCCCGTCCAAGTTGGACTTATAGACGGCATTGGCGCCCTCTTCGTCAAAGGTGAACAGGCAGTCGCCGCAAACGCGCCAAAGCCTTTTGGATCCCACATTCGCCAACGTCTTGCTCTGGCCTCCGTCAACGTCGCAGCGATTGAGCTTTCCCGACTTGAGGTAATAGACCCATCCATCGTCAACCTGGCAGAGCGACCAGTCGTCGCACGACGCGAGGGTCTTGTGTCCTGTGCCATCGCTCCCAATGCACTCTACCGTGCTGTTGTTCTCGATTACCTGGTTGAACACCAGGCGATCTCCCACCGCATTTATGTGGTAGAGGCTTTTGGTCGAAGAGGGAGCTGTGTAGATGGTCGTCCTGTCTTCGCCCTTCGAGTTGCAGCGCACAAGGGAGTTGGTGTCCCAATCGGTGCCATCTATGGGGTTGGCGTAGTAAACATTTTGGATTGAGTCGGATGCCATGTGCCCACCGTTGATGAGATTTCCCACGGAGTAGGATTCGCCGTCGAGGGGATGCGGCTCGTCCTTAACGCTTGTATTTTGTCCGCTTAAATCCTGGCCGCTCAATTCCCGCTTAGATATATCGGATGTGCTTAGCGAGGCGGCTGTAGAGGAACTGCCTAATGAGTTCTGAAGCCGTGGGAGCAAGACCACAAGTGCAATGGACAGTATGGCTATTATGGCAACGAGGGCTGCGATGGCTCCGACGGGAGTCCTCTTTTGTTGTTGGGCTGGTTGCGCTATGGGGGCCATGGGCTGTTGCGCGGTCATCGTGTTTCCGCTGGCAACGGTGTTGGCCGCCCTTACGGCTGGCCGAGGGGAGACTGGCTGGGGAGAAGTCGGCTGATAGGTAGGTGAGGCTGAGGCTACAGGTTTGGCCGAAACGGTTGACGAGGAAGGCGACGCTTTGGGTTCGTCGGCAAACGGTATTCCCAAATAGTCTGCAAGGCCTCCGACAAGGGCGTTGGAAGCGGTGTGCGCCATTTGGGAGTTGACGAACCGCTCCGTCTCGAGCGTTTCCAACACGCGGGTTTGTGCAGTGAGCAGGGCCGTTGCCTCCGGATGCTCGCACGCCTCTCTAAGCGGCGTCACGAGCTCATCATCGAGCTGATTTGCGACCATGCGCACTTCCGGTTGCGATTGGTCGGCAATGTCGAGCACGTAAGACTTGAGCCGTTGTGGATGCGAAAGAAGGTCGGTTCCGCCCATCCGTAAAGCCTTGGCCGTTGCCTCCCTAAGTCCGACAAAGTTCGTGTCGCCCATATAAAAATCTCCTGTTGGCGCATCGGTGCCAGGCAATGGGACCGTTTCCCATTGCCTGTGCCAAGCTTTACGCCATCTTCTGCGCCTGAACAGCCGTTATGGCGACTACGCCAACGATGTCCTCGGCAGAGCATCCGCGGCTGAGGTCGTTTACAGGTGCGGCAATGCCCTGCAATACGGGTCCGTAGGCCTCAGCCTTGGCAAACCTCTGCACCAACTTGTATCCGATGTTGCCAGCGGCAAGGTCGGGGAATACGAGGACGTTGGCGGCGCCCGCCACCTTTGACTCCGGTGCCTTGAGCTTGCCTACGCTGGCCTCAAGGGCGGCGTCAAGCTGTAGGTCGCCATCGAGTGCGAGCTCAGGAGCCTTCTCCTTGGCAAGGCGCGTTGCCTCCTGGACTTTGGTGGCGGTGTCGCCGCCTGCAGAGCCCATGGTGGAATAGGAGAGCATTGCAACACGAGGCTCGCCGCCGATGAGCGACTCCCAGGTGGCAGCGCTTGCGATGGCGATCTCGGAGAGCTGGTCGGCGTCGGGTGCGATGTTCAGGCCACAGTCTGCAAACAGCAGCGTGCCGTTTGCGCCGTACTCGGTTGCGGGTGTGCACATAATGAAGAACGAGCTCACGAGCTTGGTGCCAGGTGCCGTCTTAAGAATCTGCAGTGCGGGACGAAGCGTGTTGGCGGTTGAGTGGCAGGCGCCAGAGACAAGACCGTCTGCGTCTCCCATCTTCACCATCATGGTGCCAAAGTACGTGGCGTCGTCGAGTTGCTCCATGGCTTGCTCGAGCGTCACGCCCTTTGCCTTGCGGAGCTCATAGAATGCCTGCGCGTACTCATCGTGTTTCTCGGCGGTTTTGGGGTCGATTACCACCGCACCCTCAACATCGATGTCTGCGGGGTTTCCAAGTATCACGAGATCTGCCAAGTCCTCGGCCACAATTTGCTTTGCCGCCTCTATGGTGCGAGGGTCTTCGCCCTCAGGCAAGACGATGGTCTTCTTGTTTGCTTTGGCTGCTGCCTTCATGGTGTTTAGAAACTCACTCATGGGTGTCCTTTCGATAAGCTCGAATCATACTTTGCATAATAACACTGCGTCATTGTGGCATGTGCGATGGTGGCTCTTTTGGGCATTACATACACGAACGCGCGCGTGGGATTGTTTTGCGATTCTGTCGGTGCGAGGTTTTGTCGCAATGTGCGAGGACCCCACACGCAAAGTATTTAATATCAGTAAAGGTACCGCTTGACATGTGCTCTTGGGCTCTTTTCATGTAGCTTCGAGCGATTTGCTTTTATCGTGATAGAATCTTCGCAATCTTGGGTCGTATGCACTTTGTATGCCCGAAAGGTAGTAAAGACGTACATTTTTTGTTCAAATGCTTAAAGTTAAAGCGAGGTTTTGGCATGAGTGTCAAGAGCGGTCTCCCCAATGACTTTGATCCCAGTACGTATGACGCGATTGTTGTGGGTGCTGGCTATGCTGGCGCCGTATGCGCACGCATGTTGGCAGAGGGCTGCAGTTTCCGAGTTGCCGTTCTTGAGCGCCGTGACCACATTGCGGGCAACGCTTATGACTATGAGGATGAGGCAGGTGTGCTGGTTCACAAATATGGTCCACACATCTATCACACCTTCGACGACCGTGTGCACGAGTTTCTTTGCCGCTTTACCGAGTTCACGGACTACCAGCACAAGGTGCTCGCCAACATCCACGGTACATTGATGCCCGTACCCTTTAACCACCAATCGCTCAAGCTTGCCTTTGGTGACGAGAAGGGCGAGAGGCTTTATCGCAAGCTCGTCGCGACCTTTGGGGAGAACAAGAAGGTTCCGATCCTTGAGCTTCGCGAGCAAAACGATCCTGAGCTCTCTGAGGTTGCGGACTATGTGTACGAAAACGTCTTCTTGCACTACACCATGAAGCAGTGGGGCAAGACGCCCGACCAGATTGACCCAGCGGTTATGGGGCGCGTCCCTGTGTTCGTGGGTGACGACGACCGATATTTCCCGCAGGCGCCGCATCAGGGCATGCCGGCAAAGAGCTATACGGCATTGTTCGAGCGTATGTTGGATCACGATCTTATCGAGGTGTACACCAATGTGGACGCCCGCGATTTGCTGCACGTTGAGGACTTTAGCATAAACGTATGCGGCGCACCCTATGGTGGCGAGGTCATCTATACGGGTCCGCTCGACGAGCTCTTTGGCCTTGATTTGGGCGCGCTGCCGTATCGTACGCTCGATATGCAGTTCGAGACGCTCGACCAAGACCAATTCCAACCTGTGGGCACCGTCAACTACACGGTGAGCGAGGACTTTACCCGTATAACTGAGTTCAAAAACATGACTGGCCAGGTTCTTCCGGGCAAGACGACGATTATGCGCGAATACTCGAAGCCTTACGAGCCGAATAGTGGTCAGACGCCCTATTACGTTATAAACGAGCCCCAAAACATCGAGCTGTACGAGAAGTACCGTCAGCGCGTTTCAGGCATTGTCAACTTCCATGTGGTAGGACGGCTTGCTGAGTATCGCTACTACGACATGGATGGCGTAGTAGCGTCGGCACTCGAACTCTCCGATAAGATCATTAGCCAGCGATAAGAGGGCGTCTGCCAATCATGGGGAAGACAATCACCTTTGGTATACCTTGCTATAACTCCGCAGAATACATGGACCATTGTATATCGTCCATCGTGGAGGGGTCTGGCTATGCCGAGGACGTGCAGGTGGTCATCGTCGACGATGGCTCCACGAAGGACAATACGCTCGAGAAGGCGAACGAGTGGCATCGCCTGTATCCGAGCATAGTCGACGTGGTACATCAGGAAAACGGTGGTCACGGACGTGCCGTGATGTGTGCCATAGAGCATGCCGAAGGTGAGTACTTCAAGGTGGTTGACTCAGACGATTGGGTTGATGCAGAGGCGCTGCAGGACTTGCTGGAAAAGCTCCGATCGTTCGTTTCGTTCCAGACGCGCGTTGACCTTGTGGTAACAAACTACGTCTACGAACATATGGAGGATGGCAAACAGCATACGGTCGACTATGGATTTGCCCTTCCCAAGGGAAAGATCTTGGGATGGAGCCAGATCGGTCACTTCAATATGACGCAGTATATGCTTATGCATGCGCTGTGCTACAGGACTGACGTCCTTCGTAGCTGTGGATTGGATTTGCCCGCACATACCTTTTACGTAGACAACATCTATGCCTATGTGCCGCTCCCTCACTGCAAGACGCTCTTTTACCTTGATGTGGACCTCTATCGCTACTTTATTGGGCGAGAGGACCAATCGGTGAATCTGGACATGCAAATTGCGCGTATTAACCAACAGCTTACCGTTACGCGTATTATGATTCGTGCATATCACCTGTATGACGACATACCGGAAAAGCGGCTTCGGAGTTATATGATTGGCCATCTTACGCTCATGATGTCCGTATGCTCCGTTATATCGAAGATGTCTGACGCGCCAGATGCGCGAAAGAACCTTGATGACATTTGGCACGAGTTCAAACGGTATGACATCCGTATGTACAACCGGGCTCGCCACGGTCTCGTGGGAACTTTCACCAACTTCCGCGGGCCAGTGGGGGAACGCGTGACCATTGGCATCTATCACGCCGCGCAAAAGCTCATAAAGTTTAACTAGCAAATGGATACGCTTCCTGGCCCCAAGGACGAGTCGAGTATGGTGACTCGGGACCCTAAATAGGGGACAGTCCCCAAGTTAGGGTCCCGCTGGCCAGTGTGTTTTCCTAGCGGCTCAAGTCGCAAGCGGCCTTGAGGCCATAAGCGCTTCGTGCGCACAACGCGCCGTCAACGATGGCTTCCTCCAGCGCCTGCGTTGCCAGTGTGCCAACGACGTCTACGGGTGCCTGCACCTCTCCCTTTGCCATCACGAATACGGTGTCGCCGTCGTTGGTGGTGTGCGTGGGGTTAATGGCGTGCGCATAGGCGTCTGCTGCCATCTGTGCGACTTTGGTGGCCTCAGCCTTGGTAAGGTGCGCGTTCGTAACTACGCAAGAGATGGTGGTGTTGGTGCGGGGGAGTGGCTCGGCCATGGAGTCGAGCGGCATCGCAGCTGCAATGTTGAGGAGCATCTTCTTGGAACTCTGCAGAGTTTGGCCATCATCCGCAAGCTGACCTGCAATGGGTTGGCCAGTGCGTGGATCTACCACATCACCACAGGCATTCACTGCGACTACGGCACCGCAGACGAGCGGTCCTGCAAAGCGTACTGCTTCGCCCAAGCCGCACTTCATGGCATGCGCAGGTCCACTGAGCTTGCCAACCGTGCAACCCGTGCCAGCGCCAACGTTGCCTCGTTCGAGTGGGGTTCGCTCGATAGGCGGCATGTCTACCTGCGCAAGTGCCTTTGCAACTGCCGTTGCACCATCCTCTGCGGTTGGTCTGCAAGAGGGGTCGCCAACGGGAAGATCGAACAGGCATGCTCCGCTCACGATAGGCGCAACGCCGACACCCACATTGAGTCCGATTCCTGCGCGCTCGAGTTCCTCTGTGGCGCCACACGATGCGGCTATCCCAAAAACGCTTCCACCGGCAAGCATGACGGCGTTGAGCGACTGTACGGTTTCCTCAGGCCTTAGCAGGTCGGTCTCACGTGTGGCTGGAGCGCCGCCACGAACGTCTACGCCTGCCGTTGCCCCTTTAGGGCAAATGATTACGGTGCATCCTGTTCCACCTGCCTCATTGGTGGCGTTTGCCGCCACGAAGCCGGGTATTTGCGTGATGCTCGAGGGTATGCCATGCTCCATGCGCAGCTTTGCAAGCTCATCTAGCACGCGCGCTACGGGAAGCCCTACCACGTTATCGTAGTCGCCCTGAAGTGATGCAACAAACTGCCTCGCGCCGCCTTGTATGGCGTATGCGCCAGCCTTGTCCATAGGTTCACCCGTTTGCACGTAGGCACGGATCTCGTCCTCGCTAAGGCTGCGAAAGGTCACGTCGCTCGTTTCCACAACAGTACGCCTTGACGGCTGATCGTCCTGGGTTCCCAAGAGCATGCATACGCCCGTCGATACGTGATGGGTTTTGTCCGAGAGTTCGCTGAGCATACGGCATGCGTTCTCTGAATCTGCCGGCTTTCCCAGTATCTTGTCATCGGTCCATACGACTGTATCGGCTGCTAGAAGCACCTCGCCATAAGTAAGTGCGCCGTGGGCGCTGAGCGCATGGCTCGCTTTCTCGTTTGCCAGTCTTTGAACGAGCGAGATAGGGTCCTCGTCCGGCAGCTGGGCCTCGTCTATGTCAGCGGGCTCTAGCACGAGGCTAAAGCCCACCCTTTCGAGCAGCTCTTTGCGGCGTGGCGAAGCGGAAGCGAGTATCATCTTTGACTCTCCTTTGGCGGCTTGCTCTGTAGCGCATATTATATGCCTATGGGTGAACCATAAAAAACGGGAGTCGCTCGATGCGACTCCCGCACGGTTGGCGTCAATGACGCAATCCCAATTTCTACTCGGCCTCGATGGCGGAGACGGGGCAGTTGTCAATAGCCTCCTGGACGTCGTCCTCGAAGTCTGCCGCGTCGTCAATGATGACCTCGGCAACGCCGTCATCGTTGATTGCGAACACGTCAGCGGCGGTGGACTCGCACAGACCGCAACCGATGCACTCCTCGTTAACGGTAACCTTCATGTTGGTTCCTCTCACTCGTGCCGGGCACATACCCTGGCGCCTTCGACGTTCGGACCCCATCCGAACCTGTACAGGCGGACCCTCGTCCGCTTTTCTACAGTCCTTTGTACACCCTTCTGAGAATTATTACCACCCTAAATTTAGAAAATCGGCAATCTACCTGCGGAAAGTTAGCAAAGGCTAACATATGAAAAGGTATTTATTTGAGTGGCATGAGCAAAACCTATCCAAATCACTTGTAAGTTCCCTTGCGTTGCTTGTTGTGCTCCTTGCGAAAACGCGTGCGTGCTATCTCGTGCGCGCACCCATGGACTTGAGCTGTTGTTTGCGGGCATACATGTTTGCGTCGGCTTCTCTAAATACGTCGGCCGCACGGTCATGCGATGTGCTTGAGTAGTCACAAATTCCTGCGGCAATTACAGGCTCCGTAGTCCCGATGCGCATCTCTGCCAAGCGATCGTGCTGAGAGAGAAGGGCATCGCGATTGCTGTAGTCATCGCCTAACAGAATAGCCGCGAACTCGTCACCACCGATTCTGAAAACGGGGCTGTGCTTGAACAGCTTGCAGATGAGCGTGCATGCCGATCGGATGTATTCGTCACCCGCTTCGTGTCCGTAGGTGTCGTTAACGTACTTTAGTCCGTTTACGTCGAACACCACATAGGCAAACTCGACACTCTCGTTATCGCCTAGCATCTCGTCTATGGTCTCTTGGTATTCAGCAAACGCATGCTTGTTCCTAATACCCGTGAGCGCATCGCGATAAGCTAGGCCTCTTGTGGTCACGAGTTCCTTCTCGGTTCTCTCAACACGCTTGCGCATGAAACTGTAGTTGTTGGCAACCACGCCGATGGCAAGGGCAAACAGGCTAACAAATCCTACGGCCATGCGCGCGTTGGAGTCCTCTAGGGTAAGAAGTGCCTTGCGTACATAAGCAAGCTCCTCGTCGTTGCCCTTCATGGCATTTCTGCCACGGAAGTAGGTAGTGACCTCCTGAATGGTGCCATCTGTTCTGCTTCGGGTAACGTCGTTGTACCAGCTTACCGAGGTGATGAGTATGAGTGCAAGCAAACCGATCCACACGATGACGGAGTTGCCAAATCGGCGTTGCGTGTCGCGCTTGAAGACTGTCCTAAAGTAGAAAATGCCCAGTATTGACCAAATCGTAAACAGGAGGTAGGAGGGTGCGGCGAGTCCCGAGGCATCCAGAAGCGCCAGAACGACCATCCAAAAGCCAAACAGCGTCATAATAGCAACGCCAACCCAGCCTACAACGAGTTCCAATCTGTTTTGATCTGCCCTGGCCTGACGTATGGCCGAGGCGGACACCAAGGCATACACCACCGTGGCGCCAATGGTGGTAACGTCTATGATCCACCCGATGGCTGTTCTTCCAATAAAAGGTATTAGAAGTGATATACCTACAGCAAGCAGTAAGGCATGTTGGGGAATGTGCCTGTCGTTGACTTCTGCAAAACGAGGTCCCAAAATGCCGTCACGGGCAAGAGAGAAGAACAACCTGCTCAACGCCACGAGATTGCCAATGAGGCTCGTGATAACCAAGGCAAGAAGTGCAAGCGCAAGTAGGATGACTCCTGTATCGCCAAGATAGTGGCGAATGGCATAGAATGCGGGAAGAGCTTCGATCCCGCTAAGTGAATTCAAGTCCTTGATGTAGTCGAACCATGAGCTATACGAGGATGGATAGGCTGTTGTCGAGAGGATGATTATGAAGGTGTAGAGGAGTGTAATAACAGCAATGGCGCCAAAGAGGACGCGGCTGAGGCTCCTCTGTTTGAATGAAATTTCCTCGGAGTAATGAGAAATGCTTTCGAATCCAATGAACGCCCAGGGAGAGAGATAGGCGATGTTTGAAATCTGTACTAAGACATTTTCGTTCTTAATGAACGCGGGATAGAAGTTGAAGTGTTCCGTACTGTGCCCAAACAGGGCGGATAATAGGCATATGACGATGCATGCCACCATAAGGAGCACAAGTGAGAGCATAATGCGCGCAACGAGCTTGCGATTTGAAAGGCATAGGAGGGCCGCCAACACAATGCCCGCTATAACGAGCAGCGCCTCTCCCAAATAGACGTCATAGCCCAATATGTTGTACAGGTAGCCCACTCGGAAAAAATCGCCGAAGAAGTAACGCGCAAAGAGTGGCAATGACGTTGCGTTTGCCCAAAAGATGGCAAGGTAGGTGAGAGCGAGAAACCATGCTGCCAAAAAGCCATAGTCGTGCCCAAACAGCTCCCGTACGAAAGTGTATGTGCCGCCGGCTTCGGGATATCTCCTCATAAGGAACAGGTAGCTCTTGCCGATGATTGCCATGAGCAACCCGCCCAGCAGCATGCCAATGATGCTTCCCGCAATGCCAGCCTTGAGGAGATAGGACGAGCAGGTAACGACGAGCGATCCCCAACCGATGCTTGTGCCTATGGAAAATGCGAAGACCTCGAAGGGGGAGAGATAAGGACGCAGAGATTGAGAGCTTGTGTCTTGTGACGTTGTTTGCTCCATAATGCATTCGCCAGTTCGTCGAGGTGTGACCCTGTACTCCATCCTAAAAAGCATTATCCGTATTACTGCATAGCTATGCAACCTATGAGCGAAGAGTGAGGCGAAGCAGTCCGCTTACCGTTGCTTTTCGTACGTCCCGCCCGCGCCCCCGCGCCCACGCCGTCCCGCATGCGGCTCCGCGCTCGCTTCGCTTGCTCACTCCGTGAGTCGCCGCTTGCGCGACGTCGCGGGTGCGGGGCGCGAGCAATGGCATCGTCTCGCCATTTGCACAAAGCTGCTATTGCCCAGAGTCCCTAGTCCACGACAGAAACTCTTCGATCAAAAGCGGCTTGGCATAGTAGTACCCTTGGAAACTACCGACTCGATAGCTCATCAGGATGTCGCGCATGCCTTCCGTCTCGATTCCTTCGACGCAGACCTTTGCGTCGAAGATTGAGGCGAGGTCTGCAATATTTCGCACGATCTTCCTGTCGATGTCGTTCTCTTCTATTGCCTTAACGAAGCTGCGATCTATCTTGATAATGTTGAATGGAATCTCCTTTAGGATGCTGACAGAGGAGAAGCCGGTACCAAAGTCGTCGAGGGCAATCAAGACGCCTCTTGACTTTAGGCTGGAGAGCACGTTCTTCAGCAGCTTCATATCGAGGAGTCTGCATCGTTCCGTAACCTCGAGGCACAGGTGCTCTGGTGGGAACTCAAGATCGCTCAGGATTCGAAGCACCATGTCCACAAAGTCTGGCTTCTCCAGCTGTGTGTAAGAGAGATTTACGTTGATGACGAAATTGGGATTTAGCGCAAGAATCTGCTTTGCCGCGAATACCGATTCCCAAATAATCCATTCACCAAGCTCGGGGAAGAGCGGATCCGATTCCAGGATGGGTATGAACTGGTCTGGTGGGACCATACCATATCGATCGTCTTTCCACCGAAGGAGCGCTTCCGCCCCAATGAGCTCTTCCGTCTGTGCGTCCACAACTGGCTGGTGGAGCAAATAGAATCCTCTGTGGCCATGCATGATGGAAGCGCGTATTGCGTGGAGCTTTTCGAGCCTCTGATGGTTTTCCTCGTTAAGGTCGTTCTGAAACTCGACCATGTCTCCCTGTTGCTTGATTTTTGACTCTGAGTTTGCGTAATTCAAGCAGGCATAAACCGTCTGGGAGTCGATGTTAAACTCGTTGACTCTAAGGGCACCACAGTGCAGGTCCAGTAGGATAGACTTGCCGTCTACCACAAAGCCCTCGTGCAGGAACGAACGGAATCTGTTGTACTGTTCGTGCAATTCCGAGACGGAGAGTGTATTGCTGATGACTGCGATATTCGAGCCGTCGATTCTGTAGGTGTGTCCGCCGTTCCCAGTCATCTCAAATGCTTTTCTGGCATAAAGCTGCAGTACACGGTTACCGAAGTTGTATCCGTACATCTCGTTTATCTCGGAGAACTTGGCTATGCCAAAGAGCATTACGCTGATTTCCGCTTTTCTTTTAATACATATGTCAAGGTCCTCGAAGAATCCGTATTGGTTCCTGAGGCCGGTTAGCGTATCGACGTGACTTTGCATGCCGTGATTGCGTATGTTTCCAACAAAGTAGTCCGGCTCACCAAAAGGATCACGTATTACGATTCCTCTGCAGGTGCACACGTCGTATTCCCCTGTGACGCGCTTTGCTCGATATTGCATGTCGTGGGCAGAGGCATTTCCCGAAAACACCTCATCGATACCCTTGTGGTATGCGGCGCGATCTTCGGGATGGATCCGATTCTCCCAGATGTCTCCTGCGCCATACATGTATTCGGACGGCAGTCCGTATGTATCCACGGCGCTTCTAGACCAGCGGGAATAGTCGTACTTCATGTCGCAAAGGTATAGGTAAGTGCCTTCCGATACCACCTCGAAGGCTTTGTAGAGGGAATCTAGCATGGCGCGTCTATCTTCGCTAATAATGCTTAATCCCGCTGCATCCTTAAGGAAATAGGTCTCTTGGATCAGCTTCTGCTCTTTAAGACGAGTCTTGTCGTCGTACATAAGGGTGTCGGCTCGATTGAATACGTCCTCAACGCAATGATCGGAAGCAGGCTGGTACTCCGCGAGGCCCGAGGCAATAACGGGTCCCTCTCCAATACGAGCGTTTTCCTCCACCTGCTTCCTTAGCCGAGAAAGCAAGCTTTCCCTGTTTATAAAGTCTTTCCCTCTAAGTACCGCTACGAATTCGTCACCACCGATGCGGAACACGGGACTGTGCTGAAAAGTCCGACAGATGAGCATGCAGGACGCTTTGATGTACTCGTCTCCCGCCTTGTGCCCTTCGGTGTCGTTAATGAGCTTTAGGCCGTTGATGTCGCAAACTACGATTGCAAAGGGATCACAACCGTCCTCAATTTGGTTTTGCAGCGAGCTTTCCATCTCGCGATAAGCCGTCTTGTTTTTTGTGTGAGTGAGCTCGTCGCGTCTGGCCATCTCGTTTGCCATGGAGAGCTCTGCCAGATGCTCTTGCTCCTTGCGGACGTCCTCGTCACGGTTCTCGATGCAGATGATAAAGTGCGTATGGTCGGAGGAATACGTTACCGACATGCGCGTGTACTGCAACCTACCGCCTTCGAGGATCATGCGATAGTCTGCGGTTAGCTGCCGTCTGTACTCCAGTTGCGAAATCAGGCGGTCCCGGTCGAGGAAGAGTCGTATTCTCTCCCGATCCTCCAAATAGACGAGCCTGTCTGCGTTTCTCCAAGCGATCGAGAAAAAGTCATTTCCCTCGTCCTGGACCTTCAGCTGACCGGATATCTTCTTCGTTGAGTACTCTGCGTACTCCGAGCTCTCGCAGTTGATGTAGTAGATAAGATCGTAGTGATCGGCCAGCCTTTCGGCAATTTGCGTGTAGGTGACGGTCTTGCGCTTATTCGCCTCTAGGGCAAGCTCTGCCTGCACCTCTTTGTTGATGTTCTTTATGCAAACGATTATGTGCTTCTCGTCCTTCGCCAAGATCTCCGTGTGACGGATGTGCTGAACCTTGCCGTTTACGACCAAGCGCCATGCCATCGAGAAGGAGCTTCTGTCCTTTAGATTGTCTAGCATTACGTCTTTATAATGCAGGGCAAGGACCTTTTCCTGGTCCTCGGGGTGCACGTACTTGCGGATGCTCCTCCTACTCTCGGTGAAGAAGTTGCTGCCCGTTGCAGGAACATTCAGCTTTTTGTATTCGTCGGTGGAGGATATCTCGATATATGTGCTAGTCGCAATTTCGATGTAGTACAGGGTGTCGTACTGTTCGGCAAGGGTTGAGGCAATCTGGTCGTAGATTTCCTTCTGTCGTGCAATCTCCTTGTCGATTTCCTTCTGTCGATACTGCGCGTCCACGTCGTTAAGGCCTACAATCAGGCGCGAACCATCCTTCTCGTCCACCATGGCGGCCTTCATCTGAACGTAAAGGGGCTTCCCTTCCATCAGAAGGCGATAGTCCAAGGTAAAGATACCGCCTTGTTCGACGGTTGCCATGATGTTCTCTTTTGTGAAGGCGGCAAGGAAACGATCCATATCGTCTGGATGGTTGAATGTTTGGGCCGCCTCTAGAGCCGACGCGAAGAAGTCGGTTCCCTCCTTTGCCTGCGCGAAACTTGTGGTGTAGCTATCGATTGCGCTGAATTCGTGATAGCTATTCGTTTCGGGATCTATTACGTACACGGCAATGAAGTTGCCTGTGAGGGCGTGAAGGCGGGCATAGACGATTCGTTCCTCCTGCATCCGCACCTCTGCCTGGCGTTTTTTTATGAGCTCGTCGATATCCGATACGGCGATAACGATAAATCTTCTGTCGCTCTCCATGCGGGAGATTCGCATACGGACGTAGAACGGTATCCCGTCGGCTAGCTTCCGATAGGAAAACTCAAAGGTTTTGTTGCAATCCAGCGCCTCGTCGAGAAACTGACGATTCACGGTCTTTACGAAGGTGCCCTGATCGTCCTCGTGTATGAAGAACTTCACTTCTTGTTTGCATCTCTCGAAAAAATCCGATCCGCGTCGGGCTTCCGTAAGAACGCCAAGATCGTCATCGGTGTGGTACTCGATAAACTCGCCGGTGCTCATGTTGACGTAATAGAGATCCGTATAGCCTCGTGCCAAGGCGTGGGCAATGTCGGTGTAGACCTTGCAAGAGTCCCATGCCTTGCTATCGGCCCCGTTTGTGCTGAGGTCTGAGCTCTGTTTGCCATCCTCATTCGTCGTGTTTTGGCACATTGCCGACTCTCCTTGTTAATGCAACGTATGCTTTTCAGCCTTATTGTTACTCTTTATGCGCTAACAAGCATACAGTTTCAACGTGATAGGTCTGCGGAAAGAGGTCAACGGGTGTTATTCGTACGGGATGGAACGTTCCTTCGCTTGCAAACCGCGCAAGATCGCGGGCAAGCGTCGCGGGATCGCAACTCACGTAGGCAATCGCGCGCGCGGGTTGTGCGCTGAGCTTCTTAACCACGTCGGGAGCGAGTCCGGCGCGTGGCGGATCGACGACAATGACGTCTGCCTGCCCTTCGGGGAACTCGCGATCTGCATCTCCGCCAATGGGTTCGGCGTTGCCAAGGCCAGCCGCGTCGAGGTTGCGTCGAAGATCGCGTACGGCAGGTCCGTACGACTCGACTGCCGACACCCAGGCACAGCGTTCTGCCAAAGGCAGCGTAAAGGTGCCCGCGCCGCAATAGAGGTCCATGGCCTCGTCGTCTTCGGTGGGACATAGTCCCTCGAGGACAAGCTCAATGAGCCTTTGCGCCCCTGCGGTATTGACCTGAAAGAAGGAGGGAGCCGAAAGCATCATAGTGTTGTCGCCCAGGCGCTCGCGCCAATGCCCACGACCTCCTAGTACCTCCACTCCGGAAACCTTGCGTGCCTTCTTTTGTCCTTTGGTAAGGACTCGTACAATCGAAGTCGCCTTGGTAGCGTCTGCGAGCACCTTTGCCGTCTGAGCGCGTGGAAAGGGGCCTGGCGCCGTCCAGAGGGCAATCTCAAGGTCGCCTGTCTTACTGGACGTTCGGATGCCAATGCGGTCGAGCGTGATGTCGCACGATCCCGCCATGTAGCCAAGCGCTCCCGATACCGCCTTAACGACCTTTTTCGAGCGTCCGCCCAGCAAGGGGCATGAGTCGACCTTTATGACGGAGGGCTTTTCTCCCTCCTCTGCACGGGCGTGCATACCCACGACGGCGCGTTGCCCTTGTCGCTTAAAGGCGAGCTCCACTTTGTTGCGATATCCCCATGGCTTTGACGGGGCGACACAGGGGCTCACGAGCTCTTGAGCAACGGTCGGCTCCATATGCCCAATGCGAACTAGCGCGTCGACAAGGTTGTCCCTCTTTGCCTTGAGCTGAGCCTCATACGAGAGGAAGGCCCAGGGGCAGCCTCCGCATACCTCGGAAAACGGGCATGCGGACTTAACGCGTTGGGGAGAGGGTTCGAGCACCTTGGTCGTCATGGCGCGCGAATAGTTCTTCTGGCTGTGAACAACGCGCGCCTCAACCACGTCGCCCGCGACGGCACCGACGACGAAGACGGCCTTTCCGTCCTCGTCGTGAGCTATTGCATCGGCGCCATAGGTCATGTGTTCCACGGAAAGGCGAAGCGTGGAGCCCTTGCTACTGGTCATGACGGCTGCTTCGTTGGTGAGAAGACCGTGCGGTCGAAGCGCGACTCGCATCGGACCCCTGACTTATGGCCTTACGCATTTCGTAGGCGTGGGCGATGCTGCGCAGCTCGAAGTCGCTTTCGCCGGCATAGGTTTGGATACGTACGTCCGCATAATCGAAGAGGCGCCCGAATACAGACGGGTCTACCGTAACGTCGGACACGTTGGATAGGTCGCACACCTGATCCTTGATGTCTACGATGCCCGTACGCGCATACAGGCGCTTGTCGGTTACGATTACGTCTGTGTCGAGGTTGGCAATCGCGCGTGGGATTCGCATAACAAACGCTATGACCACGCTTATGCCCAAAAGGATAAGGCCTACTAGAGTATTTTTGAATACGAAGTGTGCGACCGCGAAGGCGATGACGCCCAGAAGCACGATGGGTATTGCGCCTAGGATGAGGGGAATCCACGACTCCTTTGCATGGAACACCTCTCGCTCGTCGGGATTGTCAAATTGAATGCCACGCAGCTTGCGCTTAGCCATTTGATACTCCTCTCTGGGAACTCTGCACCAAAGGTTGCAGTACCCTTGATGGTACAACAAGTGCGTAGGGGGAGAGTCACATGACGGCGGACGAGCGAGCGGAAACGGCACGTAACAACTTTTTGCAGGGCTACAACTGCTCCCAATCGGTGGTATTGGCGTTTCCTGACGTATTGGAGCAGGCGGGTCTCGATCCCTCTGTTGCGGCTCGGCTCGCCTCTCCCTTTGGGGGAGGCATGGGTCGCATGCGTGAGGTGTGCGGCGCGGTCTCGGGCATGCTTATGGTCTTGGGGCTCGCCCAAGGATATGACGAGGCGAAGGCCTTCGCGGCAAAGAAGGAGCTGTATCAAAAGGTCCAGACGCTTTGCAAACGCTATGGCGATGAGAACGGCTCCATCGTTTGCCGAGAATTGCTGGGGCTGGGCAAAGGTCCAGACGCGCCCACACCACAGAGGCGCACCGACAGCTATTATCGCAAGCGCCCTTGTCCCGAGCTCTGCGCATGTGCGGCGCGCATCCTCGCAGAGCACTTGGACGAGGATTAGTGGCATAAGAATAGCCATGGGGATGGCCTTTCCCGTCCGCCGGTGGATCGCGAAGCGAGTGAGCGTAGCGATCGCTGAGCCGGGCGGGCGGGGGAGGCCATCCCCATGAGCACAAATTGAAACGTATCCGTGCCTATCCTGGCACGCAGGCTAGCCGCGGAACAAGACGCGAAGCCCTTGCCCAAAGTGGCCGAATGCCTTTCTGAACCGACCCACCTTTACCTCTTCCTTTGGCTCCTCGCGGTTTGCCAATTCGTTTGTCGGTTCGTGGCTTTCTTTTACGGCCTCACGACGCCCTTGCGCGCGTTCCTGGATGCGCACCTGCGCACGCGAAATGAGGGAGGGCGTCTCGGTTGGCACGGTTGCACGCATACCTTCGGAGAACACGGCATCTGCAGACGTGCTTGAATCCTCGTGCTTTTCTTGCGACGCAGCGCTGACTTCGTCTGCGGACTCCGAAACCACGATGTCGCTTGCGGGGGTGCTGTGCAGGATCTCGGGGATGGGCGGCACGACGCTCGCTTCGGGAATAAGTGGCACATCCATGTTCTCGCGTGCCTTGCGCGCTCGGTCATAGGCGAGCACGATGAGCGACTGCTGGGCGTCCACGCGCGGTGCGTCTGGCTCAACCTCAAGCTTCTCCCATTTGCCGTCGGAATTGAGCTGGCGGGCCTTTACGTTGTCTGCCAACTGGATGTTCATGTACTGAAGCACGAGGGCACGGCAGGTGGGATCCAACACTGGGTAGGCTATCTCCACGCGATGCTCTGTGTTTCGCGTCATCATGTCGGCCGAAGACAGGTACACGGTGTCAACCTCTGCGCCAAACGCATACACGCGGGCGTGTTCGAGGAATCGTCCCACGATCTGGCGAATCACCAGGCAGTTACCAGAGCCGTCCACGTCCACGATGCAGGTGATGCCTCGTATAACAAGGATTACCTTTACACCAGCCCGCACCGCTTCCACGATCTTGTCAATTACGTCGCGGTCGGTAAGCGAGTTCATCTTCATGAACAGCTGTGCGGGTTGTCCGGCACGTGCACGCTCGATCTCGCGGTTCATGCCTCGGACGATAAGGGGCTTGAGCCCTTCGGGAGCGACGCCAAGATAGCGATAGGTACCGCGCAGGTTGCCGAGGCTCAGGTTGCGGAAGAACACGTTGCCGTCCTCTGCGATGCCCTCGTGTGCGGTGAGCAGCATGAAGTCGGAGTAGAGCTTGGCAGTCTTCTCGTTGAAGTTGCCAGTGCCGAGGCAGGTAAGGCGACGAATGCTGCCGTGCTCGTGGTAGGTAACCTGGCAGATCTTGGAGTGGCATTTGAATCCCTCGGAGCCATAGATAACCGTGCATCCTGCGGCTTCCAGACGCTCCGCCCATTCGATGTTGTTCGCCTCGTCAAAGCGAGCGCGCAGCTCCATGAGAACCGTAACGTCCTTGCCGTTCTCCGCTGCCTGGATGAGGCTCTCGCAGAGATGCGATTGCTTTGCAACGCGGTAGAGCGTGATCTTAATGGATATGCAATCGTCGTCTTGGCTTGCCTCGCGTAGGAGGTTGAGCAGAGGGCTCATGGATTCGTACGGATAGAACAGGAGGATGTCGTGATCCTCAATCTGCTCGCGCATGGGGCGTGAGAGGTCGGCCATGGGACTCGCCTGTGGCTCAACCGGCTCGTTGGTGAGCTCGCGATGGTGCTTCTCGGGAATGCGTCCCTCCAAGCCGTAGACGTAGCTAAGGTCGAGCGGTACGTTGCGCTCGAATACGCGGCTGTTCGAAAGGCCCAACTCCTCACGAATGAAGTGCTTGAGCGCATCGTCGAACTTGCCTTGGATCTCCAAGCGAACGGGCTGCAGGCGAAGGCGCTTCTTGAGCACCTTCTTCATATGTTGACGATAGTCCTCCTCTTCGCCTACGCCCTCGCCGTCGGGGTCCACGTCTGCGTTACGCGTTACGCGGATAATTGCCGTGCTGGTGGAGTGATAGGAGCCAAAGCAATTGTCCACTTGCTGGGCGATGATGTCTTCCAGAAGGACGAACCGGAACTTGCTGGGCCGGCTTGGCAACTGAATTACCCGTGGTAGACGATGTGGCACCTCTATGATGCCTAGCACTCCCGTTTCGTCTTGGCCGTCCAGTGCGCACACCACGTACAGCGACCCATTGCGCAGATTGGGGAAGGGGTGTCGGGGGTCCACCATAAGGGGAGAGAGTATGGGCGAGAGGTTCTTCTTGAAGTAGTTCTGCACGACCTCCAAGTCCTCTTCGCTCAGGTTTTCACGCGTGACGCGCGTGAGGCCATGTGTCTTGAGCTGCGCCTCCAACTCCAACTCGGCACGCTCTTGGCGTTCCACCAGTGGCGGCAGCATTTCGAAAATGATCTCGAGCTGCTGGGAGGGAGTGAGGCCGCTCTTGTTGTCCACGGGTTCGTGCTTGAGCGACGCGAGGTCCGACAGGCCCCCAACGCGAATCATAAACCATTCGTTGAGGTTAGAGCCAAAGATCTCTACGAACTTCAGGCGTTCAAACAAGGGAACCGATTCGTCAAACGCCTCGTCGAGTACGCGGTTGTTAAAGCGCAGCCAGCTGACTTCGCGGTTTTGGGTGTAGGACGTGTCCACACCGCCGCCGTTTCTATGCTTTCCGGCTCCTAGGCGGTTCATCGTTTCCTTTACTGCCTTCCGAGCTTTCTTTGAGGCTTCGTGCTCATAGGCGCTCGTGGTGGCGGAGTACTTGTCTACCTGTTCGCCTTTGGGCGTGAGCTTCTCTTTGCGTGCCGCCTCAATCTCGGCGAGCTCGCGGCTCTTCTGATCCTGTTTGGTTCCCTTTTTTGCCATGGATAGCCCCTTTGCGATTGACTATGGTGTAACTTCCCATTATGAGCTGAGACGCCATGTGCATCGGGGACGCATCGGTCAGCGTGATACCGCACATGCCCACGCTCTTCCGGGGCGGCCCGCGTACGGCTCCGTGTCCATGGAATGGCCAACCGTAGTCGGTGTTGCTGCAGTAAGTAGTTTAAAATTATGATATGCTTATATGCAATGTAGCGTTTCGCTCGGAATCACAACAGGGACGTGGAGGCACGAACGCGAGGCAAGGTATCATGTTTGCCATAATGCGTGCCTTGTGGCTTTTTGCTAATCGACGAGACGAGGAGAGTGCAGTGCGCGAACTCTTGAACGTTCACAACGAGGTTGGGAAACTTCGGACAGTCATGCTGCACCGTCCTGGCGAGGAGCTCCTCAACCTCTCGCCCGCAAACCTCGAGCCATTGCTCTTTGACGACATCCCGTACTTGCAGATCGCTCAAGAGGAGCATGACGCATTCGCGCGTATGCTGCGCGAGGAGGGTGTAGAGGTCTTGTATTTGGAGGATCTCGTTACCCAAACCCTCGATACTTCCGCGCGCTTGCGGAACCAGTTTACGAGCGACTACATACGTGAGAGCGGACTTACGGGCTCAAGTACCATCGCAGCCGTGCGTGAGCGGCTGGATAGCATATCCGATACACGCGACTTTGTGGACGCCGTGATTCGTGGAGTGCGTCGGGATGAGCTCGACTTGGACCATGCTGGCTCCCTGGAGCTTGCCGACATCGTGGGTACCGCCCAAAGTGGCAATCCCGACTTGGCAATAGATCCCATGCCTAACCTCTACTTTACGCGTGACAACTTTACCGTGGTGGGCCGCGGCGTTAACCTCAACAGCATGTATAGCGTCACGCGCAGACGGGAGACGCTGCTCGGCCATTACGTGTTTACCTATCATCCACAGTATTGCGAGGTGCCTGTGTGGTATGACCGTGACATCTCGTATCGTTTAGAGGGTGGCGACTTCATTAACCTCTCAAACCATACGGTGGCTATTGGCATCTCTCAACGCACGATTTCGTCTGCCATCGATGCGTATGCCAAAAACGTCTTTTGGGGCAGGGGGCAACATCCAGACATCAAGGAAATCTATGCGTTCCTGATCCCCGACACTCGCACGATGATGCATTTGGACACGGTGTTTACTCAGCTGGATGTGGATGCGTTCTTGTATCATCCGGGCATCCTAGATGTTTTGGAAACCTTTAGGGTCACCCGCGGTGCGCGTGTGAACGAGCTTTGCGTAGAGCCTTTGGACATGGGCTTAAGCGAGGTGTTGGCAAAGGCCATGGGCGTTGACTCCGTACGTCTTATAAGCTGTGGAGGAAACGACGCCATTGCGGCTGCGCGGGAGCAGTGGAACGATGGTTCCAACACGCTGGCTGTCGCGCCGGGTCGCGTGTTTGTGTACCAACGCAATGCCATAACCAACGAGATTCTGTACAAGGAGGGATTCGAGCTTTTGGAGATTCCCTCCGCGGAGCTGAGTCGCGGGCGCGGGGGTCCGCATTGCATGAGCATGCCCTTTGTGCGCGACGACTTGTAGTCGTTATTTAGGCTCATTGTACGGCAGAGGGTCGTTCTCTTGCCTGGACTGGTATTTATAATTGGTGGCATTGTAGTAAAGTGGTGGCCTTATCCTACAGAAAGGACATTCCATGGGAGTAAGCATTGCCGGTCGGAGCTTTCTCAAGCTCCTGGACTTCTCCTCCGACGAAATAAGGTATCTCATAGGTCTTTCGGCCGACTTTAAGCGCCTCAAGCGTTCTGGCGTTCCCCATCGATGGTTGGAGGGCAAGAACATCGTCCTTCTGTTTGAGAAGACCTCCACGCGTACGCGTTGCTCGTTTGAGGTCGGTGGGATGGACTTGGGCATGGGCGTTACGTACCTGGACCCCGGCAGCTCCCAGATGGGGATGAAGGAGTCAATCGAGGATACGGCCCGCGTGTTGGGACGGATATACGACGGCATAGAGTATCGCGGATTCGACCAGGCCATTGTGGAGGAGCTTGCCGAAAAGGCGGGCGTTCCTGTGTGGAATGGCCTCACGACACAATTCCATCCCACGCAGATGATTGCGGACATGCTTACCGTGCGCGAGAGGTTTGGCAAGTTCGAGGGGATGAAGCTGACGTTCTTTGGCGACGCGCGCAACAATGTTGCCAACTCGCTTATGGTCGTGTGTGCAAAGCTCGGTATGCACTTTTGCGCCTGTGGTCCCAAGGAGAACATGCCTTCCGAGGAGCTCGTTTCCACGTGTCGCAGTATAGCGGCGAAGACGGGAGGATCCGTTACCCTTACCGACTCCGTTTCCGAGGGCGCTCAAAACGCCAACGTGGTCTATACCGACATCTGGGTTTCCATGGGAGAGCCCGAGGAGCTGTGGGAAGAGCGCATTCGTCTGCTCTCTCCCTATCAGGTAAATGCTGCCGTAATGGAGCAGGCTGCCGAAGACGCAATATTCATGCACTGCCTCCCCAGCTTCCACGACACCAAGACCACCATTGGCACCAGCATCGCGCAGAAATATGGCATCTGTGAGATGGAAGTCACCGACGAGGTCTTCGAATCGTCGCGCTCAGTGGTGTTCGACGAGGCCGAGAATCGCATGCACTCAATCAAAGCGATCATGTACGCGACGCTCAAGTGATCAATCGGATGGGCGCCGTAGCCTTCGGATGTTCTTATCTTTGCAAAGTGCGGCGCGTGCGAGGGGACGGGTCCCGTGTCATGGCGCGCGCAGTTTCCGAGCGAAGCGAGGACTGTTTGAGCGCGATATAACACGGGACCCGTCCTCTCGCGCGCCGCACGGGCCGTCACCCAATTCGGTAGAGACGCATCTCGTCACCTTCGGCAAGTACCGTCTTAAAACCAGGCGTGTTGTCGTCTATGTCGGTTATGCCTTCCCATTCCTTCGTTTGGGACTCGTCATATTGCCAGATCCAGTCTCCCTGTTCATGCGATACGCCTTTGTCGAGCAGGAGAACATAGGTTGCGCCAATTTGGGCGACGGCGTTGCGTACTTCCTCGCTCGTTGCGTACTCACGCAGATGAAGACGGATAAGATCGGACTGCGGCTTCTGTCCCACGAACATGATGCTGTGATAGTACGTGCGAAGGCCATTGACTCCATACGACCACATGCTGCCGTCTGCGGGCGCGTTAATAACAAGGGCATCTTGCGGTACGAGTTCTTTCGCTCGGTTGACGAAGGCAATCTCCTCTGGGGAATAGATGCGTTCTGCGTAGCGCGTGGCTAAGAGGTTCCGTACCGTGCCAAAGGGCGACTGGATGGACTTCGGTGTGTCCTTGGGAATGTCGGGCGAAGAGAGGGTTGCGGTTGGTATGAACACGAGCGCGACGATAGCGGCGGTTGCGAATAATCGTAAGGGCGTTGGCACGCGATTGACGGCTGCGCCCTTGTTGGCTGCATCGGTTTGCATTGGCTGCAGGAGGGTATCGATTCCCAAAACTACGAAGGGCATGAGCGCAACGATGAGGTTGGCGGCCATGCGACGCCAATCGGTATACCAAAACGCGGCAATCCAATTGGCGAACGGCCACCAGTCCATGCGCGCGCACAGGTATCCCACGGCGAAAAAGGCCACCGGTACGATCAGCCATCGTCTGTAGCGGCTTCGCAGGGAGACGAAGATGCCCAATACGGCCAAGATGGTGAGTCCGGGTTGGGCAGTGGTAAAGAAGAATCGCATGAGTGCTATGTCCAGAACGGTGTCCACAAGGGCGGAGCCATTGACCTCCGAATAGCCAACGGTGGAACTGAGCGCTGGGAGATGGAGGCAGAACACCCAAAAGGCAACGATGACGGTGGAATAGAGCGTAAGTGCGATTATGCGTGTGCGACCGCGGAACACGGAACGCAGCATGTGAGCGCCCCATGCAGACATAAACACGTAACAAGAGAAGAGCGTGCTTGGATGTGTGAGTGCCAATGCCACAAAGGAAACGAGGGCTATGGTCGCGAATCGTGGGACATCTGCCCTCGCGTTGCCGCCTTCCAAAATTGCCAAGATGAGAGGTAAGGCACAGAGTTGAAGCGAGACGCCCATCTGATTGGGGAACAGGGGGCCAGAATACACGAAAAGCCACGGCCAGGTGGCAAAGCCCGCTATGGCCAGGGCGCTCAGCACCAGGCCTCGCCTTCGGTGTGGAAGAAGCACACGCAAGAGCGTGTAGCAACCCAAGGGGAATACCAGGCAGGCACAAAGCGCTACCACGGCGTTTACTGCGACCATAAGGTTGATGCGGGACGTAAGGCAAACGAGTGCCACGAGGTCGGTCCATGCGCTGGGATAGAAGTGGTCCCGCACCGCAAAAGGGCATTGGATTGGGTCCATGGCAACGTAGGAGCTTGCGTGCAAGGATGACCAACGACCAGATTCCAAAAACGCGCGTGCGTTGTTGAGATGGGTCTGGTTATCGTGGCGAGAGATTATTGCCGCCGCATTGGGTAGCGCTCCCACAAACACGAATAGGAGCACGATGGTTGCGGCGGCTACCACGATGAGAGATACGATTGCGTCAAAGGGAATCGTGCGGCTACCTATGCGGAAGGGCTCCATTTCTCCCAGGTGCAGTTTGGCTGGGAAAAACCTCTTGGTACGGGGATGGCGCGAGCAGGCAAGAAGCACGCCACCCACCGCTACGGTTGGGAGCACGACGGCAAGCGTCGTGCATGGTATGCCTAGCTCATAGTAGGCGAGGGGGAGAGCTGCGTAGCAGCACACGCTAAAGAGGGGAGCGCAAAAAAGCGCGAACGCTCGACCCAGGCGCAGTCCTCTGAAGAACAGATATCCGGGGCCATAGAGCAGTATGGCCCCAATCAACATGCCTCGTATGAGCTCAGTCCACATGGGTCTTGTCTCCGCAACGCTCGCTAACGAATGCCGCGCATGCGCACAAGCACATCTCGTAGCTCCGCACGGCCCTCCACGTAATCCTTGAGCGCCTGCTCTGGGTCCTTTCCGTGAAAGGTGGCGCATATGCCGCACTGGTCGCAGTCCGATATGCATACATAGCGCTCGCGCACGTAGGCGAGGCGCTCTTCTTGTGTTGACGAACCTATGGCGGGGCAAGAACCTATGTTCATGGACTTGTTGCCTTCTTGGAACGGAACTGAATGTAAAAGGGGCCGTCCCGCAACAGGTGGGACGGCCCTCGTGCGGACCATATTCGTTGTTAGAAGATGGGTCCACCACCCATGGGTGACATGTAGTTTACGTCGCGTATGGCCACGCCGCCGTTGGGAATCGAGTCAAGCACCTGTCCGTTTCCAACGTAAATTCCCACATGTCCAGGCGAGCGCCCCAAACACGCATAGAATACGAGGTCTCCGTACTGCAATTGGCTGGTGTCATAGACCATGCGAGATCCCACTTGGGCATAGAGCGTTTCTGGAGAGTTTGATCGCGGGGCCAAACCAAGCGCGTAGTCAATGACGCCCGAGCACGTAAACACGGAAGAGCTTGGATCGCCGCTCCAACTGTAGCCACTCCAGGAGTAGCCAGAGCCAATGATGGAGTATGCTGCGGCCACGAAGGAGTTCACGTCACCGGCGGCCACGGTGTATCCGCCACTATCGCTGCCGCTGTCGGAGCTTTCGTCGCTTGAGCTGGTGCTGCCTCCCGTGTAGCCGTTTTGTCGCGCCTGCTCCTCTAGGGCCCTTCGACGCTCCTCCTCTGCCTTGCGCTTGGCTTCCTCCTCTGCCTTGCGCCTGGCCTCTTCCTCGGCTAGACGCTTGGCCTTTGCCGCGTCTGCCTTCGCAGACTCTGCGGCGGCGGTGCGCATGGCCGAATCTGCCTCGGCAATCTTTTGTTGAATCTCGGCGGAGAGCTGCGCCTGATAGGACTCAACGGCGGCAACGGCAGCCTCAGCCTCGGCGAGCGCCTGCTCCTTCTCGGCCTGTTGCTGTTCCTCGAGCGCTCTCTGTTCTTCTTGCTCGCTCTTCTCCTGCTGGAGTTGGGCCTCGAGTTCCTTTACGCGTTCTACAACAGAAGTCTCGTATTCGGCGACCCTGTTTGCATATTGGATGCGCGAGAGAAGGTCGTCGAAGCTCGTGGCGTTAAGGGCAACCGAAAGAAGCGTGGGACGTCCGTTCTTATAGGTGTCCGAGACTATGTTGGACAGCTCCTGCTTTTCCTTTTGCAACTCCTCTTGGGTTTGTTGAATCTGTTGCTCGAGTTCCTCGATGCGAGCGATTGTCTCGTTGAGCTTGTTGGTTATGGTAATGAGCTCGTTCTCGGCAATCTCTGCTTGTTGTCCAAGGAGCTGGAGCTGCTGTTGGGCCTTTTTGACTTCTCCTTCGAGCACTACCTGTTGCTTCTTTGCGTCGTCGGCGCGCTGCTCTGCCGCGGCTGCCGCATCGCGCGCAGCCTCTTCCTCATGACGGAGATCGTCGATGGTGTCGGCGAGAACAGGCGTCGCCATGGGTGCTAAAAGGGCACTAGAGAGGATGCAGGATAGGGCTACTCTGCCAATTGATGGCAACGAATTGTCTTTGCTCACACACTCACCCCTTCGTATAAGCGTCATTTTGAGCATGGTGAATAGCTCAGCAGTATTTGGCTATTGTAATGGTGCGAGCAGTACTTGTGCCAAATTTCACGAAAAAGGCCTTTTGCCAAAAGCGCTGGACTATTTGCGTAAACCTAAATTGGGGACAGGCCCCAAGTTGGTATTTTGTAAAACACCGACTTGGGGCCTGTCCCCAATTTAGGGTGGGGTGGGGGATACCTCGTTCGCCGTTTGCCTACAGAGGCTGGCCTCCTTCGGCCTGGATGCCTGGTACGGCAGGAATGGTGGCAAATCCAGCCTCGAGCTCCTCTTCGGTGGGCACATGGTCTACCATCTTCCCCTCGTTGAAGGCCTCATAGGCGGTCATGTCAAAATAGCCGGTGCCGGTGAGACCAAACAGGATGACACGCTCCTCGCCTGTCTCTTTGGCTGCCAAGGCCTCTTTTATGGCGCCAAGGATTGCGTGTGCGCTCTCGGGCGCTGGCAGGATGGTCTCGAGCGTTGCGAACTTCTCTGCGGCCTCGAACACGTCGGTTTGCTTTACGGCCACGGCCTCCAGGAAGCCATCGTGGCGGAGCTGCGAGAGCACAGGTGCCATGCCATGGAAGCGCAGGCCACCTGCGTGGTCGGGGCTGGGGATAAAACCGTTGCCAAGCGTGTACATCTTGCAGAGGGGAGCCGTCTTGCCCGTATCGGGATAGTCGTAGGCATAGCGTCCACGCGTGAGCGAC
>CADCPM010000029.1 GCA_902803315.1 uncultured Coriobacteriaceae bacterium
CGAGCTGCTGCTCTACACCGACGGCGTCAACGAGGCGTTCAACGTGGACGAGGAGGAGTACGGCAACGACCGCCTGGAGGCGTTCCTGGCGGCCCACAACGACCTGCACGCTCGCAACATGGTGCGCTCGTTGCGCGCCGACGTGGCCGCTTGGGCCGAGGACGCCGAGCAGTCCGACGACGTCACGATTCTTGCCCTCGAGTACGGTGCGGCGCCCGAGGTCACAAACAGCATCACCGTTCCCGCGACGCTCGATCATCTGGAAGAGGCGGAAAGCCTGATTCGCGCGGAGCTCGAACAGCGCCTCTGCCCCGTGAGCGTCATAAGCAAAGTGGAGGTGGCGCTCGAGGAGCTGTTCGTAAACGTATGCCGCTACGCTTACGCCGACCAAAAGGAGCCGGGGCAGGTGCAGGTGTCCTATACCTATGGCGCAAATCCCTCGGCCATAACCATAGAGCTGCGTGATCAAGGTATACCGTTTGACCCCATAAAGAAGGAGGACCCCACCAAGCCCTCCAACGCACAGGAGGCCAAGATCGGCGGGTTGGGCATCTTCATGGTAAAGAAGAGCATGGACGACTTCTTCTACATGCGCGACAGAGATTCGAACGTCGTAGTGTTCAAGAAGGGCTGGTAGAAAAGCACCTTGGTGGCACACGTATACCAGGTATACCTGTGCCACCAGGAACGCACGAGCCTAAGCCTGGCGTAGGCCCGGGATGATAACAACCATATAGATAAACAGCGTCATCGCTATGCTCGCAAACGCGATGCCCAAGCATACGATCAGTTCAACACGCCAATTTGACTGACTGAAAGGCTTGAATTTGCGCAGCGGTGGCTTAAAGAGCAAAAGACAGCTAATCGCCGCCCACGGCACCCATACGAAACCAATATGCTCCACGATCACATACCACAGGGGATGCCTGGAAAGCTCTCCGTCCGGCCGCATGATGTTTGCCACGCATGATATAGAGATCATAATCCAGGCGAGTATGAGAAGCGCGTTCCATATGGTGCCAAGCACTTTGAGGACAGGGTGATAAAGGATGGAATGCAAGGTCGACTGAGGCGTGGTGACGGAGTGTGCGGACCGAGCTCCTGCTGCGGCGTTTGCGCTGGCTTTTGTTGGCGCCGTTGCGCAGACTCCGAGCGCATGCTGGAAGTCGCCGAGAAACGCGCGTGCCGACTGATGGCGCCGAACGGGATCGAATTCCGTTGCGCGTACGAGCATCTCCGCCATGGCTGGCGGTATGCGAGGGTTGGCGAACCCGCTCTCGCGAAGTTCGGACGTGGGGTCTTGTCCCGTAAGGCAAAAGGAGAGGGTCATGCCCATGGCATATACGTCGCTGCGCGTGCTCGTCTGCCCGTATCCAAACTGCTCGGGTGGTGCATATCCGGGCGTGCCGTAGCGTACGGTATCGCGAGTTGCCTCGGTGCGATACATCCGTGCGATTCCCAAGTCTATGAGGACGACCTTGTCTTCGCAAACTATGATGTTCGAGGGCTTTATGTCGCGGTGGATGAGCGGTTGGTCAAAGGATTCGTGCAGCTCTGCCACCGCCTCGCAGAGCTGGGGCATAATGCGTGCGGCGAGGTTGACGCTCGGTCCTTCCTGGCCAACAAGCTCGCGCAAGGTTTGGCCCGCTACGAACTCCATAACTACGCTGAGCGAGCCCTCCGCCCGTTCGCACTCGTAGATTATTGGCTCGTGCGTAAGGTGGACGCCCTGCGCTTGTTTGCCGAGCAGCTGTTCGTATGCGCTGCCGCGACCGGCGTCTTCGCTAAAGCACTTGCGCACAAAGGGACCAAAGCTCGGATTGCCTTGGTCGTCTACGCGATAGACGATCTGCGTGGTTTCATACGGAGTGCTCTTAAGCGTGCGCTCTACCACGTAACGGTCGGACGTTTTTTTAAGCCACGCATCCAGCTCGGCATTAAAGTCCTCGTCCACCGACTATTCCCCCAAAGCGCGCTCGCCCAGTTTAAAGAGGGTCTCGTTTGCTTCCGTAAGCGTCGTTGCGCGGTCGAGACAAAAGATCACGATGGCATCGCGCCGATCCTTGCAGTAGAGCTTGCTTGCGCCGGCTGCTTGCAGGGCTCGGTCGGTTTCGCGCAGGTTGAGGTGCATGGCAAAGGCGAGCTGGAGCACTTTGTCGCGTGAAGGCTTGGTGCGTTGGCCCGTGAAAATCTGATATCCGTACGTTGAATCTAGCTGTGACTCGCGCACCACGTCCTTGCGCTCCAGACCGCGCTCTTCCAAAAGCTCGCACAAATACGACGAAAGGCTGCGTGCCTGAGGGTGCCGCTCGTCTATAAAACTCGTGGGATCGGGTGCGCTTAAGAGCTCCCCCAGCAACTCCTCGGTAAGTGGCTCTTCCATGGGTACCTCACTACAGATAGTTGAATGCTCCTATTGTAACAGCCGTATGGAATAAAAATCCCTAACGGAAGATAACGCTCCTACCGCTAGGGATGTCTTTTCGCTAGACGCTCTTGAGTCCGAGACGTATGCCTACAGTTTCCAACCCGCCGCTGCATCGTCGTTAAACATGTTCGAGTAGTAGAGCACCTTTACGGTCCCTTCCTCGAAGTAGATGTTGCCGGTAACGCTGCCGCCTGCCGAAAGCTTGCCCGAATTGAGCTCGTCGGTGGCGTCCATGTAGAACGTGGTGGAGCGCTGGGCGCCATTTGCGTCTTCGCCCTTCCAGTCGTAGGGGTTAAAGCTCTGAGAATCCTTGCCGTCGTTCTTGTACGTAACGTTTACGCCCACGATTTTCTTGTCGCCGTAGGAGGTTATGTCGGGCTGCACGCTGTTGACCGTTACCGAGAGGCCGTTGTCGAGGGTTACCGTTTCGCCAACGGCAAGGTTGGAGTAGTCCTTAGCGGGCTTTTCGGTCTTTTCCTCCTTTTTTGGCGCCTCACTTGAGGACGAGGCCGAAGCCGAAGAGCTGCTTGCGGAGGCCTCGCTCGACGAGGAGGTAGCCACCGGCTTAGAACCCTCGGTGGCCTTGTTAAACGCGGCGCTATAGGCGCTTTGCGTTGCCAGCACGATAATTATGGATACCACGGCCAAAACCACACCGGCAATGGAAAGGCCCTTGGCGGTGTGCTTTCCCCGTATGGCACCCACCAGCGAAATGATGGCCAAGATGCCGCCGATGAGCGCGATGAAGAACGAGAGGTTGTTGATGATTGGCAAAAACGAGGTAACGGCGGCAATAATGCCAAGCACAAGGCCTGCTATAGCGAGTCCGGAGCTTTGCTTTGGGGCGGCCGGTGCGGCGGCATTTTGAGGGGTCTTCTTGGCATTCGGGTCGGTGGTCTGTTGATCCATGGTTCCTCCTTCTGTGCAGTGAGCTAACGCTGCTCACATAATGCGAAAACGTCGGAGGCTTTTCATTAGCTGCCAGCTAAGATTCGGCGGGTTTCGCCTGCTCTGCGTTGCGAATCGTGTTAACAGAACGTGATGGTCAGTTTAAATTGGTGCATCATCCTTGCGAAGAACTTATACTGTGTGGGCAAAACTACGAACTGTTTGGGGGTTCCATGGGCGCCTTCTTTGGTGCGGCATCGCGCCGCGACGTTACCTTGGATGTGTTTTTTGGCGTTGACTACCATTCTCACCTGGGCACACGTCGTGCCGGCATGGTTATGCGCGATGGAAACGGTCGCTTTGAGCGCGAAATTCACTCCATCGAGAACACGCCTTTTCGCACGAAGTTCGAACGTGACCTTTCCATGTTTCACGGTTGCACGGGCATGGGCTGCATTAGCGACTTAGATCCGCAGCCGCTGTTGGTGCGCTCTCACCTGGGTGTTTTCGCAATAGCTACCGTAGGTTGCATCGCAAATGCAGATAAGATCATTGGCGAGTTTACGGGCGTAGGTCACCAGTTTTTGGCCATGAGCTCGGGTGACGTAAACGCCACCGAGCTGGTTGCCGCGCTCATAAACACGCAGCCCACACTCCTTGAAGGCATTCAACATGCCCAGGAAACGATTGAGGGCTCGCTCACGTTGCTCATTATGCAACAGGACGGGTCACTCATTGCGGCGCGCGATCGCATGGGTCGCCTGCCCGTGCTCATAGGCAAGGACGACGACGGCTATTGCGTGACCTTCGAGAGCTTTGCCTACGGCAAGTTGGGTTACGTAGATGAGTACGAGCTTGGTTCGGGAGAGATTGTGCGCATTTGCGCGGACGGCTATGAAACTCTGGTGCCCGCGCAACCGCAGATGCGTATCTGCGCTTTCCTGTGGGTGTATTACGGATATCCCAACTCCAACTATGAGGGACAAAACGTTGAGGTCATGCGGTATCGCAACGGCGCCATTATGGCTAAGGCCGATCGAGAGGATGGCCTTCTTCCCGATGTGGACTACGTGGCTGGCGTGCCCGATTCTGGTCTGCCCCATGGCATGGGCTACGCATCGGAATCCGGCAAGCCGTTTGCGAGGCCGTTCGTAAAGTACACGCCCACGTGGCCCCGCAGCTTCATGCCCGCGAATCAGGAAGTGCGCAATCGCGTGGCAAAGATGAAGCAGATTCCCGTGCCTGAGCTCATTGCCAACAAGCGCCTGCTCTTTGTGGATGACTCCATCGTGCGTGGCACGCAACTGCGCGAGACGGTCGATTTTCTGTATGGAGCCGGTGCGGGCGAGGTTCATATGCGCTCTGCGTGTCCGCCCATCATGTTCGGCTGCAAGTACCTTAGTTTCTCGAGGTCTAACTCCGACTACGAGCTCATTGCGCGCCGCAAGATTCGCGAGCTGGAAGGCGATGAGGGCGAGCGGCACATTGCCGAATACGCGGACGGTCACAGCGAGCGAGGCAAGTGCTTGCTGCGCTCGATATGCGAAGAGATGGGATTCGACTCGCTGGGATTCCAGTCGCTGGACGGCATGCTGGAGGCCATTGGCATCGACCGCAAGCTCGTGTGCACCTACTGCTGGACTGGTAGGGAGTAGGATTCTGGGAGCGTCGTTTAGATGTATTCAGAAACCTGTATGAATAATGGGAAATGAATTGGGTCGCGCGAGCGGCCAACTGGGAAAACTCAATTTTGAACAAATTCATTTCCCGTTGGATAAAATACGCAATGGGAAATGAACGTGGGTTGTTTCGACGAATCCAGGGCTTTTGCATTTTTGAACCGATTCATTTCCCATTAAATTATAACAAAATACGATATTACAAAGCCATAGGGCTAAATGAGACGCGAGCGTGGCCATCGCATGCCTGTTTTGCAGGCGTGCCATCGTTAATGGCTCACGCGCTTTGAATTATTTGGATGCGCCCGAGCGACAATTCCGCTAATCCAACCAGCGGGGGAGCTCAAAGCTCACGATGCGTGCGCATACGGCGGCGCGCTTTAACGACAGCAAGGCGCTAGCGACAAAACCGTTCTCGCATGGTCTCAGCACGAGGGCCTGCGTCGTCCCTTCTGGCCATTCAATGGGTGCTAGCAGGCGAACCTCGTTGGTGAGGGGGTCGTAAGCCGGTGTGGCAAGCCGATAGTCGCGTCGAATGCGACGCAAAGCGATGTCTATGGCGGGTGCGATGTCCTCGCCGTGAGCTCGAATGAGCGCTTTGCTTACCGTTACGTCCTTCTCAGACAGAATCAATATGTCGTGCAGACTCGAAATATAGGTGGCGGGCTGCGGAGACTCGCCTTCTGCGTCAATGCTGTCTGCCGCAACAAATCGCTCGAATTCCCAAGCAATGTCGCCTTCATGCGCGTGGAAGTCCATAAGGATGCTGCGGGCTTCTCTGTCCAAGAGGCCAGTGTCAAAGACGGCGCGCTTGCCTTGCGCATACGTTACGATTTTGCGTTCACAATGCAGGCGATGGAAGGTGATGCACAAATAGTCGCGCAGCTCATCCCCGGTAAGAGGGAGTGTGGCGCCGGAAAGAGCGTCCTTGAGCTTTTGAATGAGTTCGTCCCAGGGGCCCAAAATGCCAAATTGTGCGAGCTCCCGCATGACCTCGTTGTTCGTCTGCGCAGGCCCCTCAAACCCCGCATCGTCTATGTGGTCGACTGCGGTGACGGTCCACCGCCTGCCGCTTACGCTGGCTCCCGTGCGCTTCATGGATACCTGCACGGGCCCGCCTTTTGGTTTGGCGAGATAGCGAAGTGAGAAGGTCACAATACCGTTTTCCTGGGTGTATTCATGAGTAGAACGGGCGACGCGCCAGTCCTCGTCCAGCATGGCAAACGGATCTTGGTCGAGCGGAAGCATTTGGTATAGGGCGTTGAGCTCGTCGTTGCGTATGAGCACTTGCGTGCCAAAGTCCTGCGGGAGCTGGGCCTGCGAGGTGGGAGAGGGTGCGGTCGTGGGCTTGGGTGCGGGCTCGGGCTCGGGCTCGGCTTTGGGCTCGGCTGGCACAGGCTCGGGCGCAGGCTCGGCTGGCGCAGGCTCGGGTTTCTCTTCGGGCTCAGCCTCGGCTACCGCAGGCTCGGACTGCATCGCGCTAGCGGGGTCAGCCTCCGGTTCCGGTGCCGCTGCTGGCTCTGACGTGGTCTTGGCCTCCACCACGGGCTCAGGTTCGACCTTGGCCACGGGTTCAGGCTCGGGTGCCTCCACGGGCGTAGTAGCTGGCGTGGATTTCGCTTCAGGCTCTTCCTTTGTCGCAGCCTCCGCAACGTCATCGCTCTTATGGTCCAGCTCATCCTGCGGCTTTGGACGTCCTTTTGGCCGAGGTCGCACGGGCTTGGGATCTCTATTTGCCTTTTTGCGTTTCCACGAGCGCAGGCCCCCTTTGTCTGCTGGTGCCGACTCGTCCTTTTTTGCCCGCTCAAGCACGGCATCCCATTCTGGCTGCGCAATAACGGTCGCATATACGCGACCCTTTTTGAACACCGTGAGGCGCACGAAATCACTCAGTTGTTCCAATAGCTCGCGCACGTCGGTGCAGCCCAGGTCGCAAGGCCAGATGTCGTCGGCGGAAAGCACCTCTTCCATACGCGCGAGCATTACCTGCCGGCCAACCCCCACCTCTCTTGAGAACAGGCGATACAGGTACAGTTGGTTTCCCAGAGGAATCGTGGCCATGGGGCGTCCTTTCACGTTTTACCATTTGAGTATATCCGACGACGACGTGCGATTGCGTCTATCCCACAAATCGGCATCCTTTGGACAACGGGAGCTATGCGAAAGGGCCGGAAGTCACGACTCCATGTGCGACCTCTACGTGTCCGATTTTATAGGCAGATTCGACGGTGCGGATAAAATCAGACATTACGAGGCCAAATACAGGGGTCAAACTTCCGATTTTATCCGCAGCGGGGAGGGTGCCTATAAAATCCGACATCCGGAGCCCCAAACTAGCCGAATGGACGTCCTTGGCAGCTCGCCCATCAGGGTTTTGTGGCAAAATAGGAAGCCCATACTATTAGGCGCGGGTCTAAAGACTCGTGCCGCCACACGTACCAACAACGCAGCGCTAACGAACCAAAAGGATCCAATATGGCAAAGCGAAACAAGCACTATGGCGCGCACTTTGCGCAGCAGCCCTCGTCCGCCAAGGAAAACCCTTCCAAGGAAAGCCCCGCCAAAAGCGCGCCTGCGTCGAGCACGCAGTCCGACGCGCAGAAGCAGGTCGGCTTTACCCCGCAATCTCTGCCCCATCAGCATGCTCCAATGCGTCGCAAGCGTTCCAAGGCGCCGATTGTCATAATCCTCCTTGTGCTTCTCGCCGGTCTGGGCGCAGGAGGCTTTGTGTTCTGGCAGCATCGGCCTGTGTCCATCACCGTCGATGGACAGCAGCGCACGGTTATGCGTCGGTCCACCTACGGCCAGCTCTTCGCCAACGAGTCCGTTAGCGTGACGCCGGGCAATCTGGTCTCGGTTACCGGCAACGTGCTGGAAGAGGGCAAGGGCAACGCGTACACCGCAACGGTAAACGGCGCGCCGCTTTCGTTCGACGAGGTAAACAACGCGCCCATTTGGGGCGGCGAGAAAATCGAGTTCGGCAATGGCGATGACGTGCTTGAGCCACATACGTCTGAGGTCGTGGACCTGCCGCCCAAGCTCGAGTATCGCGTGGCCCCCGGTACGGGCGAGAAGGGCTACATGGTCCAGCAGGGAACCGTTCAGTACGTGACGCAATGGGGCAAGACGGGCAAACAAGAGGTGCTCCACGGGCAGACTACCGGGGAGACTGGGCAAGGCAAGGTAGTGGAAGAGGCGCAAAACGTCGTCGTAGTTGCCCAGGACATTCACCCCGACGACGACAAAAAGCTCGTTGCGATTACCTTTGACGATGGCCCTTCGTACTACACCTTCGACTACCTGCGGATTCTTTCCGAAAATGACGCAAAGGCATCGTTTTGCGCAATAGGGGAGCAGCTGGCGGACGGCGGGCCCGTGGTTGCGCAAACCCATGAGGCCGGTCACCAGATCCTCTCGCATTCGTGGTCTCATCAGCAGTTGACGACCCTGGATGAGCAGCAGCTCGCCCACGAGCTGGGCGATACGGCCGCCGAGCTGGAGAAGTGGGCCGGCTCTCCAGTTCGCTTCATTCGTCCGCCCTATGGCGATATCGACGAGCAGGTGTGGCTCAAGTCGCATGGGGCAATGTCCGCGTCCGTCTTCTGGACGCACGACTCCCTGGACTGGGAAAAGCCCGGCGTGGACGCAATCGTGGACAATTGCACGAAGTTCATGAAGCCGGGCAGCGTGATCCTTATGCACGATGGCGGTGGCGACCGAAGCCAGGATCTGGAGGCGCTTCCGCGTATCATCAAGGCGTGGAAGGACGCGGGCTATACCTTCGTCACAGTGGAAGAGCTCATGGCCTCCGACAGCAGCATAGACCTTAGCGTCGTAAAGGCAGGTCCCATGCCAGCCGACGCGGCATGGCCCACTGAGGTGGCGCCTGCCAGCAATAACTAGCGAGACGATGGGCAAGCAATGGGGATACGCCCCTTTGCTTGCCCTACGGTCGTTCCGCAACGTCAAATCGAGTACCATACTAAGGACGCGTTTTGCGGAGAGAGGAACCTATGGATAAGATCATTACGTTTGGCATTCCCTGCTATAACTCGGCGGACTACATGGACAAGTGCGTGGAGTCCATTCTCGAGGGTGCCAACTATGTCGAAGACATCGAGATCGTAATTGTGGACGACGGCTCGTTTAAGGACGACACCCCAGCCAAGGCCGATGAGTGGGCCGCCAAGCATCCCAGCATCATCAAGGCGGTTCACCAGGAAAATGGTGGACACGGTACGGCGGTGCTCACGGGCCTCTCCAACGCCAGCGGCACGTTCTACAAGGTTGTGGATTCCGACGACTGGCTGGATGCCGACGCGCTGGCCGCGCTTCTAGGCAAGATTCGCGAGACCGAGGCCGCCCATGCGGACGTGGACCTGTTCATTACCAACTATGTGTACGAGCACACGGAAGACAACACCCGCAACGTCGTTGACTACAAGCACGTGCTGCCCGAAGGCGTCGTGTTCGGATGGGACGAGATCGGCCACTTTAACATTACCCAGAACCTGCTCATGCATGCGCTGTGCTATCGCACGTCCGTGCTGCGCGACGAGGGTGTGCCGCTGCCGGCCCATACGTTCTACGTGGACAACATCTATGCATGGGTGCCGCTGCCACGCTGCAAGCGCATGTGCTATCTCAACGTGGACCTGTACCGCTACTTCATTGGCCGGGAAGACCAGTCTGTCAACGAGAAGGTCATGGCGAACCGCATCGACCAGCAGGTGCTCATAACGCGCATTATGATGAAGTCCTATCACCTGTACGACGACATCAAGATCGTGCAGCTGCGTAGCTACATGGTTAACTACTTCCTGATCATGATGGCAATCTGCACGGTCTTCTCTAAGCTTTCGGAGCGGCCCGATGCCATGGACGAGCTGGAAAAGCTCTGGCAGGACCTGCATGACTACGACCGGCGCATGTGGCGTCGTTGCCGTTTGGGACTCATTGGGCAGGCAACCAACCTGCCGGGCAAGGTGGGCAAGTCAATCACGATTGGCCTGTATCGTCTGGCAGACAAGTTCGTGAAGTTCAACTAACGCCCTCGACCCTAACTAAGGGACAGTCCCCAAGTTGTGGTTTTCCAAAACCCTAACTTGGGGACTGTCCCTTAGTTGGGGTTGTGCGTCGACGGTTTCTGTTGCGCAGGTTGGTAACGGCTCCCCCCATCCCGTGGGGAACGTAGCCGTCGGCAAACAGGTCGTCGGGGAAGTAGTCCACCAGGCTCAGCGACGCCGTTTGCACGGGATGCTCGGGCACACGCACTGGCGTCGCCCACACACAAAGCACCTTGGCACCCTGGGCTACCAGGCGCTCTTCGTATTCACTGGTGGGTTCGTGAGGCCGCAGGCGTCTCTCGTCGTCGCTTGATCGAACGATGTCGTAGCCAGCCAAGTCGAACTGCGTAAGCGCAAAGTCGCGCAACGGCTGGCTGTCGGTTCGCAAGCGAACGGTGCCGCCGGGAGCGAGCACCTGCGCGTATTCCAGCAACCTGTCCAAGATTACCAGCCGCTTGTGTGCGTCCTTCTTTCGCGGATAGGGTGTGGGAAAGTTGAGGTGGATGCACGACACCTCGCCCACGCCAAACACGTGCGATACGTCCGATCCCTTACCTGGCACCACAACCGCGTTGCGCAGGCCAGCCTCTGTGATGTGCTGAGCTGCGTAGGCGATGCACAGAGGTTCGGCGTCCATGGCCACGTATAACACGCTGGGTTCGTTCGTCGCTGCCTGCACGACGAAGGCGCCTTTGCCGCAGCCCAGGTCCAGACGCACTTCGGTAAAGTCAGCTTTGGGGGACTCGGGCAAAAGCTGCGAGCATGCCTGCGCCCATCGCCCGACGTAGTGGCGGGGCTCCAGCTCTATAACGTCCGCATACTTCTCCAGCCGCTCCTCAAGAACGAAGTTCTTTGGAAGGCGCGCATGCATTCCGTGCATATCGTTCCTCTCCGCTGCCTGCTTTGCGCTGGCTGCCAAATGTCTATTCCGCATACCGTTATGTAGGCGTGCAAACAAACCGACATAGGTATACTAATAGCATGTGTACCGTTCCACAATCGAAGGTGAGAAACGCGTGGGCCCGTTGGCTAGGGGCCGTAAGGCCTTAATCAAGGCAATCAACAGCTATCGCACGGACCTTTGGTTTCGCGCGGAGGCTTCGGTGCACATGTCTACGGGTGTAAACCTCACCTACTCCATGTATCAGGCCCTCATTGGCCTTACGCGCAAGTCCGCATGGTTCGAGGCGCTGGCGGTTTACTACATTCTGCTAACCGTTACGCGTGTGCTCATCCTGCATTACGTTCGTCACGAGGCCGAGGATGGCCGAGAAGAGCTGCGCCGGTATCGCCGAATCGGCTGGCTTATGTTCATCATTACGTTCTTCGTGCTCATAATGGGTCTTATCGTGAACAACGGAAGCAGCGATCCAAACGAGTATCCGGGGCATATGGTGTTCGTTGTGGGGGCGTTTACGTTCTACACGCTCATCAACTCCGTACGCAATCTATGGAACTACCGCAAGCTGGAGAGCCCCCTTATCTCGGCGAGCAAGTCTGTGAACCTCGCCGCCTCGCTCGTTTCGCTCTATGCGTTCCAGACGGCAGTGTTTGCGCAGTTTAGGCCCTATATCGACAAATCCCTTATCACGTTGCTCAACGTGGTTACGGCAGGTGCTGCGGCCATTGTGGTGTTCTACATAAGCATGCACATCATCGTGCGCGCAACGCGGGCGCTTAAGGGCAAGGAGGATCTCTATATTGTGGTAGACGAGAAGAAGACGAGCTACCAAAAGGAGTTCCGCAGCGACGTGAGCGACTGGATTTCCTCTGTGGGGGACTTGGATTTGCCCGACTGGGCCCGAGAGATGTCGGACTATAGCGACAGGTTCAACAGCAAGGAATAGCGCATGGCGCTTTTGTCTGCCATACGCTTGCGAGTCGCCGTCGAATGCGCGGCGCGAACGGCGAATCATTGAATATCCAATAAGGTTGCCAATCGGCTACATTTTGTCGGCGAACGGCGTTATACTAGGAGTACGGCATCGATTTAAGGAGACTGTCCGATGCATAACGACCTTTTGGCCGTAACGAGCCAGATGCGCGCGCACATAGTGGAGATGCTTGCCGTAGCCGGCTCCGGCCACCCGGGCGGGTCGCTCTCGGCCACCGAGATAATCGCCTCGCTCTACTTCAAGCACATGCGCATTGATCCCCAAGACCCCGACTGGCCCGAGCGCGACAGGTTCGTGCTGGGCAAGGGCCACGCCGCGCCGGCGCTCTACGCCGCGCTGGCCATGCGCGGGTTCTTCCCCGAGGAGGAGCTCCTCACGCTCCGCAAGCTCGGGTCGCGCCTGCAGGGCCACCCCTGCCGGACCGACACCCCGGGCGTGGACATGAGCACCGGCTCGCTCGGCCAGGGGCTCTCGGTCGCCAACGGCATGGCGCTCGCGGGCCGTCTCGACGGGCTCGACTACTGGGTGTGGTGCGTGATGGGCGACGGCGAGATCCAGGAGGGCCAGGTGTGGGAGGCCGCGATGAGCGCCGCCCACTACGGGCTTGACCGCGTGATCGCCTTCGTGGACCACAACGGCCTGCAGATAGACGGCACGAACGACCAGGTCATGGGCGTGGAGCCCATCGACGCCAAGTTCGCCGCCTTCGGCTGGCACACGCAGCGCATCGACGGTCACGACCTGGACGCCATCGACGCCGCCATAGCGGCCGCCAAGGCCGAGCGCGGGCGTCCCTCGGTCATCGTGTGCGACACGGTGAAGGGCAGGGGCGTCTCGTTCATGGAGAACGTCGTGGACTGGCACGGCGTGGCGCCCGACGCCGCGCAGGCCAAGGACGCGCTGGCCGAGATATCGGCCGCCGCGCCGGAGGGAGGCAGGCGATGAACTCGGCCACCAGAGAGGCATACGGCGCCGCGCTCGCGGAGCTCGGCAGGACGAACCCGGACGTGGTGGCGCTCGACGCCGACCTGGCCGGGTCCACGAAGTCGGCCACGTTCGGGAACGCGTTCCCGGAGCGGTTCTTCGACATGGGCATAGCCGAGGCCGACATGATAGGCACCGCCGCGGGCCTGGCGACGTGCGGCAAGGTCCCGTTCGCGTCGTCGTTCTCGGTGTTCGCCACCGGGCGCGCGTTCGAGCAGATACGCAACTCCGTGTGCAACGCAAACCTCAACGTGAAGGTGGTGGGCAGCCACGCGGGTCCCAGCTGCGGCGCCGACGGCAGCTCCCACCAGGCGGTGGAGGACATAGCCATCATGCGCTCGCTGCCGCGCATGACCGTGGTCGTGCCGGCCGACGACGTGGAGGCCTACGCCGCCACGATCGCGCTTGCCGAGCACCAGGGCCCGGCCTACCTGCGCGTGGCACGTCTGGCGAGCCCGACCGTGCACGACGAGGGCTACCGCTTCGAGCTGGGCCGGGCCGACCTGCTGCGCGACGGCGGCGACGTCACGATCGTGGCCTGCGGCATGATGGTGGGCCGCGCGCTGGAGGCGGCGGAGGCGCTGTCCGCCGAGGGTATCGAAGCCCAGGTGCTCAACATGGCCACCGTCAAGCCGCTCGACGCGGACACGCTCGAGGAGTGCGCGCGCAAGACCGGACGCGTCGTCACCGTGGAGGAGGGCTCCGTGGTGGGAGGCCTGGGCACGGCCTGCTGCGAGGCGCTCTCCGAGCGCTTCCCCGTGCCGGTGCGCCGCATCGGCATGCCCGACTGCTTTGGCACCTCGGGCGAGGGCAACGAGCTCCTGGACTACTTCGGGCTCAACGCAAGCCACATCTGCGAGGTCGCGCGCGAGCTCTGCAAATAAAAAAGCTGACAAGTGACCTGTCCCCTTGTCAGCTAATATGACAAGGGGACAGGTCACTTGTCAGCTTTTTCTTCGAACATGTTCCTCTCGGCAAATTCCGCCTCGACGGTGCGAATCATCAGGTCCACGTCGTCCAAGCCCAAATGGCGCTCCTTCTGACCCTTTTTGAGCGTCTTGCGCCTGCGTGCCCAGGTTTCCAACGCTGCGGGCTTGGAGTCGTGAGGTAGCGTGCGAACCTCGGGGTCAATGCGGCGACAAATGTCGCGCGTGTCTATGGGAATGATGCGCCCCGCCTTGCGGCCTTCGGCATATCCGTTGAGGTTGAGCATAAACCATGAGTCCTCAAACGCCGCGTTGTGCGCAAGGTAGGGGTAGCGCTCCATGGAGGCAAGGAGCGCCTCCTGCAGCCTGAAGTTCTGCCTAAACGGCAGCTTGTTCTCCAGGTCGCTAAACTGTATGTGGTGCACGAACGCAAGCGGCACGCCCGTGCTGCGATACTGCTCGGGAATGCCAAAGTACGCGCTGTAGCTCCTGTCCTTGCGCGCTCTGCCCTTGGGCGCAAGGTTCACGAACTGAAGGCCGACGTTTATGATGTAGCCACGGTCGGGATAACGGCTGGTGGTCTCTATGTCCACGCCGGCAACCATGCCGCGTACGGGTGCCTCTACGTAGGCAACGCCCATGTCGCGCAGACCAGGTCCGGCCGTCTTGCGCACATCTGCAATGTCGCGATGCTGTAATACGGCTGCCGAGCGCAGAATGTCCTCGTCCGAGAGGTGCTGCGCCAAGCTCGTGCCACGTACGTCGCGCAGCCTTTCCTCGCCAATGAGGTCGCACAGCTCGCGGTTTCTGTCTGCGAGGCTGCGTACCAGGTCAAAGGGAAAGGGCTCACTGCCTTGTGGCGCCTCAAACCACGCTTGGGTAAGAACCCCAATCGCCTCCTCGTTCTTCTCACGTTCTGCCGTGCGTGCGGCGTCGTCGGTAAGAAACGCGGGGAAGACAAGTGCGTTCGCATGCTCGATTGCCTGTTGAAGATTCATGGCGCTCCTTCAGCTTCGCTGCGAAAGACAAGAACCCTAACTTGGGGATAGCCCCTAAGTTAGGGTGTTGCGCAGGTAGTCGTCCAAAAGCGGCGTGAGCGCGCCCTGCGCCAGTATGGTAACGCGATGCATGGCGCGCGAGATGGCGGTGTATAGGCGCCTGCGAGCTAGCTCCGTATTGGGATAGACTTCCTGCTGTGCGTCACTAATAACCACATGATCGAACTCGAGGCCCTTTGCCAGCGCGAGGTCCAGAATCACCACACCGGTAGCGGGCAGGGTGTCGTTCTTCCTCACGACGCTGGCCAGATTGCCAAGCTGCTTGGACAACCAGCTTACGCGCCGACCGTCGCTGGCCACAATGGCCGTAAGGCCCTCTTCGTCCTGCGACTCGCGCGCAACCGTTTTTAGCTGCTCAACATAGGCATCCACGTCCTTGGCGTCGAATGCCTGAATATATGGCATTACGCCCGCGCGACGCACCGACGACAAGTTCCCTCGCTCCTGCTCGCTCATAAGTGAGCTAAAGAGCTCGGTGATTTCGGGAGAAGACCTATAGCTCGTAAGAAGCGCGCTCTCTTCCACCGTGCCATGCGAGGCAACAAATACGTCGCGAATCTGCTGCCAGGTGGCAGTACCCTCGCGAATGGCCTGGTGTTCGTCGCCTAGCAGCAAGAAGTGCGCCTTGGGATAGAACTTGGAGAGGAGCATGAGCTGCGATACGGAGTAGTCCTGCACCTCGTCCACCATAACGTAGCGGGTCTCCTTGGAGCCGCCGTCGGTGATGAGCAGCCAGAGCCACAGCCACTCAGTGGCATTGAGCGAGTGGCCGTCCAGCAGGCGAGCGCCCATGCGGTCGATGCGCAGCCAGTCGCAGTAGTCTATGAGGTCGCGCGCGGAGCCATAGAGGTGCTCCACGTAGGCGCGGGTGTATTCGATGATCTTCTGCTCGTTTTCGGCGTCGTCGCCCACGATGTCGCCCAGGATCTCCTCCTGCTTGCCTATGTCGAGCGAGAGCATCGCCTCCTGCATGTCCTCGTCGCGTGCAAGCGCCGAGAAACGCCTGTTCAGGCGAGCATACAGGTCATCGAGCACAAAGCCTATGCGTCTGGGGCCCACGGGGTAGTCGGCGTACTTGTCTAGGGCGCTCTTCAGCTGCTTGGCAGTAAGGAGCGTGGTCCCGTCTATGCGGATGTCGCGCAGATCGTCCAAACCGATCTCCAGCGTTGGCACGGCCTCCTCCAGCTTGCGCATGAGGGCAGGGTCGGTATCCGCGCCGATGTCGCGCCCGCCGAGCTCCTGGCTCTCCATGAAGGACCGCCAAGTGTATACCAGCGGGTTGGATTCGCCCAGGCTGGGCAGCACGGAGTCAATGTATTTGCTAAACACGGCGTTGGGCGTGAACAGGCTTACCTGACGCGGACTCAGGCGGTCGCGCTCCTGATAGAACAAATACGCTATGCGTTGCAGAAGCACCGAGGTCTTGCCGCTACCCGCGATGCCGCTTACCAGCATTACGGGAACGTCCTCGTGGCGCACGACCTCGTTCTGCTCGCGTTGGATGGTTGCGGTAATGGACTGGAGCTTCTCGCTGTGATGGCGTTTGAGCGCGCTAAGAAGCAGGGAGTCCTCGATTGCCACCGTGGTGTCGAAGTACATGCGAAGCTCGTCGCAAACGATATCGAACTGACGGCGCAGCTCCAAGTCGACGGCACGCTCCTTGCCGTCGACCTTGTAGGTCGTCTTGCCGTTCTCCTGGTTGTAGTAGGTCTCGGCAATAGGGCTGCGCCAGTCCACCACCAGGGGATTGAGGTTGTTGTCGGTAAGTCCCACGGCGCCAATGTACACGTCGCGTGCCGGCATGTTGGGCCTAAAGCGCAGGCGGACCTTGGCGAAGTAGGGCTGACGCAGGAGGGCGAGCACGCGACGCATGCGCTCCTGGGCATAGTCGCGCTGCTGGTTGTAGGAGTCGATGACGCTGTTGAGCGTCTCGATGGCGGCGAGCGTCTCCATGATCTCGTCGGCATCCACGCCAAAGGTGTCGGGCCGTAGCTCGTCGCTCATGCGCTCAAGATCCTCGGCGGCTTGTTGCTCGTGTACCGCAAGCTCTTCCGTAAGCTCGTCGCGAAGCTTCACGATGGTGGCATATACCTCGCTCAGATGCCGCTGCTCCTCTTCGAACGTTTTGTCCATGGACCCTCCGGATAAAGTGCTACGTAATGCGAAGAAATCAGTTTACCACCAAGCGCCAAGCTAAACGTGCAAAAGGGGACAGTCCCCATATGCGCGGTTTACGCGCGCCTGAAGCAGGTCGCGCTCATGCGGGCAACGGGCGTGCCAAGCTCGTCACGTACGTCCACTGTGTAGAAGCCGAGCGAACGCCCGCTCTTGTTGGCATCGCAGGTGGCGATGAGCGTAGATCCGCGTGCCGCGGACATAAACTCTATGGTGTTGCTCACCGACACCGTGGGGTTCTCGCCCACGTTGCAGGCGATGGCCAGCGAGAAGTCCGCCAAGGTAAAAATGGCCCCGCCCATTATGTTGCCCTGGGCGTTTAGGTGGACGGGCGAAACGTCAAAGGCGCACACGGCGTGACCGCGCGAAGCCTCGAGCACCCTGCAACCGCACGCCTCGGTGGCAAAGCGGTCGTGGCCAAAGAGCTCCCGCACCTCCTCGATTGGGCAGTTTTCGTCAATCATGCTCGCGTCTCCTTGCTTTTGTTGTAATGCGCACGCCGTCCAATAAAAAACAGGCATGCGACAAGAGCGTCGCATGCCCGCCAAGAGTTTATGCAATACCCAGCGCAGGTGCTATGCCTGCCAGGCAGTTGCCTCATCCTCGGAGAGAGGACGAATGTCCTCGCCCTCAGCGTAGGGAGAAGCGTCGCCGCCCTTGCCAGCAACGAAGTAGAAGCCCTGCTTGTTCTGATACAGAGTCTCCTCGTAGCCCGCGGGGTCGCCAAACTCGCCGAAAGCGCGCGTACCGAGTTCCGTAGACTTCTCGGTGTCGTATACATGGCGCTTGCCTTCGAACATCTTCATCTTGCGCATGATACATCCAATCAGTTGCTAATACCTACATGGCGCATAAGGGATTCTATGCCAAAATGCAATCGAATGCATAGCCTTGCAAAGAATTTTCGCATTTGAAACCAAGAGAATGGGTACAAAGGGGGCCATTCCCTCCGTGCCTTCTGCCAACAACCATACTCTACGGTAATGGTTAAGAATATACAATAGGCATTTGTTATGCCTATCCCTTCGCCCTACCATGGACACAAGAAAAGGCGAAGAAGGGACCGACCACCATGCAAGAGATCAAAGACAAGCACTTTACGGGCGAGCGCGCGCTGTTCAAGGGTCACGACCTGCGTCTGGAGGGGTGCATCTTCGACGACGGGGAGTCGCCGCTCAAGGAGTCGCGCAACATCGAGGTGAGCGACGGCGTGTTTGGCTGGCGCTATCCCCTGTGGTACTCCAAGAACGTGCGCGTAAACAACAGCGTCGTGCTCGAGGCGGTTCGTGCGGGATTTTGGTATACCGACGACGTGACGCTTACCGACACCAACTATGCTGGCGTCAAAGGCATTCGCAAATGCCGCAACGTGCGTCTGGAGCGCGTGAGCTTTCCCCACGCGGAGGAGACGCTGTGGTGGTGTGACGGTGTGGAGCTTGTGGACGTAACCGTAACCGGCGACTATTTGTGCCAGGGCACGAACAACATCTATGCGAAGAACCTCCAGCTCGACGGCAAGTACAGCTTCGACGGCTGCGAAAACGTGGTAATCGAGGACTCGCGCCTCATTACCAAGGACGCCTTCTGGAACTGCCAAAACGTCGTGGTGCGCAACTCCTTTATCGTGAGTGAGTACCTTGCCTGGAATGCCCAAAACGTGACCTTCGAGAACTGCGTCATCCAGAGCCTGCAGGGCCTCTGCTACATAGACAACCTCACCCTTCGAAACTGCAAGCTCGTGCAGACCGACCTTGCGTTTGAGTACTGCACCAACATCGACGCCCACATAACGACGCCCATCGTAAGCGTGAAGAATCCCTGTGGCGGTCGCATTGTGGCGCCGAGCATCGGCGAGATTATCTTCGACGATCCAGCCGTGGACGCCAGTGCCACCACCATCGTGCAGACTCACGCCACCTGCCCCTGCCTGCATTGCGCGGCATAGCCGTCCCTCGGCGTGCGGACATTTGGGGACGGCCCCCTTTTGCACGGTTGCGGTGCTATACACAACGTCGGTTTTGTCAACTTGTTGACCGCAGAGCGGATTTATCCCTTGTATGCAGCGATTCCAAACGCGCATACTCTAAATAAGTAAATCTTTTGGGATAAGCCGCCGCTGGGAGGTACGCATGGACAAAATCGACGTCTTTGCACACGTGTTGCCGCAGGACTTCTATGCCCGCATGCTCAAGATCGAGCCTACGATTCCGCAACGCTATGCCTTCTTTAACAATCCCGTGCTGCAAAGCGTGGACGAGCGTCGCAAGCATTGGGATGGAACTACACGTCAGGTGATAAGCCACGTAAACGCCCTGCCAGAGGACTACGTGGGACCCGAGCAGGCGGCCGAGCTGTGTTGGGATGCAAATGAGGAGCTCATCCAGCTCGCGCAAGACAATCGCGACCTGTTTGAGGCTGCCGTTCTTATGGTGCCCATGAACAACATGGACGAGGCTATGCGCATTGTGCGCGAGCAGGTAGTGCCGAACCCGGACGTGGTGGGGGTGCAGATCTTCACTCGCGCGTTGGGGAGGAGCATCGCCGATGACGGGTTCCTTCCGCTGTTCGATGCGTTGGCTCAGGCGGATGTGCCCGCCTGGATGCATCCAGTGTTCGACGACCGTAAGCCCGACAACAACATCGTGTTTAGTTGGGAGTACGAGCTCACGCAGGCCATGATGCAAATGGTGCAGGCGGGCTTGTTCCGTGCCCATCCCAACCTCAAGGTGATCGTCCACCACGCGGGGGGCATGGTGCCCTTCTTCGCGGGACGCGTAGAACGCATACTGCCGCCCGAGCAGGCAGCGGACTTCAAGCGCTTCTATGTGGACACGGCCATTCTGGGCAACACGCCTGCCCTCGAGCTTGCCTGCGCTTACTACGGCGTGGACCATGTGCTGTTTGGCACCGACGCCCCCTTGGGCATTCTGCCCGCGGGCGCAACGAAGGAGATAAGTGCTGCCATAGACGCCATGAATCTTACTGCGCAAGATAAGGAAGCGATTTTTGCCGGCAACTATCGCCGTCTGGTTGGCTAGAGAGAAGGAGAACGTCATGAGCACTCTGCAAACCCGTCTGTTCAAGCTGGGCCGCAAACTATCCAATCGCGAGGAGTTCGACAAGGTGGGCGAGCATAACCTGGTGAGCTCCATTGAGGGGGAGCCGGGCACGCTTGCCATGTACTCCACGCACCTGCCCGACGATCCCGCCATGTGCTACGTGTTTGAGGTGTACGCCAGCGAGGACGCCTACAACGTCCACGCATCGTCGCCCCAGTTCAAGGCCTATGTGGAAATGGCTGCCACGACGCTTACCACGCGCGAGGTCTTCTCGGTGGAGCCCGAGCTCATGTTGGAGAAGAGCGAGCCGCTTTTGGTTACCGACGGCAACGCCGCACCGCGCTGCTGCTTCGTGACAATAAAGGCGGATAAGCTCGACAAGTTCCGTGAGGCCGTGTTTACCAACATGCGCACGTCGGTGGAGAGCGAGCCCGGCGTTCTGGTGCTCTACGCGGCGCGCATGGTGGACGATCCGCTGCGTTGGGTGTTCTGGGAGGTGTACGCCAGCGAGGAGGCCTACGCGTCCCACGTGCAAACGGAGCATTTCAAGACCTACATCGCGGCGACGGCCGACTGTTTGGACAGCAAGGAGCTCGTAGCGCTTGCTGCCGACACCCTGGCAAGCAAGGGCACGCTGCAAGGATAGGCGTGGGCCTTAGTGAGCCAAAGCGACCCTAAATAGGGGACAGGCCCACCGCCATTAAGTTAAGATTGAGTGCATGACGACGCGTCGGCGGCGCGGGGAGCGCCGTCGCCGAGAGCTTTCCCA
>CADCPM010000030.1 GCA_902803315.1 uncultured Coriobacteriaceae bacterium
ACTGCATGTGGTTGAGCTCGGGATACAGGAAGCCCAGACGGCAGCCACGGGTGCCGAGCATGGGGTTGGCCTCCTGGAAGGAGTCGATGCGCTTGAGAAGCTCGCGCTTGGTGGCAACCGCCTTCTCGAGCTCTTCCTTGAGCTCGTCAAGGTCGGCACCCGCAATGGTGCCCTTGGCAGCGTCGAGCGCGGAATCCGCAGCCTCGAGCTTTGCAATCTCGACCTCGAGCTCACGCGGGGAGTCAAGGAACTCATGCAGAGGCGGATCGAGCAGGCGCACGATCACGGGCAGGCCGGCCATAGCCTTGAACATGCCCAGGAAGTCGCCCTTCTGAGCCTCGCCGAGCTTCTTGAGCACGTCGGCCTTAACGGCCTCGTCCTCGGAGAGAATGAAGTCCTGAATGAGCTGCTTGCGCTCGCCCAGGAACATGTGCTCGGTACGGCACAGGCCGATGCCCACGGCGCCGTTCTCGCGGGAGAGCTCGGCATCCTCGGGGTTGTCGGCATTGGCGCGTACGCCCATTACGCGGCCGCGAGCCTCGTCGAAGCGGACCTCGTCTGCCCACTCAAGGATGGTCTGCAGGTCGCCACCGAGCTCGGGACGAACGAGCTTGGCCTCGCCGGCGTACACGTTGCCGGTGGTGCCGTCGATGGAGATAATGTCGCCCTCGTGCAGCACGATGTCGGTGCCGGCAATGGCGCAGTACTTCTCGGGGGCGTTGATCTGGAGCGCCTCGGCGCCACAGACGCAGGGCTCGCCCATACCACGTGCGATAACGGCAGCGTGGCTGGTCTTGCCGCCGTGCGAGGTCAGGATGCCGTCAGCGGCGTCCATGCCAGGCAGGTCGTCGGGCGTGGTCTCCCAGCGCACGAGGATGCAGGGCTTGCCCTCGGCAGCATAGGCAACGGCGTCCTCGGACGAGAACACCACGGCGCCCACGGCTGCGCCGGGGGAAGCGTTGAGGCCCTTGGCGATGGTCTCGCGACCCTTGATGTCGTCGGCATCGAACTGCGGGTGCAGAAGCTGGTCGAGCTGCTCGGGAGCAACGCGCATAACAGCCTCTTCCTTGGAGATGCGGCCCTCTTCGACCATCTGGATGGCGACCTTGAGGGCGGAAAGCGCGGTACGCTTGCCAACGCGGGTCTGCAGCATGTACAGCTTGCCCTGCTCGATGGTGAACTCGAGGTCCATCATGTCCGCATAGTGATCCTCGAGGATCTCGAAGACCTTGTAGAGCTGCTTGCCAGCCTCCTCCAGGCCAGGCTCGGTGGGGAGCTTGGCGATGGGCTCGGTGTTGCGGATGCCTGCCACGACGTCCTCGCCCTGGGCGTTGACCAGGTAGTCACCGTAGCGCTCGTTGGTGCCGTCGGCCGGGTTGCGGGTAAAGGCGACGCCGGTGGCGGAGGTGTTGCCCTTGTTGCCAAAGGCCATCACCTGAACGTTGACGGCGGTTCCCAGGGAGTCGTCGATCTTGTTCTGCTTGCGGTACAGGATGGCGCGCTCGGTGTTCCAAGAGCCAAACACTGCCTGCTCGGCGAGGCGGAGCTGGAGGATGGGGTCGTGCGGGAACACGGCCTTGCCGTTCTCGTTTACCTCGGGATAAGCCTCTACGTCCACGTTGTCAGAGAAAATCTGCTTGAACGTGGCAACGAGGTCCTTCAGGTCGTCCGCGTCGAGGTCGGTGTCGAGCTTTACGCCCTTCTCGGCCTTCTTGGCGGTAATGGCATCCTCGAAGAGCTGGCCGGAAACGCCCATAACGACGCTCGAGAACATCTGCACGAAACGACGGTAGGAGTCGTAGGCAAAGCGGGGGTTCTCGGTCTGCTTGATAAGGCCCTGGACCGAATCGTCGTTAAGACCAAGGTTAAGAACGGTGTCCATCATGCCAGGCATGGAGAACGGAGCGCCGGAACGAACGGACACGAGCAGCGGATCCTCGGAGTCGCCGAGCTTCTTGCCCATACGCTCCTCGAGGTCCTTGCGGTACTCGTCGATCTCGTCCAGAACACCCTCGGGCCACACGTTGCCGGCACCGGAGTACTCGACGCACGTCTGGCACGTAATGGTAAAGCCAGCGGGAACCGGGAGGCCCAAAGCCGCCATCTCGGCAAGGTTTGCACCCTTGCCGCCCGTAATCCACTTAGCCTCGTCGACGGTGGCGCCGGCAACTTCGGAAACGTTGTTGCCGTCCTGGTCGAAACCGAAGCGATACACATGCTTTTCTGCCATGTACAACTCCTTTGTTGCGAACTTTGGCGCTCTCGCGCCCCAAATACCTGAACCATAGCAGAACGGACGGCATATTGTTACATTCGTTTTGTCTCATGCCATAAAACACAGAAAAAGTTTGGCAACGCCCGCGCGCCAAAAAAGCGGGCAAAAGGGGACCGTCCCCTTTTGCCCGCTTTGCTTAGCGTCGGGAAATGCTCTACTTGCCCGAAAGGCGATCGCGCAGAGCGCCGATTTGGTTGGACGGCTCCTCGCCGGTAAGCGTGGAGAGCACGGTAACGGCCGGCCCCAGAAGGTCGATGGAGGGAATGCCGCGACGAACGAGCTCGTGGCGTACGTCACGACGAAGGCGCTCGTCCACGAAGGTGTGGAACACAGCTATGGGACGACCCTGCTCCTGCTCGTCAAGGAACTTCTCCACCTGCTCGACGCTCGTGGCATCCGACAGACGGGAGATATCGAGTGCGTCAACCTCGTACTGAGCCGCGGCGGCCACGACCACGCTGTAGGCAGTGTCTCCACGCGCGTCGGATATGACGAGTACGATGGGCTTGATGTCCTCGACGACCTCGTCGGTACTCAGATCGAGACTTGCCATGATTTCTCCTCTCGTTTCCGCGCTCGACCCCTATGGTCCTCGCGCTGGTAAAGTTAACAGCCGATGTGATGGCGTTGCCTTCTTAAGTATCCACAAGAGAGCTGCCGTTTGCTACCCAACTCCGGATGATTGGCTGCGTTAATTCGGCGAGAGCACTCTGATGCGGCAATATGAGTGCGAACGCATACGCTTTCTCCATAAACAACCCCTCATGGGACACGGCTCTTGTCGCACGTCCATCGATGAAATGGCAGAAATAATCCCTAAATATGATACTGTGAAAACATCTTGTGGAAGGGATTCATATGGAAAGAAGGACGTTCATACGAGGGGCAACAAGACGAGCCTCACGAGCATTGGCGGCGACCTTCTACCACCGAGCCATCCGCGCAAAAGGCCATAGGATGGCTCTGCGGCAGGAACGACATTCCCTATGAGGGCGCTCTAAGCGACAACGCGTAACTTTGTTCGAGGTGCGCGCCTAAAGACTAAAGGTTGGGACAGGCCCCAAGTTGCTTTTGTGCACAATCGCAACTTGGGGCCTGTCCCAACCTTGGTCTCGGGTCGCTATAGCCTACTCTTTGGCTCCCGTAACTTCCTCGACGATTGCCATCGCATTGAGCGAGCGCGGATAGCCGATGAAGGGAACGTTGTTGCTCACGACCTTAATGAGGAACTCTCTGTCGTTGCCGCACTGTACGTTTCCAGCGGTATGTGCCTTGAGCTGCGCCTCGCAACCGCCTTGCGCCGCAATAAAGCAGAAGGTGATCATCTCGCGTTCGGGAATGGTAAGGCCACCACGCGTGTACCAGTCACCAAAGCAGTTCTTCACCAGCCATTGGGCAATGTGCGGGTAGTCGGCGGCACCGCGGTCCTTGTAACCATGCATCTGCTCTCCAAAGCAGGCAACCTGTGCCTCCTCGCCACCGGCGTATCGAGACTCTTCAGTGGGCTCGGTAGTGGCCTGCGCCTTAAGCGGAAGCTCTACGCCAGCCGCCATAAACACATCATTGGTGGCCTTCAGGAATGGGTAGGTGCGCCCAATGCCCAGGTAGGCCGCCGCTTGGTACACGATCTCCTTAACCGCCTCAGGTTCGACGCCCATATTGAGCGCGGCGGGAAGAAGCGCGCGGAACTCGTCAACGCCCTGGCACCCTAGAAGCGTGGCGAGCCAGCAGATGAAGCGCGTCCTGTTGGGCAAATCAACATCCGAGACCACGTCGTCAAAGGCAAAGTTGGCAAAGCGCTCCACGAATTCGGGATCGGTGAACAAAAGGTCGCTATGTGCACCCACCTGCATACACTCTCTAAATGCCTGGGCTGCGGGCGTAAACCGAGGCTCGTATGGCGTCGCGTCCTCCTCTGACGCAGGCTTGCCAATCCGTTCTTCGATTGCCCGCGAAATGACGTCAAGATCCTTTGCAAGCTGGTCAGTGGCCTTCTCCATATGCTCCTGCATGTTGGCGGCAAAGCCATCCACCTTCGCCTGCGCGTCGGCTGCCCCCTTGTCGTAAGCGGCATCGACGTCATCGACCTTCTTGCCCAGCGATTCCAAGACCTCCTCGCCCTTTGCCGCAAGGTCGGCAAGTCTGGCTGCCAGGGAGGCAATGTACTCGTCGTGGGCCGTGCGCTGTGCCTCCTCCTCATTCACCTTTTCGTCCACGTTCTCGTCTACCTTCTCGCTCTGCTTTTCATCACACATGCAAGCTCCCTTCTTCTTAACAACAACCGAACATCTACATGGTAGCAGTCACAGGAAGCTGTCCGCACGCATTATTGGGCAAACTCACTACGGCGCAACACAAACAGCTATAGAGCGTCCCCGCCTCCACTCCCGGCCCGCATGCGGGCCGGGAGTGGAGGCGGGGATTGCCCGAAAACGCTATGCCCTAAGGGTTTTCTGACGCAACCCTACTTCTTCTTGGCCATGGCGCCAACGTTGGCTACGCCCGAGAAGGCATTCTCAAAGCGATTGAGCAGGCGCAGGCGATTCTCGCGCACGGCTTTATCCTCGTCCATCACGAGCACGTCCTCGAAGAAGCGATCGATGGGCTCACGCAGGCTTGCGAGCGCCGCAAGCGCATCGTCATACTCGCCACACAGAATGGCGTTCTGCACCGCAGCCGTCTCCTTGTCCACGGCGTTAAGGAGCGCTCGCTCGGCCTCGCCAAGCATGGTCTCGTCAACATCCACGCCCAGCGTTGCGTCGGCAAGATGGCTGGCGCGCGCATAGGCGGTCGCCAAGTCGTCAAAGACCTCGCGCTGCGTGCTGCGCGCGTCCTGAAGGGCGGCAACGCGATTGAGGAAAGCGGCGGGATCGCAGACTCCGGTATCGCTCACAGCCTTGATGGTGTCGGGGTCCGCCTTCTCGTCGCGCGCGATGGCACACAGGCGGCCGACGAAGTACGCAACGACCTTTTCGGCCACCTCGTTGTGGTCGAAGACAAGCCCTTGGGCGGCATAGCCCATGAGTGCGATGTCGACGAGCTTGCGCAGCGACACCTCGGGAAGCGTGCGCAGCATGGCAATGACGCCAATGGCGCTGCGTCGCACCGCAAAGGGGTCGGCCGAGCCAGTTGGTGGCTCGTTGATAACAAACATGCCGCAAATGGTATCGAGCTTGTCGGCTATGGCCGTGGCCTTGCCCACGATGGTGCTCGGGAGCTCGTCACCGGCAAAGCGGGGGCGATAGTGCTCGGAGATGGCCGTCGCCACAGCCTCGTCCTCACCCTGTGCCGTAGCGTAGTAGCCTCCCATGACACCCTGTTGGCTCGTAAACTCCACGACTGCCTGGCTCACGAGGTCCGCTTTCGCAAGGTGGGCTGCGCGAACGCTAAGCTCCGTGGCCATGTCGCCCATGCCAGATTGACGGGCAACGGACTCCGCGATCGTCTCCATGCGGTCGGACTTCTGCAGTACCGTACCGAGCTTCTTTTGGAACACCACGTTGGCAAGGCGATCACGGAACGCGTTGAGGCCCACCTTCAGGTCCTCGTCGTAGAAGAACTTCGCATCGTCCAGGCGAGGACGCACCACGCGCTCGTTGCCGGCGCGCACCGTATCGTTTACCGCGGGATCGGCATTGGAAACGATAACGAACTCGCGGGTGAGCTTTCCAGACGCATCGTATATGGGGAAGTAGCGCTGGTGTTTGAGCATGGCCTCCACGATGATCTCCTGGGGCACCGACAAGAACTCCTCGTCGAAGGTTCCCACCACGACCGTGGGCCACTCGCACAGGTTCACGACCTCGCTGAAGGTACCTTTGGGCGTATCCACGCGCGCTCCGTTACGCTCGGCCTCCACCTGCGCGATACCGGCACGGATAGCCTCGGCACGACGTTGCTCACCCAGGACGTATGCGTCCTCCAGGGCCTTCTCATATGCGGCGGGCTCCGCAACCACATGTTCTCCCGCACCAAGCACGCGATGCCCACGGGTGGTATTGCCGCTCGTCACATCCGCATAGCGCACCGGAACGACCTCGCTCCCCAAAAGCGCGCAGATCCAACGGATAGGCCGCACGAACGTCTGGTGCTCGCTCCCCCATCGCTGGCTGCGGTAGTTGGGCCACTGGATGTCGCCTATGGTCCTTTCGCACAGGTCGCTCAGGAGCTCAACCGCCGGCACCGATGCGATGTTACGCTCGGCAAACACGTACTCGTTGCCGTCCGGTTCCACGCGGCGCACCAGCTCTTCCGCACACGTCTTGTTCTTTCGCGCAAATCCCTCTGCCGCACGCGTGGGATTGCCCTCGGCGTCAAACGCGATGGCGCACTTGGGCCCACGCACGACCTCGTGTATCTCCTCGGTTGCCGTGGCGCAATCGCTCACCATCACGGCAAGACGTCTTGGGGTCGAGAGCGTGCGGACCTCGCCATGCGTGAGTCCAGCTGCGTCAAGACCCTTTGCCACCAGCTTGCCCAGCTGATCCTGAGCCTTCATAAGCGGCGCCGAGGGCATCTCCTCGCAGCCGATCTCCAGCAAGAAGTCAAGGGTGTCTGCCATGTTAGGCCACCTCCTTCGTGGAAGCCTTGTCTTTTGAGGCAACCAGCTCCAAATAAGCCTCGCAGCATGCTTTGGCCACGTCGCGCACGCGCAGGATGTAGTTGGCGCGCTCGGTTGCCGATATGGCACCGCGCGCATCCAGAATGTTGAAGGCATGGCTGCACTTCATCACGCAGTCGTAGGCAGGAAGCGGGAGCTTTGCCTCCAGGCAGGCATGGCACTCCGCCTCGTACTCATCGAATTTGCGCCTCATGACGTCCACGTTCGCGACCTCGAAGTTGTAGCAGCTAAACTCATACTCGTTCTCGTGGAACACGTCGCCGTATGTCATGGGCGTGCCGTCGGGAAGATACGACCACACCAGGTCGAACACGGAGTCGACGCCCTGGATGTACATCGCTATGCGCTCCAGGCCATAGGTAATCTCCACCGGGACGGGATCGACCTCCAAGCCGCCCACCTGCTGGAAGTAGGTATATTGCGTGACCTCCATGCCGTCGAGCCACACCTCCCAGCCGAGGCCCCAAGCGCCAAGCGTGGGGCTCTCCCAGTCGTCCTCCACAAAACGCACGTCGTGAAGCTTCGGATCGAGCCCTATGGCCTCAAGCGAGCCCAGATAAAGGTCCTGCGAGTCCGCGGGACACGGCTTGAGGATTACCTGGAACTGATAATAGTGCTGCATGCGGTTGGGGTTCTCGCCGTAGCGCCCGTCCGCGGGACGTCGGCAGGGCTGCACGTAGCAGGTTCGCCATGCCGCAGGACCGAGGCTGCGCAGCGTGGTTGCCGTATGGAACGTGCCGGCGCCCACCTCGGAGTCGTATGGCTGCATAACCGTGCAGCCGAGATCTGCCCAGTAGCGTTCCAGCGCCAAGATCATGTCTTGGAAAGTAAGGGTCTTGTCTGCCATATAGCTTTCTCCTTCTTGCAAATGGCCCATGCCCTACAGCAAACGGGCGTGGTCAAGCGGCCAATATGTGCAAAATGCTCGCCCGATAACGCTCGAGGTGGAAATGGCCCCGTAGTAGCGTGAGTCCAGCGAGTTCGTTCTGTTGTCTCCCATAAGCCAAAGATGACCCTCAGGGACGACATAGGGAAATGAGATCTGCTCCGTGTTTGGCGCGTGTCGGTCGAGCGGATAGGACGGCTTGCCCTCCGTATAGGGTTCGTCAAGCACCTCGCCATCCACCACAACCTTCCCGTCCACCAGATCGACCGTCTGGCCTTCTGTGGCGATCACGCGCTTGAGCAAGGTTACCCCCTCTTCGGCAGGGCTGTTGAACAACACGATTTCGCCACGCTTGGGAGAGGAAAAGTGATAGGAAACCTTCTCGGCCCACACGCGGTCGTTGAGCTGGATGGTATTGAGCATGGAGCCCGTTGGAACGATGAAGGCCTCCAGCACGAACATGTGCACCAGAATCGCGAGGACTATGGGTATGCATATGGTAAGGCCCCAGTCCAAAACCTTGCTCTTCAGGTCCCGCTCCTGCTCCTCGTCGCCCGCAGGGATGTCGTTGCTTTTGTCTTCGCTAGACACGTCCGTCCTCCTTGCTCCGTCGCACACTCAGGAAGTCTTCCACAAACGCACGCTCCTCAGGCGTAAGATCCGCACCCGCCAAAAGGTCCGGGCGCCAAAGCGCCGTACGCTCGAGTGCGTTGCGCCTACGCCAGGCCGCAATGCGCGCGTGATCGCCAGAGAGCAAGATCTCTGGCACGCCACGCCCCTCAAACTCAGCGGGACGAGTGTACTGCTCGTACTCCAAAAGACCGTCCGTAAAGGACTCGTCGTACGCGCTGTTCTCATCGCCCAAGGCACCTGGAATCAGGCGAACGACGGCGTCCATGACGGTAAGCGCCGGCAGCTCGCCTCCCGTGAGCACATAATCGCCCACGCACAGGACTTCGTCCGCAAGCTCATAGGCCCTCTCGTCCACGCCCTCGTAGCGCCCGCACACGAAGAGCATTCGCTCCTTTGTGGCAAGCCGCTGGGCAACTCCCTGGTCGAAGCGATGCCCACAAGGCGAGAAGAACACCACGTAGGGCTTCTCGCGCCCTTGCGACTCAATCGCCCGCACCGCCTCGAACAGCGGCTCGGGCTTCATGAGCATGCCTTGCCCTCCCCCAAAGGGAGCGTCGTCCACCGTTCTGTGGCGATCATGCGTCCAGTCACGCAAGTCGTGCGCAACGAACTCGAACAAACCTGCCTTGCGTGCACGCCCCATAATGGACGTTGACAAGTACGGCTCGAACAGCTCGGGAAAGACGGAGAGCGCTTCTAGTCGCATGCCTTTACGCCCTCCTCCACCAGTCCGCGAGGGAGGTCTACCACAATGGGCATTCCTGCCTCCCATGATCGCACGATGGCTTCAACGACGGGAATGAGCGTCTCGCCACGAGACCCATTCACTACCCACACGTCCTGTGCGGGTCCATGGATCACATCCACCACGGTGCCAATCGACCCAAGTCGCACATCCTCGACCTCACGGCCCACGACGGAACGAGAGTCATGCAGCTCGAAGTCGGCAGGAAGGTCGGACTTGCGCACCAACACGGTTTTGCCCACGATCTGCGAGGCGTCTCCTATGGTACGAATGCCCTCAAAGGAAACGAGGGCGCCGCCCTTCCCCTCAGCGCAGGAGTCCACAACGAAGCTACGCGGCCCCTTAAGGCGAGGCGGCACCAATGCCACCTCGAGCCCCTCCCGCAAGAGCAACGGGAGGCCGTTCGTGGAAACCACGACGACCTCCCCGTTGCGTCCATGCGTCTTCTGGATGCGGGCTATGGAACGATACGCATCTGCCAAGGTGCCTTATCCCAAAACCTCTACTTCGACGGAGGTGCCCACGCGCTGCCCGAGCGCACGTGCGAGCGTACGAATCGCCTTGATCGTACGACCCCTCCTGCCAATGATTCTCCCGGCGTCGGCCTCCGCGCAAGAGACCTCGATGAGAGACCCGTCCTCGCCGTCAGTCACGTCAAGCGAGACCGCATCCTCATCATCCACCAAGCCGCATACGATGAACTCGACCAGATCAGCCACCCTATCGGACGGCATCTCCTCGAGCGTCTCCTCGGCCATGTTGTTATCCGCCACGGTTACTCCGCAGCCTCAGCGGCCTTTGCCGCGGCCTTCTTGGAGATCTTGCCCTTCTTGTCGGGCTCGGGCTTCTCGCCACGGGCGATGGCGATGAGGTGGGACACTGCGTTGGTGGGCTGGGCACCCTTGGCCATCCACGCGTCGATGCGCTCCAGATCGAGGTCGATCATCTTGGGTTGCGAGACGGGGTTATAGCGCCCAACTAGCTCGATGTAGCGCCCGTCGCGGGGCATGCGGCCATCGGCCACGACAACACGGTAGAACGGGCGCTTCTTGGCACCATGACGTGCCAGACGAATCTTGACTGCCAATTAAAACTCCTCCATACGGTGCGACGCGGATGATAACGGATGTGGCTGCGCCGCAAAGCCAAACGCAGCTCATTAGGATACTACTTACCAACGCCCATGGCGATGCAGATTTTGTGGAGCATATCCACTTTACTTGTTGTCAATGTCTCACAACTTATTTAAACGTGTAGAGAAGACGTGAATGCACGAGCCTTAAGTTTGATATTAAGCTTGAATGTGTAATATCAGACACAATGGCAGGAACAAGAGCAGCGTAAGGCTTCTAAGGAAGGGATGCGCATGTACATATTGGTAGTTGAGGACGAACGGAATCTTGCGGATGCAATCTGCCAGATCCTTAAGACCGAGGGAATAAAGACGGACGTTACCTACGACGGAACCACCGCACTCACGCTCGCGAAAAGCGGGATGTACGATGCGATCGTACTCGACATCATGCTGCCCGGCATGAGCGGACTCGACGTCGTTCGCGAAACCAGGCGGGCTGGCGTCTCGACACCCGTGCTCATGCTCACCGCACGCACCTCCACCAGCGACAAGGTGGACGGACTGGATGCCGGCGCCGACGATTACATGACGAAGCCCTTCGAGGCGCCCGAGCTCCTCGCACGTCTGCGCGCCCTCACGCGTCGCACGGGTGAGGTTCTTCTTGAGGAGGCGTCGTTTGGCGACCTTACGCTCGACCTCACCACGCACGACCTGCGCTGTGGCGAGAATTCGGTGCACCTTTCGGGCAAGGAGTTCGAGGTCATGCGCATGCTTATGAGCTCCACGGCTCGCGTCGTGTCCAAGCAGGATCTCCTCACCCGCGTTTGGGGTGGTGGCGCAGAGGCTTCCGAGAACTCCGTGGAGGCGTACGTCTCGTTCCTGCGCAAAAAGATGAATCACCTTAACTCAAAGGTGCAGATAACGACGCTCCGTATGCTGGGCTATCGTTTGGAGGTAATCGAGTAGTCCCATGCTCAAGAACCTCAGGCGAAAGTTTGTCATTATCATTATGGTCCTGGTTGGCACCGTACTCATTTCGGTGCTAGGCGGCAGCTATGTGAGCACTTGGCAAACCCAGCACGACCTTGCAGACGACGCACTGAGGCACAGCGTCGAAGGAAGCATATTCGACTTACCTCGCATAGCCATACGCGAGGAGGGTGACCATATGGATCACCCCAAGGACGGAGCACGCGCGAACATGCTCGTGCTTGCCGTGGATTTGGACGCCAACGGCGTGGTGCTCGCCACCAACGACGCCCCGATCGTCATTGACTCTACAACTTTGTCGAATGTCATCGACACGGCCCTCAGAAGTTCCGCGGACACTGGGTGGGACGACTCGCTGCATGTTGCCTGGCGGCGGGCACAGCGTACAAGCGGCGCATGGCGAGTAGCCATCGCCGACACATCCGCCATCGACCTCAGCCTTCAGACGCTTGCGGTAAAGGACCTTGTGATCATCTTTGTGGCCATGGGCGTCCTACTCATAATCTCAATATGCCTCTCGACCTGGGTGCTAAAGCCCGTGGCACAGGCATGGGAGCAGCAGCGGCGCTTCGTTGCCGACGCCTCCCACGAGCTCAAGACCCCATTGGCGGTAATCATTGCCAACATGCAGATCCTAAAGGCCGACACGAGCCTGTCTTCGGAATCCATGAGATGGGTCGATAGCACCGCAGACGAGTCCGCGCACATGAAAAACCTTGTGGAAGAGCTGCTTGAGCTCGCACGAACCGACGAGAGTTCCGCTGGTGCGCAGGGAGTCATGCAACGAGAAAGGGTGGACTTCTCTGACTTGGTGGAAAGCTCTGCGCTTGAGTTCGACGCCATCGCGTTCGAGCGCGGAACTCAGATCGACCAGAGCATAGAGAGTGGGCTCTTCGTGCAGGGCGATCAGGAGTGGTTGGGACGTCTCTGCAAGATTCTTATAGACAACGCGTGCAAGTATACGTCGGTGGGAACGCCGGTTACGGTTACGCTCGCACGCGAAGGACGCCATGGCGTACTTACCGTAAACAACCACGGCAATGTAATCGATCCGAAAGACCTCCCCCACGTCTTCGACCGTTTCTACCGCACCGACGAAGCGCGCAGCCGCAGCGCTCGCACGGGGGGCTTCGGCCTGGGGCTCGCCATTGCCAAGGGCATAGCCACGTCCCATGGTGGTGATATTTCGGTTGCCAGCACCGAGCAGGACGGCACGACCTTTAAGGTCTCCCTACCTCTTGCATCATAGTTTCCATGGAACGCGCTTTCGAAGAATACCAGCAGGAGTTGCCCGAATGGAATGGGCCTGCCATCGGGTTGATGGACCTTGACGCGTTCTTCGCATCGGTGGAGCAGCTCGACCACCCGCAATGGCGTGGCAAGCCCGTAATAGTAGGTGGCTCTGCCGACAAACGCGGTGTCGTATCGACCGCAAGCTACGAGGCCCGGACTTTTGGCGTCCACTCCGCCATGCCCTCCTATCAGGCCAGGCGCCTCTGCCCTCAAGCCATATGGACGCGCGGCCGCCATGAGCGATATAGAGAGATGAGCGCTCAGGTGATGCATATCATCCTCGATGAGACGCCCCTCATGGAACAGGTATCCATTGACGAGGCGTTCTTTGACGTCTCGCCAGGCCGCTATTCAAACGAGAATCCCGTAGCCATCTGCCAACGCATACAAAAACGCGTCGCCACCCTGGGCATCACCTGCTCTATTGGCATTGGGACCTCAAAGACCGTGGCAAAGATCGCATCCGAAAAGCAGAAGCCCCATGGCCTCACCGTGGTTCCTCCAGGCGCAGAGTCATCCTTCTTGTCTCCCCTGCCCGTGCGTGCCCTCTCGGGCGTGGGCAAGGCAACTCAAAGTACCTTGGCTAAGCTGGGCATTCGCACGCTAGGCGATCTGGCGCGTCAGGATCCGGAGTTTATGCGCGCCCACCTGGGCGTCTTAGGCCCGCGCTTGGTAGTCAGGGCATCCGGAAAAGAGAAGAGCGTCGTCAAGAGAATCGATGCGCCAGAGGAAGTAAAGTCCGTTTCCAACGAGCGGACCTTCGCCCGCGACCTCACAACGCGTGCCGAGATTAATGCCGCCATTGGACACGTATGCGAGCTCGTGGGAACCCGACTGCGGAAGAAGGGACTCAAAGGATCGCACCTCACGCTTAAGCTCAAGTTCGACATAAGCCATGTGCACACAGCACAAAGCACCCTTGCGATGCCAAGCGACGATGAGCATGAGTTCGGACCTGCGGCACGCGATTTGCTCGATGGGCTATGGCGAGAGGGTACGCCAGTGCGCCTCGTAGGAGTTGCAATGAGCGGCTTTGACGCGCCGCCCCAGCAGATGAGTCTCTTTGGCGACGAGGAGACAAGACCCTCCTCAGCGCTCTCACACGTAACCGACGAGCTGCGAGAGCGCTTTGGCAAAGATTCCATCACCTATGGCCGCGACCTCAGGCTACGACAGAAGCGCTAGAGGCAGTCCACGCGAGGAGCCTCTCCCCAAAGGCGTTCGATGCGATAGTAGTCGCGTGCCTCGGGCAAGAATGCATGAACGACCACCGAGCCGTAGTCGAGCAGCACCCAACTGGCTCCCGCGCGACCTTCATGCGAGAGCGGGTTCATGCCCGTGTTCTTCTTTACCTTTTCCTCGATCTCATCCACAACGGACCCAAGCATACGTGCGTTGTCCGCCGTGCAGATAAGGAAGTAGTCGCACACGTCCGACAAACCGCTTAGGTCAAGCAGCACGAGGTCGCTCGCCTTTTTGTCGTCTGCCGCCTTTGCGCATATGCGTGCGAGTTCGAATGGTGTGACTGCCATGTTTAGGCTCTCCTTTCCCCAAGACTCTTCGTTTTGGAACGATCCAGCGCAAGGGAGTTGTATATATCGATGGCACGCGGATACAGGTAACGGCCTCCCTCAAGCACATAAACGAGACCGCCCACGAAGGCGTTCCAAAAAAGATCTTCCAGCGAAACGCGGCCCACGAGGTCGCGCGTCTGTTGAATTCCCTCGCTCGCGCGACGCAACGGCTCTATGCCGTCTGCCACAAACAGCACCATGTCCAAGGGACTCATGTCCTCAGCCGCAGAGGTGTGACAAGCTATGGCATGCCATACCTCTGACGGCAGGTGTGGATAGCGCTCCGGGAGCTCACGCGCCGCCACCATACCGTGAAGTAGAGGCTCCACGGACTCTAAGGGAACGCCAAGGTCAATACCAAAGCGTTGCGCTCGTCGTATGAGCTCCTGCGTTGGAACGACCTTGTCCCAATCGTGCAAATAGCCCGCAGCTCGCGCGAGAAATGGGTCTACGTCATAGATAATGGCCAAATGCTCGGCCATGCTAGCTACCGAGAGGGAGTGTTCAAGCCTGTGCTTCTTGGATGCGAGCTGCGTACGCGTGTCGGCCTCCAGTCGCATGAGCGTGAGGTTTTGCCATGGCTCATATTTGACGGCTGGGCGCTGTTTCGGTCGCCACAGCTCAACGGAGTGCTTCTCTTTCTTTTTCACGCACGTTCGCCTCCCCTGTGTCAAAGATCTTGCGCTTCGAGGTCCGAAGATCCATAGCGCTTTGGCCTCACGCCATACAAGTGATGTTTGTGAATGTAGCCGGTCACTTGGTCTGGCGTGAGGTAACGAAGACTTTGGTCGGCCTCTACGCGCTGACGCAGATAGCTCGACGATATAGCCAGGGCGGGAACTTCCAAATACGTCACGTCGAATTCGTACGGTGACTCCTCAAAGGCTGCGCGGGCATGCGCAAGATCATAGCCGGGACGCGTGGCACCGACCAAATGCGCCAGACGAGCAATCTTGCTCGCATCGCGCCAGGTAACAATCTCCGCGATTGCATCCGCTCCCGTTATGAAATAGAACTCGACGTTCTTGGGATATATGGCACTCAGCTGCTCAAGAGTATCGGCAGTATAGGTTATGCCCTCGCGATCCACCTCAAACCTGCTCGCAAGGAAATGCGGGTTATCGGAGGTGGCAAGCAGAGTCATGGCATAGCGATCCTCTCCCGACGTCACGCGCTTGTCCTGCTTGAAAGCGGGACGTCCCGCGGGCATAAAGACCACCACATCCAAGCACAAATCGTCAAACGCCTGCTCTGCCGCAACAAGGTGACCGTTATGGATGGGGTCAAACGTTCCACCCATAATGCCCATCCTGTATGTTTCCCCGGGATCTCGTCCCAAGAGGGGAAGATCGCCGCGTTCTACCACTGCCTCGGCTACGCGCAGCGCCTCTGTGTCGTCCATGGGTCTCCCTTCAACAGACAAGGACTAGCATAGCACGCCACACACAAGAGCGCTGCAATTATGCCTAGCTTAGAGTAGTGCAGATTCCTATCTGGCTACTGTTCAGGCCCCCGCGCCTTCGCCGGTCCCGCATGCGGCTCCACGCTCGCTTCGCTCGCTCACTTCGTGAGTCGCCGCTTGCGGTCCGGACAAAGGCGCGGGGGCTGAACACGTGCTCGGCAGCGCTTCGCGAACTGCGCCGTGGAGCGCCGCCCGCCCCGCCCCTTGTCCAGACTTGTCTGTCTCCGCTTAGCGCCTTCCCTTAGAACACCAGCATCTCGTCTCGGTGTACGGCCGGCTGGTCTTGCTTGTCCGGCAGGAATCGTCCGATCACGTCCAGCTTGAGCCCTCGTATGCGAACCATGTCATCGCTGGAATAGCGCGTTACGCCTCTTGCGATCTCGATGCCCGAGGCATCCACAATGCTTACCACGTCCCCCTCTGCGTATGTCCCGCTTGTGGAGCGCACTCCAACGGGAAGCAGAGAGGCTCCATTGTCCACAATTGCCTTGCAGGCACCGTCATCTACGGTAACCACACCGTGTGGCACCTCGGCGAGCCCAATCCAAAGCTTGCGACCACTCCCATGGCCCGGCATGTCACTCTCAAAACGCGTTCCAACGTCATCTCCGAGCACCGCGTCCACCAATACGCGATCGCGACGGCCGTGACAAATGATCATGGGGATTCCGGCCGCAATCATCGCGCGGGCGGCGCGCACCTTTGATGCCATGCCACCCGTCCCCATCGTAGAGCCCGCGCCTCCAGCCATGCTGGCCACCTTGCGATCAACCGAGCTCACCTGCCGTATGAGCTCTGCATCGCTGTTGGTGGAGGGGTTGGCCGTATAGAGGCCATCCACATCCGACAAGACTACGTAGAGCGATGCTCCCACCAGTGCCGCGACGATGGCTCCAAGCATGTCGTTGTCGCCAAACGCAAACTCCGCGACGCTCACGGTGTCGTTCTCGTTAACCACGGGAACCGCTCCGAGCTCCAGCAGTCTGTCAAAGGTGTTACGAACGTTAAGGTAGCTCTCGCGATCAACCACGTCACGCCTCGTAAGCAACACTTGGCCACACGCGATGCCAAGCTTGGCCAGCTCCTTGGCGTATGACTCAGTCAAAGCCGCCTGACCAGCGGCCGCGCAAGCCTGCAACGAGGGAATGTCGCTCGGACGCGAAGAGAAGCCCAGCCGCTCACGACCAGCCGCCGCGGCACCCGACGTCACTATGATCACAGGATGGCCTTGCTTATGGAGCTCGGCAACTTGGCCGCAGAGGTCGCGAATGTAGCAATCGTCAACCGTTCCTTCGGGGGTCGTAAGCGTGGAAGAGCCAATCTTCACTACCACCAGACCCTCAAACTGCTCACTAACCGACATGCGCTTCTCCTTCTTCCGCATCAAGGCGTTCCGACTCGTCCTCATCCGCCAACGGAGTCTCTTCCTCAAAGTCATTGGCATGCGTCGTATAGGTAAAGGCGAAGCCCAGGATACGGACCTCGTCCCCCTCTCTACACCCTGCCTTGGCAAGAGTGTCCTCCAGCTTCAGACGAGCGAAGCGATGTTGCAAGTAATCGATTGCCTCATCGTTTTCCCAGTCAGTTTGGACCACCATGCGTTCGATGTCCGTGCCGTGCACGCGCCATGCGCCGTCGTCTTCGCGCGTAACGGTGATGCTTCTGTCTCGCGCGGCTCGACGTCGCTCCCACACGCCCGCAAGGTCGCGCCTATGCTGTTCCTCGTCAAAGGTCGCAGCACTCCTTAGCTCTGCCACTTGTCGCGCAGTCTCCGACACCAATCGGTCCACGCCCTCGCCCGTGACGGCCGAAATGGCAAAGAACGGAAGCCCGTCGCGTTCGACTTCCTCGCGAAGCACCTCTATTGCAACATCGGTATCGGGCATGTCGCATTTGTTGGCCACCACGATCTGAGGCCTTTCCGCAAGCTCCGCGGCATAGGCAGCCAGCTCGGCATTGATGGTGCGATAGTCCTGCACCGGATCGCGGTCCTCAAATCCGCCCGTGAGGTCCACCAGATGCAATATCAATGCCGTTCGCTCAATATGGCGGAGGAACTGATGGCCAAGTCCCTTGCCAACGCTTGCTCCCTCAATGAGGCCAGGAACGTCCGCCGCCACGAACGAACGGCCGTCACGAGTTCGTACCACACCCAAATTGGGCACCAGCGTAGTAAAGGGATAGTCTGCCACCTTGGGGCGTGCGGCAGAGATTCGAGCGATGAGAGAGCTCTTCCCCACCGACGGCATGCCCACAAGCGCGACGTCCGCCAGCAGCTTCATCTCGAGCTCGATCCAATGCTCAATGGCAGGCTCGCCCTTTTCCGCGAACGCAGGGGCGCGTCGCACCGAAGTCACAAAATGTATGTTGCCGCGACCTCCCACTCCACCGGGAGCCACCACCACACGGTCGCCAGGCTGGGTGAGGTCGGCAATCTCGTACATCGGCTTTTGCGTTTGGGGATCGAGCTCGCGGACGACCGTGCCCAATGGCACACGAAGAACGAGGTCTTTTCCATCGCGACCCCGCTTGCGCGCGCCCTGCCCATGGGTACCGCGCTCAGCCTTAAAATGATGCTTGTATCGGTAGTCGATAAGCGACGAGAGCTGCGGGTCCGTTTGGACTATCACGCTGCCGCCGTTGCCCCCGTCTCCCCCGTCAGGCCCACCTTTGGGAACAAACGCCTCGCGCCTGAACGACATGCAGCCGGCGCCGCCATCGCCACCGCGCACGTTTATGTGCGACATATCTGTGAACATGGACATCGAATCACCTCATAGGAGTCTCGGATGCATAGGAGAAAGCCCCCAGCTTCCACTCCCTAAAGAATGAAAGCTGGAGGCCTTCTGCTACTTTGCCAAACGAAGTGCCCTAAGCCGTAGTGCGTACGTGCACGTAGTGCTTGGCACCCTTGGTGAACTCCACCACTCCGTCCTTGAGCGCAAACAGCGTGTCGTCCTTACCACGGCCGACGTTCTCGCCAGGGGTAATGTGCGTGCCGCGCTGACGGACGATAATCTGACCGGTCTTGATTGCCTGACCGCCGTAAATCTTGGTTCCAAGGCGCTGACCGCGAGAGTCGCGACCGTTACGAGAGGAACCCAAGCCTTTCTTATGAGCCATAGTGCTACCTGCCTATCTTCTCTTGAGCGTGCGCTCGGACTTTACCTACTCGGCATCCTCGGTGGACGCGCTGGTGGCCGCCTCCTCAACAGGGAGCTCTACGATCTTGAGCTTCGTGAGATTCTGGCGATGGCCCTTGGTGCGACGATAGCGCTTGCGCTTCTTGAACTTGAAGACAATGACCTTCTGGCCCTTGAATTGGTCCAAGACCTCGGCGATGACCTTCTTGCCCTCGAGATCCGCTGCCTCGATGGTGCTGGTGGCTCCGTCGTTCAGCATCAGGACGTCAAGCTCTACCTTGTCGCCAGGCTGCGCGTCGAGCTTCTCGACGTCGATGACGTCGCCCTGGGCAACCTTG
>CADCPM010000031.1 GCA_902803315.1 uncultured Coriobacteriaceae bacterium
CCTGATGAGCCAAACCAAGGACTACCGTCAGGACTTTCGCAAGACCGTCGTGAAGACCTACATCCTGCGCGAGTGCAAGTTCCGCACCGACCTGCACACCCACATGAACGCCAACCTGGACCCGGATGTCCTCATCGCGCTGGGCATCCACCACCAGATCCGCTACCCGCTCTACTACATCAAAAAGCTGGGCCTGCGGGTATCGCCCGAACAGGAGCGACTCCTCGCGACGCGACGGGCCAAGGCTGCGGCAGAGCTTCGCGGCTCCCCGCTCAAGGGAAAGTACCTGAACCGCAGGATCGACGACGGGACGTTTTTGAACTTCGCCTCTCTCATACTGCAGAACCTCAGCAACGCGGCGTGGAACATCCCTAGGATAAGGGCATCGCTAGCCATCATGAAGGACGGACAGGCCGTCTTCACCAACCTCGAGAAGGTCTACCTGTACCGCTACGTCTTTTGCAAAGGGGTGCCTGCCGACGACCCCATCCAATTCGACGGCATCGGACGAATTCCCGACCGCGAGATAGTCCAGGCCCTCGCCGCGATGGAAAGGGACCGAATCCACCCGGTGTTCTCCACAAACAGCGTCTTCCAAGACAAGCTGCTTTGGATCGCGCGGACCTACGCCGCATACGGCGTCGACTATGCGGAGATCTCTGACACGACTCTGGCGAAGCCCGAGGACGCGCCACGCATGCTGGCCGAGGTACATGCGGTAATGCCGGCCATCACACGTGAGACCGGGGTCACGCTGCGCTTCTTGGCAGCGGTCCGGCGAACGCCACTCACGATCGTTAAAGACAAAATCGCCCCGGACGGCTATCTGCGCAAGAACCTGCAGGCCATACGAGCGGTAGCGGGAGACCCGTACGTGGCGGGCAGCGACATCGTCGGCGAGGAGATCAACGACATACGCGACTTGGCTCCGTTGGTGGCGGAGCTCGACCGAATCGCGGCAGACCACCCCAGCTTCACGATCCGTATCCACGCCGGGGAAAACGATGGCCTGCGGGACAACGTTGCCAACGCGATCGGGTGCGTGCGCGAGGGACTGGCCCCAGGACAACCCATGCCCCTCGTCAGGATTGGCCATGGGCTCTACACCAGAAACCTCGCGTCGAACAGGGGGCGTCAGCTGCTAGAGGACCTAAGGAAGAGTGGCGCCGTCCTGGAGTTCCAGATAACCTCGAACGTTAGGCTCAACAACCTGAGCCAGCTGGAGCGCCACCCCCTGCGCCAGTACCTGGCGGCGGGCGTGCCCTGCGTGCAGGGGACGGACGGCGGGGCCATATACGGGACGGACTCGATCGACGAGCAGCTCGCGCTCCAGAAGACGCTCGACCTCTCGGATGCGGAGCTCGTCGCCATGCGTCGAGCGGAGGACGCGGTGCGGTGCCGCGGCCTCGCCGCCCTCGAGGAGAAGATGCGCGCCTTCGTCCAAGAGGCGGGCGCGGAAAACGTTGAGGCCTACTATGCAGCGGAGATGCTGGCACAGCAACCGCCGGAGGAGACGCTGCTGGACCTACCCGACGCCATAGACAGCGCCACGGTCTTCTTGGAAAGGATCGAGGAGCTTCCCTGCGACCGGGTGCCGGTGATCCTCGTGGGCGGATCCTTCAACAACGACCGCCACGCCACCAGGCGGCGTCACGACGTATGCGCCCTTTTAGACGACGTTCTCACCAAGGGAGACCCGAACAAGATGTTTTTGGTAGTCGGCCACAGTCTCTCGGGCTACGAGCGCTATGTGGTCGAGCACAACCGAGGGCGGTACGACGTCTACGCCTTCGTGCCGGCTCAAATCGGTCAAAAGGAGGCCGAGGCCCTCACTCGGGCCGGCGTGCGCATACGCGTCTCCATCGAGCCAAGCCCCATGGGCATCTACAAGAGCGTCGCCTACGAAGTCTTCAAGCGCAGACCCTCGGTCCTCATTGCCCTCGACGGAAACTCCTCCGGCGCAAACATGGTCCAAGACGCCAAGAACGGGAAGCGCAGGTGCCACATATTCGTCCTCAACAGGCGCGGCATGCTGCGCCAGAAGGCCAAGGACCTCGAGGGATACGTGTCCCTCTTCAACGCGAGCGACAACCTGGCGAGCCTGATCTGCGACGCAGTGGACACGTGCTATCCAGAGCATTGGCTCCGACAGGAGTGAGGTATGGCCATCCCCTTATGCGTGCAAGTTACGAAACCCGAACGTACTCGCCGCTGGACAGAAGTCGGAGCATGAGGTCAGGCGACGCCGTATGCGCCAGAACCGTGCGCGCGTTGTAGAGGTCGCTGCGCTCAACGAACTCCTCGACCTCAGCGCGCGGCATGCCACTCGACGCCTTGCGGTTTATCAGACGCTCACGCAGAACCTTGGGGTCCGCCGTAATCGCCATCGTGTAGTCGGCCAACGAACGCAAGCCCTTCCATTCGGGCCAGTCGAGCAGCAGATAGTTGCCCTCCACCAGCACGATGTCTCCCGTTACGCGCAGCGCATCGTCAATGGGATCATGGATGGTGCGGTCGTAGGCTGGCCACGGGCAGTCTTCGCCCGAGGCCACGCTCTCGAGGGCCGCACGCAACAGATTCACATCGAACGTCTCGGGAGCGCCCTTGAACTGCGCCATGGGCACCTGCACCCCATCGCGCACCATGGTATGCGTTTCCAGGTAGTCCTGGTGGCGGTGAAAGCCGTCCATGCCGATAACCTGCAAGGGGCTCAGTCCAGGAGTGCACCGCGAGAGATGCTCAAGGAATGCCCCAAGCGTCGACTTGCCTGCCGCAGGAGGAGCCGCAAGCATTGCGAGCACGCGAGAGCCCTTCTTGTAACTGAGCTCACCAAGGTACCTGAGCAGCGGCAGGAATATCTGTGCCACACTCCCATCGCTATAAGACGCCAAAACGTCGAGCCCGTTGACGTTCGCCCGATACTCCATGTTGTCACCTTTCACCGCAACGTCGATAACAATCAAGAATTGGGTGCCAGTCGCCTGGTAGAACCTGCCCATGCTGTAGGGGAGGTCGTCCGTCGTTGCCGACCTATGGGTATGCTTCGCTCAGCTCGCCCAACACCCTTCTTACAAGCATGGCGAGGCCATTGCCTAGCTTTTTTGCAACAGTGGCCTTACTGCCAAAATCCATTGGCCGTAATACACCAACCGAAAACGTAACATAGTTATCAGCATAGCCATTTGAGCGGAGGAACGTTGTTCAAGATATCGGTAAAAGGAATAGCTGCGGTGGGAGGCAGGCATCTCCTACGGATAAACGAACGCGAAGAGTATGAGCTGTTGGGAGGCAAGCTCGAACGGGAGGACGCAACGCTTGCCGAACGCGTGCGCCAGGAGTTCTTGGAAGAGTCGGGTGTCGTCGTCGAGCCAAAAGAGGCTAGAGAGCCTTGGTTTTACGTACTCGGTGGACGACCCGTCCTCATTGTTCCGATGCGTTGCGACGTGAAGAGCATCCCCAACGCCCTAATCGACCAAGACGGCGGGCAGCTCGAGTGGGTAAATACGGATCGCCTCGGCTCCATTCCTCTCCCCGCAGGCTACCTGGCATCCATTCGAAACGAGCGGCCAAGCCCCATGGCGTGGGAATGCGAGCCCGTTCCAGATTATGGTGACGATCTGTTTTCCGTTGCCCTCGTAGTTCGTGGCGCAAACACGGAAAAGCAGTATTGGTTGGACGACGCGTGCGACTTTTCCCATCGGCTCAAGGGGCTAGGGTACCAAGACGCATCGTTTGTGGGGGTAAAGTACGAAGGAAATTCTGAGCTACAGGTAGTCTTTAGCATCCGGCCCTAAACGACGGGCTCCAAATATGGCACCGTAGACGCATGTGCAACTCATATTCGCTTCGACTGCAGCTGCTCTGGCTCCGCGCTCATGTGCAAGCTGCTCGGCATGCTTTAGTGGCATGGGCAACGAACCCCCCGCAAAGGTCGCTATTGCAAGCCCAGGCTCCTAATCAGGCCGTTCTCAGGCGTGATGTAGGAACTCTCTTCCCCTTGCACAAAGGCGATGCCCTGTTTCTCGAGCTGCTCGGCCAGCGCGCCCTCATACACGTCGCTCTGGAAGGCGCGCACCAACTCAATGTCGAAATAGCCCGCCGTTGCCGTGATGTACAGCGTAACGGTCCTCATGTTCGGTTGTAAGTTGGTAGCCTTGTAGTGCGTGGAGACGATCTGGTCCTCGAAGCCCCGCGAGCGCAGGCTGCCCACATAGTCGAGCATAAACGTGTCGTTGTTGGCGTTCTTGGCAAAGTTGAGCACCTGGAGCTTCTCGGGGTAGCTGTGCATCGCCTGGCCAACCTTGCGCACGGCCCCACCCATCGCGTTTGCCGTGTAGAGTGCGGTTTCGGGTTTGTTTGACTCGCGCAGAATCTGACGCATGAGTTGGCATCGCGCGGTAAAGTCCAGACTGGCCATCTGCTCGGGTCTATACGCCAGGCGAAGGGCGCCTACGCAATTCTTGAACGTGTTGGGTACTCCGAGAGCCTTCCTGTAGGAAGCTGGTATGAGGGCACCAACCGTCTCATTCGTGTCGGGGTGAACCTGCATTACGGCGTCTGACATGAGCACCTGCAGCGTGGCGACGGGAGAGCTCTGGCACGAGCGCACGAGCTCCATGAACTCGCTCTCCCTCACGCGGAAGTTAACGCCGCGCATTTCATCCAAAGGAGCTTCGTCATTCTCGGGCAGGTGATAGAACTTCTCCCTGAAAATGTCGTTCGAGTAGTCCTCTGACAGCTCGTAGGTCCTACTAAAGGGATCTATCTCCTCGCCTTCGAGCATGGGTTGCCCCGGTACGCGCAGGCCGTCGGCCAAATATTCGACCCCGTCCTTGCGGCAGAAGTAGCGATTGAGCACAGACTCGATGAAGAGGTTGAGGCCCAGTCCGTCGCACAGTGCATGAAACATCGAGAAGCTCATCACGTTGCCCTCGTAGGTTACGTCGAGGCAGTGCCAGTTGGTCTCCGGACCGCCCACCGCGCGCAGGCCTCCCTCGGCAACCTCCATCGGAAGTGGGTTCTTTGCATAGAAGAAGTCTCCGTCGCGCTCCACCAAGGCATCGCTAAAGTAGGGCGCGCGCTCGATCACGTCGTTCACTGCCTCTTGCAGGATGTCGCCGCGCACGTCCGTGGAGATGTGCACGTCCACCACATAGGTTCGGTGCGGCGTCGTGCGAAAGCAGTTGTGCACACCGCTGAAGTTCTGCTCTTTGATCTGGAATTCGGGCTGTGTCGCCATAATGCCACCTATCTCTAAGTTCCGCATCTCTATGCCAGATTTTATCACCTGTTGGGAGGGGTTCTCCCTCTTGACAGGTGAGATATGAAATTTTAAATGGCTGTCCCCGCCCCTACTTTGGGGGCATCTCCGCCAAGGGGTTGAGGTAAGTCTCTGCGGGCAGCAACTCGTAGGCTATGCCCGCCTCATCCAGCGCCGCGCAGAACGCCTTACGGTATCGGTCGCTCGCGAAGGTCTGCGAAAAGCTGATGTGGAAGTATCCTGCCGTCTCGCTCATAAGGATAAAGGCCGAGCCACCGCAGGGGTCGGCATTGAGGTAGCGTACGTCGACGACTTGGCCCTCGTAGCCAGGCGTCTTAAGACTGCCCACGTAGTCCACGTAAAAAGTGTCCTGCGGACGTGTTTGTGGCATCGAGAATATCTTGGTCTTGAGGAAGAAGAAGGGCATCTTTTTGCCCAAGTGGGTCATCATGTTGATGGAAGACGAGAGCAGCAACGCCATCTCCTCGCCCATCTGCTCCTTCATCGTCCCGCGCAACTGCGCCGCAAGCTCAGTTGCAGACTTGGTTCGCGCATCTTCGGGCCTCACGGGCAAGAACACCGCCGCACTGCAGTTTTTGAAGGTCTTGTCTGCATGCAGGAACCTGCGCAACGAAATAGGCAGCACGTTCATTACCACGCCTTCGCTCGGATGATGCTCGCGCTCCACGGTTAGGGCAGCAAACGCGGATATCGCGGAGGCCGGCGAGCTTCCGCACGCCTTGCACCAGCCCAGCAGGTCCCCGGTGCGCACCTTAAGCGGCAGGCGGTGCATGGTGGGTCCTTGGTTGCCCCGCTCGTCCAGCTCGGGCAGGCGGAATCGCACCTCGCCTCCGGAAAGCTTCTTGAGCTCCTCGACGTCCGCATCGGTCTTTGTGGCAAAGGCATCAAACTCCTCAGCCGGATCGTAGGGTACCGCCTCAGTTATGATCCCTTCGCTCGTATACTCCTTGCCATCCTTAAGGCAGAAGTAGTGGTAGAGCGTCGCCTCGATAAGGCGGTTGAGGCCAAGCCCGTCGCAGAAGGCGTGATTCATGGCAAAGCGCACCGTACGGCCGGAGTAGGTAACGTCCACCATGTGATAGTTGGTGCCGGTTCCGCCCACAGTGCGAGCCTCATCGCATTCCGCAACAAGGAACGGCAAGTCGTTGCTGGCATAGTAGTACAGGCCCTTTTTGCGCACGAACGTCTGACGGTAGTAGGGCAGGCGCTCCAACGCCTTGTCCACGGCGGCCTGCAGCATATCGCCACGCACGTCCTCGCTAAGGACGACCTCAACCACGAAGCAGCGGAGATCCATCTTCCCATAGCTGAATATGGCACCGCTCGCGTTCCATTCCTTTGCGGTAAAACTCGGCATGTTTTAGTCCTTTCGATAGCAAACAAAGGGGAATATGCCTAATTATACATAGAACAGGGATCACGTCGGGCGGTTTGGCGTGGAGCAGGGGGCGGGTTTTCCGTTCCACTTTCCGAGGAACGTGGAACGGAAAACCCGCCCCCTGTTCCACGCCGCTACCTATAGAGCTCATCCCACAGTCTGTTCTCGTATGCCGCGCACGTTTGGAAAATCTCGCAGAGTTGTTTTGCTTCGCCATCCTGAATGCCAGCAGCCTGCGCATCAAGAACGTCTATCCATTGTTGGTTCGCTGCAACGTAATCGTCGCACGTGTAGGCCTCGAACCAACCCCTATAAGGAGAAGCCGCGATTTGCATAGGGTACTTCTCCATCATGCGTTGCCCAATATAGGCATAGACCCAAGAGCATTGCAGCTGGGCGGTAAGGCCCGCGAGGACGCCCCCTTCCTCCACCTGTCTGCGCATATAGTCAATGTATTCAACTATCACGGAGCATTTGGGGCACTGGGCCACATCATCCTCCGTAATGCCAAGCGCTCTCATCTGCGGCACGTGCACCTGCGTCGTTTCTTTGTTGGTTTGCGCAATAACGAAACCGATGAACTCCTTGAGCGCCAAATCGTCTGCTCGCTCCCTTATGCGCTCAAGAATGTCTATGTAGTCCAGCAAGTACAGGTAGTCTTGAATCATGTAATAGCGATAACGCCGCTCATCGAGGACCCCCGTGGCCATTTCGACGACAAAAGGCTTCTCTGCCGCCTGCGCCCACAGCTCCCGCACGCTTTCGTGCAGCACCTTTGAAAGCCTCACGGTTGACTCCCTAGCATTCTGCGACGATGGCAACGTATCCCCCGCTCTTGTAGCCTTCCAAAACCTCTTCCGGCTCTTCGTTCGTATACAAGGGATTCTTTATCAGAGTCTGGTAATAGGACAAGTTCGCGAAGCCAAGATTCTCAAGAATGCCGATCTTCTCTTCCGTCGTGTGCCAAACCCCGCTGGCGGCAAGGGCCAACGGATAGGGAAGCTCGGGCATCGCGCCATCTAGGAACTCATGGTCGTAGGTGTTCAGACTCTTGCCAAGGAGGTACATGAAGCCAAACGCACTCTCCTTGGGAACGTCGAGCAATACGAGCCTGCCGCCTTCCTTTAGGGCGCGCTTGCACTTGTCGTAGGCGGGCCTGAGGTCGGCAATGTAGCTGGAGCTCCCGTTGAAGTAGATAATGTCGTACGTGCTGTCCGCCAGGTCAACGTCTTCTATCGTGCTGTAGCTTATGACCTTGATGCCGCGCTTCTGTGCGATTTTTCCCATGTCCTCGGACGGCTCTATTCCCTCAAGGTTCGTACAGTCGATGTAGCTTTCGAAGAGGCCGCTGCCGCAACCCACCGATAGCAGCCTTTTTCCCTCGATGTTTCCCAAAGCCTTTTGGAACAGCTTGAGCTCGCTTGCAAACAGGTTGTCGTTTTTCATGAACCATTCGTCGTACTGCGCCGCGTACCCATCAAACATCACATTTTTTGCATTCATGCTACCTTGCCTCCTCAAGAGCAAAATTGTGCGCCATGGGGCCAGAGCCCTTTCCCAAGTCGAGCATTGCCGCAAGAGCGCCGGAGAGATATGCCTTGGCCTTGTCTACCGATTCGGAAAGGCTGCACCCCTTTGCCAGGTTCGACGCGATGGCGCTCGAGAGAGTACATCCCGTTCCGTGGGTGTTGGGGTTGTCGATCCTCTTTCCTTTAAACCACATCGGCTGGTCCACATCGGCACCATACAGCACGTCGTTTGCATCGTTGACTCTGTGGCCACCCTTTACCAGCGCCGCACACCCGTAACGTTGGTAAAGAACCATCGCCGCCTTTTCCATGTCCGTCTCTCCGCCGATTGCCATGTCGGCCAAAATCTCGGCTTCTGGAATATTGGGTGTGATTACCGTTGCAAGAGGCAGCAGCTTAGCCTTAAGAGTCTCGATCGCGCTCTCCTCTATGAGGCGCGCTCCACTCGTTGCCACCATTACCGGATCGACCACGATGTTGGTCGCTTTGTATTGCGTCAACTTATTTGCGATGACCTCAATCAGCTCGGACGAGGACACCATTCCCACCTTTACCGCGTCGGGAAAGATGTCTTCAAACACTGCGTCCAGCTGCAAGCCAAGAAACTCGGGTGTTACGTCCTGTATGCCAGTTACGCCGGTGGTATTTTGGGCAGTGAGGGCCGTAACGGCGCTCATTGCGTATACCCCATTCATGGTCATCGTCTTGATGTCTGCCTGAATGCCGGCGCCTCCGCACGAATCCGATCCTGCGATAGTCAATGCCTTATTCACTATTCTTCTCCCTTCAACAAAGCATTCACCTTTTGTAGAGCGACAGAAAGTGGTGCCCCCGACCTGCCGCTTAAAACCTCTTTAGAACAGCCGCATCAGCTCCGCGAGGCTCCTTACGTAAACTTCGGCAGACTCTTCCAATCCCCGCTGGTCCGCCTCTCCGTTTTTGTCGTATATCCCCACGGTGTGGTACCCCGCCTTGACAGCTGTTTGCAGCGCATACAGCGAGTCCTCGAACACGCAGACCTCCCGGTTTGCGAGTTCCAAATAAGTGGCGGCAACGTTGTATATCTGTGGCGAGTGCTTGCTCGAACCCACCTCGGCGTTTGTAAAGATCCTGCTTATGTACGCAATGAGTCCGTTTCTCTCCAACGCTGCCGTAATGAGGTCACGCGGACTCGATGTGGCCGCCGCCATCTTGACCCCCGCCTTATCCAACACAATCAGCAGCTCCGTCGCCCCTTCTTTGGAACGCACTTCGTGGAGATAAAAGCTCCGCAGCATGCTTTTTAGGTCGCCCAATACCTCGTCCGGGGTGCTCTGGAGTCCGTAGGTTTCCTTTAGATACGACGCCCCTTGCTCCATGCTCATGGAAAAGAGGGTCTCTCCAAGTCCCACCTGTGGCTCGACGCCTCGTGTTGCAAGGTATCGGGCCCCAAGGTCCTTCCAGATTTCCATCGAGTCGAGCAAAACCCCGTCGACGTCGAGGATTACGCCTTTTACGTCTTTTCCAAACTTCATAGTTGCTCGATCAGCCCTTAACCGTACCTTCGGTAACCTTCTTTAGCACCGACGTCGCTTCGCGAATGTTCTTTTGCGCATAGATGGCGCTGATAACCGCGATGCCGCATATTCCGCTTCCCTTGAGCAGCGGGGTGTTCTCCTGGGTGATGCCACCGATTGCCACAACGGGAATCGAAACCGCCTCGCAGATGGCCTTGAGCGTTTCGTGCGATACCTCCACGGCATCGTCCTTTGATCCCGTTGGGAACACCGCGCCCACTCCCAGATAGTCGGCGCCTCGCTCCTGGGCGCGCACGGCTTGTTCCACCGTCTGCGCCGACACGCCGAGTATCTTGTTTGGACCTATGAGAGCGCGTACGTCTCCCGCTTCCATGTCGTTTTGGCCAACGTGCACGCCATCCGCATCCATGCGCATGGCAATGTCCACGTTGTCATTGATCACAAACGGCACGCCATACTTCTTTGCCATTGCCTGGAGCTCTACCGCCTCCTCAAAGAAGCGCTCGTCGTCAAGGTCTTTCTCCCTCAGCTGCAAAAACGTCACTCCGCCATCCAGGCTCTCTTGCACAACGTCGCAGAGCTTTCGGTCGCCCAGCCAATGGCGGTCGGTTACCGCATACAAAAGCAGCGACTCGGCCAGCGCTTCCTGCAACCCCATTTTCATACAGGATTCATCTCCCTATTTGACCTCGTACTTTGCCCCCGCATCGAGGGTCTTTCCATCCATGTGATATATCGCATCGATAATACGGTTTCTGTAGGTGGAATTGCCGTCGCCTTCCTGCATGCGGCTCCAACCGATCTCTCCGGCAAGCCCCATGGTGCACACCGCGGCGGCAGCGGCTTCCAGCGCAGCGTCCGGGTTGGCCGTTACGAATGCCGTCATCATGCCGGACAGCTGGCATCCCGTGCCCGTGATCTTCCCCATCTCGGGACGGCCGTTCCGTATTACGAAGCACCTTTGTGCATCCGCCACGAGATCTATGGCACCGGTTATGGCGATAATCGATGTCGTCTTTGCCGCCAGCGCCTTGGCGAAGTCAACCGCATTGTCCAAGCTTTCGTCCGTCACGGCGTCCGCGACGTCCGCGTCGACACCCTTGGTGGTGCCACTGCCGCTTGCGAGCGTCTTTATCTCGGAAATATTTCCCCTAATAACCGTGAACTCGATCTTTTCCATAAGGCCAATCGCGGTATTGGTGCGCAGCGTCGAAGCTCCCGCGCCCACAGGATCCAGCAGCGTCACATGACCCAGTTCGTTTGCCCTTGCCCCAGCGAGAAACATTCCCTCGATGCTCCTTTTGTTGAGCGTGCCGATGTTTATGTTCAGACCACCGCAGATACTCGTAATGTCTTCGACGTCTTCCGGCTCGTCAGACATAATCGGGCTTCCCCCGCACGCAAGAATCACATTCGCCACATCGTTGACCGTTACGTAGTTTGTGATGTTGTGAACCAGCGGCACCCTTTTCCGTACGTTTTCAATGCAATCGCCAAGCACAGTTACCTCCTCAAATAAAAAGCAGTCATACCCCATAGGTATGACTGCTCGCGAACCACCCGAAAGTATCGGACGCAATATCTACCTACGTTGGCATTACCCAAATCAGGTCACGGGTCCGGGCCACACTGCCCGTTCTCAGCCTGCATGCACAAGCTCCCCTTTGTCGGTGCTATGGTATTCCCTCGCGCGGCGATTTGCAAGCCTGAACTTCTCGCGCGTGGAACAGGGGACGTGGAACAGGGGACGGGTTCTCCGTTCCAATCTGGAACAGACGATATGTGAATTTGAATTTGAATTTGAGTACGTCACGTCGTTCGAGGCCGCGCGATGAAGGACACCCGCCTCTCGTCCGCCCTGCATCTTCTCGTCCTTGTCTCGGAGGCCAAGACGCCCATGTCGTCCGAGCAGATGGCCGAGAGCATGGGCACGAACGCGAGCTACGTGCGCAAGCTCGCAGGATTGCTTCGCAAGGCGGGCATCGTGCAGAGCCGCCAAAGGAGTTCGGCGTGCTTAGGCAAGGCGGCACCCTCGTGTCGCTTCGCGGGCTTCCCAACGGCGAGTTCGCACGACGCGCGGGGTTGCCCCTATGGAAGCGCCTCGCGTTTGGGCTTGTCGGTGGCAAGTACGACCGCGTGGCGGCCAAACGTGGGCAGCGCTACCGCTTCGTGTTTGTCCACGAGGACGGCGAGGGGCTCGCACGCATTCCCGAACTCATGGGAAACAGGCGCCTCGAAGCGTCCGTGGACAAACACGAAGCGGTCAGCCCTGCCCGGCACGCGGCACCACGTCCTCCCCTACGCAAACAAATCGTCGGCGGTTATCTCGGCCTGGACATCTTGCCAGTAGGCGTTTCTCTTTACACCGTATGGACTTACCATGGTCAGGTGTAGCGACTTGCGCGTACCAGTCTCGCGCAAGAAGGACGTCAGCTTGTGACGAAGCGCCGCATCATACGCCTTCGTAATCTCGAAGGGTTCACGTGAGAACTTCATCTCGCACAGGTTGATGATTCCGTCGGCCCTATCCACCACCAAGTCGATCTGCAATCCCGGATCACTTGTGGAACTCCTCCATGAACTGGCATCGTAGGCCACCCCCGCGATACCAAGAGTGCTGCGAATCTGCTCCAGATGCAGCAGGGCGACAAGCTCGAACGCATATCCCTCCCAAGCATGAACCACCCCGCTCTGATGGTTGTCGAACCAGAAATGCTCGTTGGTCTGTCCCTCAACAAATCGAAGGTAAAAAAGCGAAAAGGGATCGATAAGCTGATAGAGCGCCTCGCGCTCCTTCTTGCGATACGCGTGGTAGCGCCGAAGAAATCCTCTCGCCTCAAGCTCGTCGAGAGTTGAGGTGAGCGTGCCGCCAAGCGCTATGCCCGTAGCAGCGGAGATGTCTTGCCGCGTGAGGCCACAAAGCCTTGCTCCCAATGCACGCATTATCGTCGGTCGCCGTACCCACATGCTGGCACACATCGCGTGAATAACCTGCGCATCGCTCTTCGTCAACTCCTCACCCCCATCTAAACCCCTCTGAGCGAGCGGGTCCAAACGCACGAGGCGCCCGGACCATGCCCGCGCTAGGACTTGGACCAGTTCTCCTGCAGGTACTGCAGGTCGCCGTACCAGTATGCCGCCGTGCAGCCGCCGTCACACAGGATGTCGGTGCCCGTGATGAAGGTCGCCTCGGGGCCCATGAGGAAGGCCACGAGCGCGCCCATCTCGTCCACGGTGCCAGCGCGCTTGGCGGGCATGAGGTCGAGCATCTTGCGGTAGCCCTCGCCACGCGGGCCATTGAGCTCGTCGAACGCGAGTGGTGTCATGATGATGCCGGGGCTGATGGAGAAGACGCGCGCGCCGCGCTTGCCCCACTCGCACGCCTGGCTCTGCACGCGCAGCACGTTGCAACGCTTGGCGTACTGGTACGCACGCAGCGTCGTGCCAATGGCCTCCTCGGAGAGGAAGCCGAGGTCAAGCAGCTCCTCAGTCGGGGTCATGGCAAGCGCCCAGTTCTGCTCCTGGGTAAGGGCAGGCAGGCGGTGACCAGACTGGCTGGACACCACGACGCCCGAGCCGCCGGGAGCGATGACCTTTCCGAACTCCTCGAGCAGGACGCTGGTCCCGTAGAGGTCCACGCGAAGAATCTGGGCGATTGGCGCCTGGCTGGGGCTCACGCCACCCGCGCATATAACGTTTGTGATGGGGCCGAACTTCCGAGCATGCTCGATGACTGCCAGGATGTCCTCGCGGCTGCCCAGATCGCAGGCGACGCCCGTAACGTCGAAGCCGTCCATCCTCAGTCGCTCTACTACGCGATCGGTCTCCTCCTGCGTGAGGCTCGTCACCACCAAGTGCTTGCCCTGCGCCACGCGTCGCGCGATGGCGATGCCGATGCCGCCGGCACCCACCAGTACGACGACGTTCTTCTCGATCTCGGCCATGTGCCACTCCCCTCTTCTTGGTCTTGACACTAATCTAGATTGAGTTGCACTGATGATTGATTCGATTTCTTGGTTTAAAACATTAGTGTTTCTTATTCATAATTGAAAAAGGGCGGACACCCCCCGGCACCCGCCCCCTGCCACGCCATTGGGCTACTTGGCCGCGTGGCCACCGAACACGTCGAACTCCATCGTGTCGAGCTTGGCGTCGATGGCAGCGATCTCCTCGGCCGTGATGGC
>CADCPM010000032.1 GCA_902803315.1 uncultured Coriobacteriaceae bacterium
AAGGCAGAGGCCCCCAAGGCAGAGGCCCCCAAGGCAGAGGCCCCAAAGGCAGAGGCCCCAAAGGCAGAGGCCCCAAAGGCAGAGGCCCCAAAGGCAGAGGTTGTCGAGAAGGTCGCCGAGCCCGAAGTAGCTCCCGCGCCTCCGATGCCCGAGCCTCGCCGCAGCGTGGCGTTCATTGGTTCCGAGTGCTACCCGTTCGTGAAGACCGGTGGCCTGGGCGACGTTATGTATGCCCTCCCGAAGGCGCTCGTAAACCTCAACTGCGACGTTAAGGTCATCCTGCCCAAGTACGCCTGCATCAAGGACGAGTGGAAAGAGAAGATGGTCTATCGCGGCTCGTTTGATATGGACCTGTGCTCCGACGGCCGTTCCTTCTACGTTGGAATCATGGAGTACGTGTGGGACGGCGTGGTGTACGACTTTATCGATAACGAGGAGTTCTTCTCGAACGGGAACCCGTACACCAACCTGGTGGACGACATCCCCAAGTTCTGCTACTTCGGTAAGGCGGCGCTGGCGGCCCTCAACTACATGGACTGGATCCCCGACGTAATCCATTGCCACGACTGGCAGGCCGGTTTGGTGCCCATCTATCTGCGCACCATGTTCGCGGGTACGCCCCTCGCGCATTCCAAGGTCGTAACCACCATCCACAACCTGCGCTTCCAGGGTAAGTACAACATTCCTACGCTCAAGTACTGGTCCAACATCCCAGACGAGGCGTTCAACATGGGCGCGCTGCAGGAAGAGTGGACCGAGGCCAACATGCTCAAGGGCGGCCTTGCGTACTCCGACATGATCACTACGGTGAGCGGCACCTACGCGGGCGAGATTCAAACGTGGGAGTACGGCGAGGGCCTGGACGCTCATCTGCGTCACCACTCCTACAAGCTGCGTGGCATCGTTAACGGCATTGACGTGGACATTTGGAACCCCGCAACCGACAAGCTGCTTGCGGCTCCCTACACCCCGGAGAATGCAGTCGAGCAGAAGAAGGCCAACAAGCTCGCCCTGCAGAAGGACCTTGGCCTCGAGGAGAACGCAGACAAGTTCGTAATCGGTCTTGTGTCGCGCCTTACCAACCAGAAGGGCCTCGATCTCGTAAACGCCATCGTGCCGCAGATTATCGATGGCAACACGCAACTCGTGGTGCTTGGTACGGGCGATGCCCAGTATGAGGACTCATTCCGTTACTACGAGGGCGAGTACAAGGGCCAGGTCTGTGCCTACATTGCCTACGACGAGGCAATCTCGCACAAGATCTACGCTGCCTGCGACGCCTTCCTCGTTCCCTCGCAGTTCGAGCCCTGCGGCCTTACGCAGCTCATCGCCATGCACTACGGCACGGCGCCCATCGTCCGCGAGACCGGCGGCCTCAAGGATACAGTGGAGCCCTACAACATGTTCGAGGACACGGGCAACGGCTTTACCTTCGACCGCTACGACGCAGGCTTGCTGCTCGATGCCATCAACCGCGCCAAGACGCTCTATTTCGAGACGCGCGAGAGCTGGGACAAGATGGTCGTTCGCGACATGGAGAAGGACGTGTCGTGGGCCAATTCCGCGCAGCAGTATCGCAATCTGTACCTGGAGCTCACCAACTAGTTGTACGACTAGACCTTAAATCGGGGACAGGCCCCAAGTTGAGATTTTCCGTAATCGCAACTTGGGGCCTGTCCTCAATTTTGGGTTAAAGGGCACCGGGGATACTCCGCTTCGCTTGTCGTACAATGGTGAAGGCGGTAAGGGAGGCGAGCGGTGACCATTCGCAAGATCGTAGTAACCGGGGGACCGTGCGGCGGAAAGACCACGGCGCTCAGTCGCATACAGCACGATCTTTCGCACTTGGGCTATACCGTGCTCACGGTGCCCGAGACGGCAACCAGCCTTATCACCAACGGCGTGACCCCTTGGGACTGCGGCACGACGGTAGACTATCAGCGATGCCAGATGCGCCTGCAGCGAGCGAAGGAGCTTGCGTTTGAGGAGGCTGCGGCAACTATGGGCGATCGGAAGATCCTCATCGTGTGCGATCGCGGCATGATGGACAACAAAGCCTACATGCAGGAGGACGACTTCTATCGCGTGCTGGAAGAGCTCGGCTTGACTGAGATAGAACAGCGTGAGGGTTACGACGCCGTCTTCCATTTGGTAACGGTCGCAAAAGGCGCCGAGGAGTTCTACACCCTTAAGAACAACGGTGCGCGCATAGAATCGGTGGAAGAGGCCGCGGAGCTCGATGACAGGTTCATTGCGGCATGGGCGGGGCACCCGCACCTAAGGGTGATCGACAACCGACGTGGCTTCGAAGACAAGATGCGTTGGCTCATGCAAGAGATTACCTATTTTCTTGGCGAGGTCTCGCCATATGAAATTAGGCGCAAGTACGGGGCGGCATATCCCAGCGCCGATTGGTTGGAGTCGTTGCCATGTGGAGCCACGCACTAGCGTGCGATATCGCAATGGCAACCAGGTAGATGACCATACGTTTATTCGTGAAGGAGACAGTCCATGATTTTGCTAGACGAACCCATGCGTAAACATACGACCTTTGGTGTGGGCGGTCCTGCGGACGTGTTTGTTGTTCCCGATTCTGTGGACGAGGCCGTGGCGACGGTGCGTGCGTGTCGCAAACTCGGCGTTCCCTACTTCGTGTTGGGAAAGGGTTCCAACTTGCTCGTGAGCGACGAGGGCTTTCGTGGCGTAATAGTTGCGCTCGAGAAGCTCAACGGCATTGAGGTAGTGGGTGCCACGATTGAGTGCGAGGCGGGAGCTTCGTTAGGAAGCGTCGCGGAGCGAGCCTGTGAGCTGGGTCTTTGTGGCTTTGAGTTTGCCGGTGGCATTCCGGGTACCGTCGGTGGCGCGTGTTTTATGAACGCAGGCGCCTACGACGGCTGCATGGCGGATGTGCTGAGGTCGGTGGATGTGATCGATGCCGATGGCGAGGTGCGCACGATTGACGCTGATGACCTTGCCTTGGGATATCGTACGAGCCGCATCCGTACGGATGGTCTCGTGGTTCTTCGTGCGCGCATTGAACTTGCCCCTGGCGATTCGCAGGAGATCAGGGCAAAGATGAGGGAGCTCAATCACAGGCGAAAGGAAAAGCAGCCGCTTGAGTACCGGAGTGCTGGCTCAACCTTCAAGCGTCCGGAAGGCCATTTTGCGGGCAAGCTCATTATGGACGCTGGACTCAAAGGCTATGCGGTTGGTGGTGCCTGTGTTTCCACCAAGCATGCGGGCTTTGTCGTTAACACGGGTGGGGCAACTGCTACGGATGTGCGCTCGGTCATCTCGCATGTACAGGATGAAGTCGAGCGCCAGTTTGGGGTGCGACTCGAGCCCGAGGTGCGCTTCTTGGGCTGGTAGCGAAAAGACCGGGGGCGTCTGCGCTTACTGGAGCATGGATGCGTGCGTTGCGCAGATGGCGCGCTCTAGGGGAACGATTTCGTCGAGCAATGCGGGAGCGCCGGTCATAAGGGCGATTACATAGGGCCCCTCTTTTGCATACACCACACCACCCTCGACTGTGGCGGGCTTGGAGTTGTAGTCGGACTCGGTCTCGAACCATCCCATCTTGCTTACGCTGCGCGTGCCCTTGTCGAGCGCGCAGCGAAGCGAGGATACGGTGCGGTTTTCAAGAAAACCGCTCAGCTGTTTGGCGGCTGCGGTTTTGCTGCCCAAATAGGCGTAGATGCGTTGCCACATGAGAGAGAATTGCTTGGCGCAGATATGGGGATAGTTCCAAGAGACCATGTCTTCATACGAATCGTAGCTTCCTGGTTTCACTCCGGCATCCTCGAGCCAGGCAATAAAGGCTTGCTCGCCATATAACGCGTGTAGCTCACGATACCCCTCGTCGCTCGACTCAATAATGGTCTCCTGCGCCACGGGCGCCACGTCCTCAAGCTGTACCTCTCCCTTGTCGACGAGCTCCTGATAGATTGCAGTCGTAAAGGGCGCCTTTATACTGCTGGCGGGATAGAGCTCCTCGTCGGCGTTGTAGGTAAGCTCTTTGCCTGTTTGCAGGTCGTGGACGACAAACGCGACCGTATAGTCCTTGTCCTCGAAGGCGCCGATCTGTTGGGTAAGATCGGCGTAGGCAGGGCTCTTTTCCACGCTGGCAGCGGAGGGGCCTTGGAGTTTGTGGCGGATGGATCGCGGCGTTGCCGCCTTCTTCTTTTCTGCGGCTTGCTTCTCGGATTCCTTCTTGGTGGACTGGGCCTGCGAGTCCTTCGTGGTTTCCTCTTTGGGCTTTTGCGAGCTGGATTCGTTCTTTTGTGACGAGGACTGCTTCTTCGTTTCCTGCTTCGTGGACCCCTGCTCGGATTTCGTGCTCTCTTGGGCACTGGAGCTCACCTGTGCTTGTGAGGATGCGGGCTCGGACGCTTGGCTCCCTTGTGAGGCGGTGCTTCCACTTGCGTTCGTGCCTGGGGAAACGATTGAGGTGTACAGATATGCGCCGGCATAGAACAGGGCAGCCAGAATCAACACCGCGAATGCGAATACTATGCGTGGCGGGCGCTTTTTACCAGGGGTAGGCATACGTGCATCTCCGTGATACTAGTTTCGTAGGGAATTGAGCGGTGCGGGAAAGCGTCCTCCGCGATGGGCAAATACGGTGCCAGCATATTGGTTTACGGGCATAACTGGGGCCGAGCCGAAGAGTCCGCCGAACTCGAGGACGTCGCCTTCCTTATGGCCAATCGCAGGTATCAGGCGAACTGCGGTGGTCTTGCCATTTATGACGCCTATGGCCATCTCGTCGGCAATGATTCCGGCAATCGCCTCAACGCTGGTATCGCCTGGCACGGCTATCATGTCGAGGCCAACGGAGCATACGCATGTCATGGCCTCAAGCTTTTCCAACGAAAGCGCTCCGTCTTGTGCTGCGCGGATCATGCCCGCATCCTCGCTAACGGGAATGAAGGCACCCGAAAGCCCGCCCACGCTGGAGCTGGCCATGACGCCGCCTTTCTTCACGGCGTCGTTCAGAAGCGCGAGCGCGCACGTGGTGCCAGGTCCGCCGCATTCTCCAACGCCGATGATTTCCAGAATGCGCGCCACCGAGTCACCTGCCGCCGGGGTGGGGGCGAGGCTCAAGTCTACGATGCCCTTTTGCACGCCAAGACGGCGTGCGGCGTCGCGGCTCATGAGCTCTCCCGCACGTGTGATCTTAAAGGCTGTCTGCTTAATTCGCTCGGCGACCTCCATGAGGTCGGCGGAATCGTCTAGCTCGGCAAGGGCGGCTGCCATGACTCCAGGGCCCGAAACACCCACGTTTATAACGGCATCGCATTCGCCCGATCCGTGTATGGCACCAGCCATAAAAGGCGAGTCCTCCACCATATTGGAGAAGACCACCAGCTTGGCGGCGCCATAGCAATCGATGTTGGTGGTGGCTTTTGCGGCATCTTTGATGGCGTGTGCCATAAGCAGCACGGCGTCCATGTTTATCCCAGCGCGAACGCTTGCCACGTTTACGCTCGAGCATACGCGCTCAGTGGTTGCCAAAGCTTCGGGGATGCAGTTTATGAGTCGCCTGTCCGCGTCGCCCATTCCCTTTTGCACGAGGGCAGAAAAGCCGCCCATAAAGTCGATACCGAGAGTCTCGGCCGCGCGATTCATGGTGTGGGCGAGGGGAGTGAGGTCCTTGTCTGGGCAAGCCGCGGCAATCTGGGCAATGGGCGTTACCGAGATGCGCTTGTTTGCGATTGGTATGCCGTACTCGCGTTCCAAGTCCTCTGCCACCGACACAAGGTCTTGTGCCGTGTGGGTAATGTGCTCGTAGACTTTTTCGCACATGCGGCCCATGCTCTCGTCTGCACAGCCAAACAGAGAAATGCCCATGGTGATGGTACGTAGGTCGAGGTTCTGCTGAAACACCATGCTGTGTGTCTCGGCGACCTCCTCGGGCGTGATGGCCATTGCTCCTCCTTTTTGGGCGGTGTATCCGCACCATTGTACACACAAGTAGGGCAAAAGGGGTTTTGCCCTACGTAAGATAAGCCAAGCATGGCGCCAGCTCGCGTCTTCGCGCCCGACACGCGACTCGCAGGCGGCTCCGCGCTCGCTGCGCTCGCTCACTTCGTGAGTCACCGCCTGCGAGCCGCGTGTCGGGCGCGAAGACGCGAGCTGGCGGTCTGAAGTCCCAAATTGGGACTTTGCCTCATTCCAAAAACTTTCGACTGGCATCCTCAAAGGTCTTCATAACGGAGCTGCGCATGGCATCGACGGACTTATTGATAAGAAGCTGCACAAGCGCCATCGCGACCTCACGCGTGCGCTCGTTGGTGCTTCTTAGTGCCCTTATCGTCCTTTGCAGGCGATCCGGCGAATCGACGACTTGGTCGATGGTAATGGCGCCGGCCGACTCCAACGCATCAAAGATCTCGTTGGAGGCCTGTTCGCGCTCATCCAGAGGGATGCTGTTCACCCATGTGGCAATGGCATCGTTTATGGGCTCGCAGTCAGGCAGGAGTTTGGGGCCTCTATAATGCTGTCGCGCGAGACCTGCCAGGTGGTAAGGTCGTGTTGCTCTAAACCCGTTGCGCTGCTGGCAACAATGGCGTGCCTGTCGTTTTCGCGCGCGAAGAGCATGCCAATCACGCTGTATGCGGGGACGATGCGATGGAGTTTGTCTCCGAGCATCGCGCGTACGTCTTCGGGAAGCACTTCGGGTGCCATGCCAGGGCTGTCGTTGGAGTATACGCGCCGTACCCGCTCCCGCACGCGTTCGGGACAGAACGCCACGGCGTACTCTGCCAGGTTTCCGCCTTTGGAATGGCCTCCTACGCGAATGGGCGCGTTGCTATCTTCAATGCGCGAAACGGCGCGTTCCAAATATGATACCGCCTCGCGTTGTGCTTCCGTAATGGTATAGCTGAGCATGAGGTTCTCTCGCCAGCCGACCAAGCTGGTGTCGGTGCCCCTAAAGGCGACGTACGTGCCTTCAGAGGGAAGCTCTATGCACAGTGCGGCAAACTGAAGCGACCTCGTGTTGTCCACGACGTCTTCGTAGGCACTCAGGCGCGCCGAGCCAAATCGCTTGGTTTGTGCAAGAAGCGTCACGAATTCGATGCTGATCTTTGCCAGCGAACGGACATAAGGCTCGATGTCGCCCCCCGTCCGCTTAAGAAACTGCTTGCATGCAAAGGACAAAGGAATGAGTCCGCCTTGCTCCTCGGTGGGTACGATGCCCTTAAGGTCCAAATATGCGAGGGAAGAGAGTATGAGGTTATCCACGTCGTTAAAGGGCCGATCCTCAAACGTGAGGTCCGCGCGCCAATACAGATAGTCATAGATGCTTGCCATGCCGTACGCCTTTCGTTCCTCTCTATCGTACACGAAAGGCGTTTTGGTGTTTTGTTGCGAGCTCGGTGAGGGCGTTTGGTGGGGTTACTAAGTTGCGATTCATGCTGCGCCCTTGCCGTGAGACCCGCATGCGGCTCCGCGCTTGCTTCGCTTGCTCACTTCGTGAGTCGCCGCATGCGGGCCTCACGGCAAGGGCGCGACGTAAACAGCAGCTTCGCGAACGGCTTATGCACTTGTCGCGGCCAATCTTGGCAAATCGCACTTCTGCCCGCGTATCCTCTCTGCCCCGTAATGCGACAATAGAGACCGAAGACAACGGCAAAAGACGCGAATCGGGAGACAGGTCATGGCAACGGCATGGGTTCTTGGCAGCATGGGGTGGATGCCCGCCCGCAAACAGCAGACGGCATGCGTGCTCGTGGAGCTGGGAAGCGATCTTGTGCTTCTGGATGCGGGGACTGGCATTGCCAACCTTGGATTGTGCGCCAACGTGCTCGCGCGCCATGAGCGTCTGTGCGTGCTGCTCTCGCACTTCCACTTGGATCATGTGGCGGGGCTTATGTATCTCAAGCGCTTCGCGGCAGACAAGACCGTGGATGTGTATGGTCCTGGCACCTACGCATATCCTCGCTCGACGGAAGACTACCTGTCGGATGTGCTGCAGCCAGCAGTGTATTCATCGGGCCATACGGGCTTTGCGCGCACGGTTCGGTATCACGATTTTTCGGGAAGCCGTTTCGTCGTGGGAGATGTGCGCGTGGGAGTGCGGCCGCAGCGACACTCGTCTCCGTCGTTCGAGCTGCGCCTAAACGACGACGTGGTGTACGCCACCGACACGAGCTTTTATGCCGAGGACTGGCGGGAGGTGCGTCCTGCCAAACTACTGCTGCATGAATGTTGGCAAGCGTCGGGGCGCGACGCACGGCACACGGATATCCAGTCGCTGGTGGCTGGCGTGCCGAATGCGTTTGGACGGGTCGTGCTCATACATCAAAACCCCGCGTGGGATGATGCGGAGCGTGTGGAGGTCGAGCAGGCAGCGCTTTCGCGCGGGTTCGAGCTTGCATATGACGGCATGGCGATTGAGGGGTAGGGGAACTATGGGGCTTCTTGAGGAGATTCGTGCATTCGCGCCACGCTGCGAGCAGGAGGAGCGTGACCAAGCACAGATGCTGCGGTTTATGATGCAGCACGACGACTATTTGGAGCGAACGAACCTCGTAGCCCATATGAGCGTTTCTGTTTGGACCGTAAACCATGCGCGTACCAAGACGCTTATGGCGTATCACAACATATACGATTCGTGGTCATGGCTGGGAGGCCATGCGGACGGGTGTGCCGACCTGCGCTCCGTCGCTCTGCGTGAGCTGGAAGAGGAGACGGGCGTTACCAGCGGGCGCCTTGTGGACGATCGCATATTGAGCTTGGAGACGCTCACCGTAGACGGGCACGTTAAGCGAGGCGAATACGTGCCGTGCCACCTGCACCTAAACGTCACGTTCTTGGCGGAGGCAGACGATCGCGAGGTGGTGAGGACAAACGCGAGCGAGAACCAAGCGGTTCGCTGGCTCACGTTCGACGAGGCGCTTGGCATGCCCACAGAGCCATGGATGGTGGAGCACGTGTATCGCAAGCTCATACAAAGGTGCGCGCGGTAAAGGAGCGGAGCGAAACCCCGCGTCCACGCCGACCGTAGGTAGCGACTCACGAAGTGAGCAAGCGAAGCGAGCGCGGAGCCACCTGCGGGACGGCGCGGGGCGCGGGGTTTCGCTCCGCTTGCCCGACCTCCCGGATTAGCTGCGAGCTAATGAAATGCGCGCTCCCTTTCCCTATGCTTTACGCATTGTAAAAAAGGAGAAGGGAGTGCCCCGCAATACAGTCACGAAAAAAGCTCATCCGAAAAGAACTCCTCCAGTGTGACATCGAGTCCATCGCAGATGCGCTCGAGGTTGACCATAGACACGTTCCGTTTGCCAATCTCGATTTCGGCAAGGTAGGAGCGCGATATGTCGATTGAGTACGCAAGTTGGTCTTGCGTAAGATTGGCGGCGGCGCGAAGTTGCTTTATTCGAAGCCCAACGCGCATGCGAATATCGATGTCATCCATGAGAACCTTGCGATTGTGTGGGTATCCCTCTCATGGTTTCCTTCTTCAACCGATTTGTTACCTCGAAATAAGTGACAATTTGCTAAGGTGAATTTATCGTTAGCCTGGTCTGTCGAAAGATTGGAGTGGCAGTGAAGAACAAAGGCTTGCCTAAGAAGGTCGGAATCGCAATTGTCGCAGCCCTTATGATCGTAACGTGCGCTTGCGCGTGCGGAAAGAAGGGGGGCTCAAGCAGTGCCTCCTCCAGTAGCGCGAGTACCCAACAGTCCTCATCGGCCCAGTCGACAAAGAGTGAATCCTCGTCTTCGTCCGCAAAAGAGGAACCCAAGGAGAGCAGCTCGTCGAAGGAAGAGGCACCAGCCGAGAACACCAACAAGGTCGACGAGACGCTAATTCGCCCTGAATTCAAGGAGGCCATGGATAGCTACGAGGCGTTCTTTGACGAATACGTTGAGTTGATGCAGCAATATAAGAACGACCCCACGAACGCCGAGCTTCTTACGCAGTATTCCGAAATGCTGTCTAAAGAAACAAAGATGCTCAAAGAGTTTGATGATTGGGAGAAGGACGACAGCATGACGGATGCAGAGGCGGCATATTATCTTGAAGTGCATGCTCGCATCTATAAAAAGCTCGCTGAGGTTGCATAGTACGCGGTCGGACGCAGTCAGGTGCCCATAGGTAAAGGCGGCCCCAATGGCGGAATTGCGCATAGCCATTGGGGGCGTCTGCTTAAAAGAATCAGGCGGCATGCTTTGGAAGCCGCTTTGCTTTTCGAAGGAGGGATTGCGGTGCCCGTAACACTTGTTCCGCTCACATGCCCAGAATGCGGGGGCCAGTTGAGCGTTCCAGCGGATGCGAAGAGGTGCTTCTGTACGTATTGCGGCACACAGATCGCAATCGACGACGGGTCGGTAACCGTGCATCTGCACAACCACGACGAGGCGGAGCTCAAGCGTGTGGAGCTTGAGCAAGAGCGGCTTGAGCAGGAGGAGCGAAAGCGAGCCGAGTTCGAGGAGTACCGCAAGCGGTGGCGCATTGCCTTGGTCGCCTACATTGCGCTGATCTTCATTTTTGCCACACCCATGAATCTCATCAAAGAGAATGTTCCTGTCGTTTACGGTTTTGTGAGTACGGTGTTTGCCTTGTTCGTCCTTGTGGGCGGCATCGCGCTCTTTGTCTTCCGCCCCGGAAAGAAGAAGCGCTAAATCTAGTTTGGACAGCCATCCCAAAGAGGCTAGATAAGACCTAGCTGCTTGAAGGCGTTGAACAGACCATCCTCGTTTACGTCGTCGGTAATGTAGTCGGCCGCCTCCTTGATTTCGGGGCCCCCGTTGCCCATGGCAACGTTATACGCGCAGAGCTCGAACATGGACAGGTCGATCTTGGCATCGCCGAACGAAATGGTGTCGGCCTGACTTGCGCCCAAATGCTCCAACAAAACCTCGATGGCGTGCTTCTTGGTTATGCCCTTTGGACCAAGGTCGCCAAAGAGTGCCTGCTCGTCCTTGCCGCCCCAGGTATTGCATTCCATGTCGGGGAACTCCACCTTGGAGTCCAGGTGGTCTTGGTAGCTGGAGAGGATGAAGCTCACCTTGTTCACGTCGTCGCGATACAGGTCGTCCGTGCGGGTCATGCCGTCTATAAAGGCCTGTCCGGCATTGGTGGCCTGCTCCTCGCTCGCGCCCTTTCCCATGGCGTACTTCTTCATGGTCTCCGGCGCTTGCTCAACAAACCAGCTGTTGATGTACATGCCGCTGTTGGCCTCAAGATAAAAGCCCAGGTGACGTTCGTTGCACCAGTCTACGATGTGCTTAACCTGCTCAACGCTAAGCGCCTGGTGCATAACGACCTGCCCCGCATCCTCCACGTATCCGCCGTTGGCACCAATCATGCCGTCGAGCTCGGGCAAATCGCGTTGCGCGATCTCGGCCTTGGAACAGCCAGTGCAGATGTACACCTTGTGACCGTTGGCGCGAGCCAACTCAACGGCCTTCGCCGCCGAATCCGGGCAGATGGCATCGTAGTCGATGAGGGTTCCGTCCACGTCCAAAAACACAATCTTGCTCATAGGCTTCCTTCCCGTTTTGCGTGCTACCAAAGCGCTGTCCGATTGGATAAATGTGCGCCATCACTCAAAACACCATGCTAGCATGCCGTCAGCGCGCTATGATATGGTCTGTTTCCAATAATCGAGGAAAGGGGTGGCCATGGCAAACAATGGCGGCGATTGGAACTCGTTCATGCAGTCAAAGCAAATGCAGACTATTCTTTATTCTATCTGCGTGTTCTTCTGCTTGTTTTACGCCGTTGGCGGAATCATGGACCTTATGCATCCCGAGCGTTCGGCCGCCCTTATTGCCAACATGGGCGAGACGGGCTTCTATGCGATGACCATCATCCGCACCGTGGTACTCCTCATAACCGGTGTCGCGTTTGCGCGCATTGTGTACAAAAGGGCAAAGAGCGGCGACGAAGAGTAGGTTCCGAAATGGCAAAGTTTTACTTTCGATACGGCTCCATGGGAAGCTCAAAGACGGCCAACGCGCTCATGGTGGCGTATAACTATGCCGAGAAGGGCCAGCGATCGCTTTTGGTAAAACCCGCCATAGACACGCGCGACGGCGCACACGTAATGGCGTCGAGAATTGGCTTGAGCCACCCGTGCATCCTGATGGATGAGCTCATGGATATGCGTGATGACGATGTGCGCTCCTATGACTGCATTATTGTGGACGAGGCGCAGTTTTGCACCAAGGAACAGGTGGAGCGCCTTACGGACATTGCGGACGAATGCGATGTGCCCGTGATTGCCTATGGACTGCGTACCGACTTCAGACGCGACCTCTTTGAGGGCTCTCAATGGCTGTTGGCGTGGGCGGACGTCATCGAGGAAGTGAAGACGGTCTGCTGGTGCGGACGTGCCGCAACCTGCGTGGCACGCTTCGATGCCCATGGCAACATGGTCACCGAGGGAGGGCAGGTTATGCTGGGCTCCAATGACAAGTACGTAAGTGTGTGCAGGAAGCATCACAAGCTGGGGATGCTCGGTCTTAGCAGGTAGGGATGGCATCAGGCGATGGGGAGTATCCCCTTTGCCTGGCGTCATGGACGAGAAGCGTTTTCGGCGGCAACGAGCTCGCGCATCATACCCACAGCCATGGGAATCGCTATGAGCGTGGTGATAATGTCCGTTACCGGCTGGGCTATCTGAACGCCAAGCATGCCCAAGAGCCGTGGGAGCACGAGTACAACGGGTCCAAGCACGAGCCCGAGCCTGCAGGCGCCCATAAAGGTTGCGCGCCACATCTTTCCGCTGGTCTGCAAAAGGAAGTTCGTTGCCATGGCCAAACCGGTAAAGGGCATGGTAATGCTTTGAAGACGCAGGGTAAGGGTACCGAATGCCACCACGTCCGGATCGTCTCGAAACAACGCGATGAGCTGCGGCGCAAACACGAAGGTAATGACTCCGATGGCCGCCACGCTTACGAAGGACGCCTTGACGGCGGTGAAGAACGCCTCCCGAATGCGGTCATAGCGCTTGGCGCCAAGGTTGTAGCCAGTGATGGGCTGGAACCCTTGGCCAACGCCAATTTGGAAGAAGTTGGCCACGCTGGTGATGCGCTGCACCACGGCAATGCTGGCAATGGCGGCGTCGCCAAACGGAGCGGCTGCGTTGTTGAGAAGGGATGTCGCAACGCCAAACATAATCTGGCGGACGAAGGACGGCACGCCTCCGTTGTTTATCTCGCGCAGCATGGTGAGGTCGGGCACGCGCACATAGCGAAGGCCCAGCTTGGTAATGCCAGCCTTCTTCATCTCGAAGAGTAACAAGAAGAAGCTGACGGCCTCGCTCAGCACCGTGGCGAGTGCGCTTCCCGCAATGCCTAGACCGAGCGGAAAGATGAACAGCGGCGTGAGGATGGTGTTCAGCAGTGCGCCGGCAACCATGCAGAGCATGGAGTAGAACGACTCGCCTTGAAAGCGCAGCTGCATGTTCATGAGGAATCCGCTCCCAATAAAGGGCGCCCCAAGCAGGAGGATGCTTATGTAGGTGCGCGCATAGGGCAAGATGGTGGGGGTGGCTCCGCCTAGGTAGCAGAGTTGGTCCAAGAACAAGTGCCCAATTACCGCAATCAGCGTCCCCAAGACGACGGTTCCCGCGATGCCGGTGTTCACGAACTCGCTTGCGCGCTCGGTGTCGCCGGCTCCCAGGCAGCGACTCATCTGTATGCCGGTTCCCTGCGCGAGATAGAAGGCCATGGACTGAATGATGACGGAGGTCACTATGGAAACGCCTACGGCGGCACTCGCGCTGGTGGAACCCATCTGCCCCACAAAGAACGCGTCGGCAAGGTTGTACAGCGTGGTTACCACGTTCGCAAAAATGGAGGGAATCGCGAGAGAGAACATCAGCGGCGCAATCGGCCTCTCCAACATCTCGTGGCGCTTTTCCTCGGGCGTCTGTTCCTTGGGAGCTATGAGTGATACGAGTGATTTCATGTGTCCATAATATTCTTAGCGAGGCAAAGAATAAAGGGCTTATGTTTTTGCGTGGATGCGTCGCGAGGTGCCATTCGCCTCCGCACCTACGCCGTCATGCAAGCGGCGACTCACGAAGTGAGCGAGCGAAGCGGGTGCGGAGCCGCGTGCGGGGGCGGGGCGTGGGCATTGCTTGGGTAACGGTAGGCCTGGGCGCGTTTTAGCATGCTTTCCTGTATAGTTGAAGAGATAGTTAGGAAGGGGTGCGCCATTGGATGCCATAAAGGTAATTCAGGTAAAAGAGGACGTGCGTGCAAACAACGACCGGGCTGCGGATGCGCTGCGCGAGCGTTTGCGTGATGCGGGTACGTTGCTCATCAATCTTATGAGCTCACCTGGCTCTGGCAAGACTACGCTTTTGTCTGCCACGCTCGACCGCCTGTCATATGAGCTGAGCATAGGCGTTATGGAGGCGGACGTCGACTCCGACGTGGACGCTCACACCGTGGCATCGCACGGTGCGCGGGCAATTCAGCTGCATACGGGCGGCATGTGCCACCTGGATGCCGCCATGACGGAGCAGGGCCTGCGCAACATGGGCATCGAGGGCCTTGACCTCGTGTTCTTGGAGAACGTGGGCAATCTCATCTGTCCTGCGGAGTTCGATACGGGTGCGGGAGCCAAGGTGATGATCTTGTCTGCACCCGAAGGCCACGACAAGCCGCTCAAGTATCCCCTTATGTTTGAGGTGAGCGACCTTGTGATCGTGTCCAAGATGGACGTGGCGCCATACTTTGACTTCGACCTAGAGGAGCTGCAGAAAAACGTACGCATGCGCAACCCAAACGCTACCATCCTGCCGCTTTCGGCCAAGACGGGCGAGGGCATGGACGCATGGTGTGACTGGCTGCGCAAAGCAGTAAAAGAGTGGAAGGTGTAGGAATCCTCGATCGTCCAACGAAACATTGGGGGGCATTGTTTGGGATGGGGACCCACGGCCCCTTGTTGGAGATATCCAACAGATAAGGAGAGAGAACATGGCAGTGAACGACCGAACGAACGGCGCCAAAACGGGCCGGCCGCAGCGCGATTACGGCGGCGCAAGCGTAGAGGAGCGCGCGGAGGTTATGCGCGCACAGCTCACGGACGAGGAGATTGCGGAGCGCAACGTGATTCCCACGACCAACACGGGGGGAGAAGAGCTGCGCATTATTGCGGACGAGTACTTTAGCGAGAACGACACCGCCACGCATTGGAAGCCTGCAACGCCTGACGAGGCACCTAAGCAGGAAGAGTTTAAGCCAGGCGTGCTGCGCGAGGGAAAGAAGATCACCGACCGCATTCCCGTAAAGCTCGGCATGGAAAAGCTCGATGCAGCCAAGCCCGACTATTGGGGCCTTGCGAGCGTTATGACCGAGGAGGAGGCCGCGCTAACCAAGCACATGAAGGTGCGTAAGCCCGAAACGCTTGCGCAGGTTGCAGCGGGCGCCGGAGTAACCGAGGACGAGGCTCAGCGCATACTGGACGACCTTTGCATTAAGGGCATCATCGAGTACAACTGGGAGAATCTCGACGGGAAAAACCCCAACGAAGAAAAGCGCTACGTGCTTCCCATGTTCGTTCCGGGCTCTGCCGAGTTTACGGTTATGAGCCAAAAGCAGATGGAGGAGCATCCCGAAATCGGCACGTTCTTCGAGCGCATGACCTTCCTGCCGCTCACCGTCGCCACCAAGCTGGTGCCTCCCGGAGGCGCGGGCATTGGCATGCACGTAATTCCGGTTGAGCACGCCATCAAGCAAGAGAGCGTTACGGCCTCCGTTGAGCACCTGAGCCACTGGCTCAAAAAGTACGACCGCTACGCTGCCGGTTCGTGCAGTTGTGCCGTTGCCGAGCGCGCCCGTGGCGACAACGGTGGTCGCGATCCGCAAAACTGGTGCATTGGCGTGGGTGACATGGCCGACTACCTGCAAGAGACGGGCAAGGGCCACTACATTACCTACGACGAGGTCATCGATATCCTGCTGCTTGCCGAGAAGAACGGCTACGTGCACCAGATCACCAACATCGACGGCGAGGAGAAGATCTTTGCCATTTGCAACTGCGACGTGAGCGTGTGCTATGCGCTGCGCACTTCTCAGCTGTTCAACACACCCAACATGAGTGCCAGCGCTTATCGCGCGCACGTGGACGAAGAGAAGTGCGTCGCTTGCGCTGGTTGCGTTGAGGTGTGCCCGGCCGGAGCCGTACAGCTCGGCCAAAAGATCCCCACCACCTCCGGTCGAGTTGAGTATCCCAAGCAGCCGCTTCCCGATGCGCGCAACTGGGGCGAGGACGATTGGGATCCCGACTACAAAAACAACAACCGCATCGAGTGCCACGAGACCGGCACCGCACCGTGCAAGGTAGCTTGCCCGGCGCATGTTTCGGTCCAGGGCTATTTGCGCATGGCGGCGCAGGGTCGCTATCGTGAGGCGCTTGAGCTCATCAAGAAGGAGAATCCCTTCCCGGCGGTGTGCGGGCGCGTGTGCAACAAGCGCTGCGAGGCCGCCTGCACGCGTGGCACGGTGGACGAGGCCGTGGCCATCGACGACGTAAAGAAGTTCGTGGCCCAAAAGGACCTCGAGGCCGAGCATCGCTTTGTGCCCGAGCCCGTAATTCCCTCCACCCGTGGTCGCTTGCTCGAGAAGATTGCCATCATTGGCGCTGGCCCTGCGGGCCTTTCGGCTGCCTATTATTTGGCGAATATGGGCTACAACCCCGTGGTGTTCGAGAAGAACGCACGTCCCGGCGGCATGATGACCTATGGCATTCCCAGCTATAAGCTGCAAAAGGATGTTGTGGATGCCGAGATCGACATCATGCGCGAGATGGGCGTTCAGATTCGCTGTGGCGTTGAGGTGGGCAAAGACATTACACTCGACGAGCTGCGCAATCAGGGCTTCATGGCATTCTATGTTGCCATCGGCTGCCAGGGCGGTAGGCGCGCGGGCGTGCCCGGCGAGGATGCCAAGGGTGTGTCTACGGCCGTCAACTTCCTGCGTACGGCGTTGGAGGATCCCGACCACGAGGTCAAGGGAGACACGGTGGTTGTTGGTGGCGGAAACGTTGCCATCGATGCGGCGCGCGTGAGTGTGCGCTGCGGTTCCAACAAGGTCACCATGGTGAGCTTGGAGCAGCGCGATCAGATGCCTGCCCTTCCGCACGAGATTGCCGAGGCAGAGGAGGATGGGGTCAGCATCCTCAATGGTTGGGGTCCCGCTTCCGTGGAAACCGACAAAGACGGCAAGGTATGCGGCATTACCTTCAAGCGCTGCACGCGCGTGTTCAACGACGAGGGCAAGTTCGCACCGGAATACGATGAGAGCGAGACCACGCTCATCCCGTGCGAAAACGTGGTTCTCTCCATTGGCCAGAGCATCGAGTGGGGCAACCTGCTCGACGGATCTGCCATCGAGGTTGGTCCTGGCGGACGTGTGGCGGCAGACCCCAAGACCTACCAGACCGTCCAAGAGGACGTGTTTATTGGTGGCGACGTCTACACTGGCCCGCGCTTTGTGATCGATGCCATCGCCGCCGGTCACGAGGCTGCCATCAGCCTGCATCGCTTTGTGCAAAAGGGATCGTCGCTCACGCTGTCACGCAACCAGCGCTACTACGTGGAGCTCAACAAAGACGAGATCGCGCTCAATCCCAATGGTTACGACCATGCGGGTCGCGAGATTCCGCCGTGCGAGCGCGTGGAAAAGATTCTGCACAACTGGGATGACCCGAACCTTACCTTTACCGAGGAGCAGATTCGTACCGAGACGGCACGTTGCCTTAAGTGCGGTGCCTCGATTGTGGACGCCAACAAGTGCATCGGCTGTGGCCTGTGCACAACGCGCTGCGAGTTCGACGCCATCCACCTCAAGCGTGACGTACCCGAGGCCAGCCGCATGTGGCGAAGCGAGGACAAGGTCAAAGCCGTCCTTCCTTACGCCGCTTCGCGTGGGGTGAAGATTATCAAGGGTAAGTTCTCCCGCAAGTAACGACCGATAAGAGTCAAGGCCAGACTTAGGGACTGTCCCCAGACTTGGGGACTGTCCCTAAGTTTGTCGCCCTTTCAAAAGGTGGCCAAGGTGCACGAGCTGGGCATTGTGTTTCATATGATCGATACGCTCCAAGAGATTGCCGCGCAAAACGAGCTCACGGCAATCTCCAAGGTCAACCTGCGCCTGGGAGAGGTCTCGGGCGTGCTTCCCGACTACCTCGTCGATTGTTGGGATTGGGCAAAGAAGCGCACTGACGTGCTGCAGGAGGCGGTACTTGAAGTCGAGCAGGTTGATGCCGTGACGGTGTGCAACGATTGTGGGAAGACCTACCCCACGGTGCCGCAGGGAAAGACCTGCCCCCATTGCCAGAGTCCGAACACCGTATTGCTTCACGGACTCGAGATAGAGATTGACACCATAGAAGGTTGCTAATCGCCCAAGCGCTACTTGAGTCGCTGCGCAAGGGCGTCGATTGAGTCTTCGTAGACGAACATGTGGAGACCGGGGATGTAAACGGAAACGCGGTCCGCGACTCGATTCATGCCCCAATGCTCGTATATCTGCCAGTCGCAGTTCTGGTCGGTAATCAGACGAACGGTATGGGCCCCATGCTCGCGAAGCCAGGCGATGCCCTGGCTAAAGAGCGCCTTGCCATAGCCTTTGCCACGGGCTTGGGAACTGAGGATAAGCAGCTCGACCGTTCCCGCCCCTTCTGTTCCCTGCTGATTTTTCACGTCGTTCAGCATGGCGCGTTCCTCATCCAAAAATGCGGCGTCGGCACGCGTGTTTATGCCAAGGGCAGACGCCATGGCTGCCATGCTGCTGCGCTGCTTCTTCCAATGAGCGCGCATGTCGGGGTTCGCATCCTTGGCACAGGCGCTGCCAAGCAGAATGGTACCCAATACGTTCCCGTCGTTATCTTGCGCCACAAAGCCCTTATCGGTTGCGGACAAGTGCTCGCAGAGCTCGTTGGCGCCCTGCCAGTGCGACGTCGTACCACGGTCTGCGTACCAAAGCGATCCCACCAGCACGGAGAGGGGATTAAGGTCAGAACCTTTGAATTCTCTGATTTGCATGCACGCTCCTCATACTTACGTTCTTTTTGCTGGTAACAATAATACTCGCATCCCTTCCCTCGCGCGGCGACGCTTGAGTGCGAGATAGATGGGGATGGAATGACGTCTCTGTGGCGAATTGACTCATGTGCGGGCGCGGGATACGATACGTTTCACGGCTTTACCCAAAAGGAGCAACCATGGTGCATAAAAACTACTCTCACTTTGACAGCATTCCAGATGGCAGTGCATCAAACAGGCTTACCGAGGGCTGCCTCGTGCTGGAAGGTGGTGCGTTTAGGGGGCTCTATACGCAGGGACTTCTGGACACCCTCATGCTCTACGACATCAACTTTTCGTGCGTTATTGGCGTGTCGGCAGGCGCGCTTGGTGGCATGAACTACGTTTCGGGGCAGATCGGTCGATCCGCGCGCATAAACATAGGGCATCGCCATGACGATCGCTACGTGGGCGTACGGGCGTTCATGAATAGCCACAGTATTCTGGACGTAGGGTTCCTTACCGAGGATCGCGGCATACTTGAGCCGTTCGACCGCGAGCGCTTTGGTGACCCTGCCAGGAGGTTCGTTGCGGTAGCCACCAACTGCGAAACGGGGGAGGCGACATATTTCGATAGGGACACGTGTTCCGACATCTACCTGGCTGCGCGAGCCTCGGCAACCATGCCTTACTTCGCGCCTATGGTCGAAATAGATGGCGTGCCGTATCTTGACGGCGCGTGCTCGTGCAAGATTCCCTACGAATGGGCGTTTGAGCAGGGGTACAAAAAGATCGTGGTCGTACGTACGCGTAAGGCAGACTATCGCTCGCCCACTACCTCAGCGGGCGTAAACTCAATGGCTCAGCGCGTCTATGGCTCATATCCCAATCTCGTCCACAGCCTTAACGCGATGAACGCATACTACAATCACCAATGCGATGAGATAGAGCGTCTGCACGACGAGGGGAAACTCTATATGTTTGCTCCATCGGAGCCTATCAACATCGGCAAGGTCGAGCCAGATGTGGAGCGACTTGGTGACCTGTACTGGTTGGGTTGCTACGATTGCATGACCCAAATCGACGAGCTGAGGGACTATATTCAGGCGTAAGGCTCTTTCCGCACATAGTGGTAGGCCACACGCGGCGTGCCATCCTCGCAAATGATGGTGCCACACTCCGCAAAGCCGAGCTTTGTAAGCACGTGACGCATGGGCGCGTTGTGTTCGTGAGTGTCTATGCGCAGGTTGGGAACCTGGGCACATGCCCATTCGATGCATTTGCGTCCCGCCCCGCTACCCTCCTGGGCGGCAATGCGATGCACGACGCCGTAAGGCTCGTCGTTGAGCCAGAAGCCGTCGATGTGTGCGTAGGTGGGGTCGGGGCCCAGTGCGAAGAAGAAGACGGCCTGCACCTCGCCGTTCTTTTCATATACGTAAAGAGAGCTGCGACGTATGTCGGCCGTGACGTCACCAAGGCTCGGATAATCGTCCGGCCATTGGGTTGGGTTACCCGAACGACGCATGAAGTCCCTTGCTGCCGCATATAGTTTGAGGATGCGCGGGACATCGTGCTGGTTGGCGAGTCTGATGCACATGTGGACCTCCTTGGATGGCTGGCTAAACGGGATCGCGCCTCCGCGATTACGCCCGTCCCGCATGCAGCGACTCACGAAGTGAGCGAGCGAAGCGAGCGCGGAGCTGCAGGTGGGACGGACGCAATCGCGGAGGCGCGAGCAGTCCCGAACGGCGGTTTAACGTTGGGCGACGGATTGCGAGTCGGCGCGTCTTTGCGTAACCATGCTACAGTAAGAGCATCGTAAAAGAGAGGGGAGAACTTGCTATGAACGTCCTGATGATAAACGGCAGCCCGCGTGCGAAGGGCAACACCACACGAGCCTTGGCCGAGATGGAAAGCGTCTTTGCTGCGGAAGGCATAGAGGTTGAGTCGGTGCGCGTGGGAAGCGCTGCCGTGAGGGGTTGCGTTGCCTGCGGAAAGTGTGCCGAAGCGGGAAAGTGCGTGTTCGACGACGTCGTCAATGAGCTCGCGGTTAAGTTCGAGGCGGCAGATGGTCTGGTCGTGGCCTCGCCTGTGTACTACGGGTCTGCCAATGCAACGGTCGTTGCCGTGCTCGATCGCCTTTTCTACAGCTCCCATTTTGACAAGACCATGAAGGTGGGCGCTGCCGTAAGTGTCGCTCGCCGTGGTGGCCTTACGGCAACGTGGGATGAGCTCAACAAGTACTTTGGCATCTCGGGCATGCCTATTGCGTCGGGTCAGTATTGGAATGGCGCACACGGTCGTCTGCCGGGCGAGGCTGAGCAGGACGGCGAGGGAATGCAGCAGATGCGTACGCTTGCGCGCAACATGGCGTTCCTCATGAAAGCGATTGCGCTTGCAAAGGACCAATACGGACTGCCCGAGCGAGAGACGGGCATATTCACCAACTTCGTGCGCTGAGGCGTCGTCTTCCAGCAAGGGAAACTTGGGATGAGTCCAAGTTGGGTACCGTAGTTTCAGTAACCTGTATAATTAGTGGGAAATGAATTCAGTCTTTGCAACCGAATCCTGCGGTTTTGCGTTTTTGAACCGATTCATTTCCCGTTAGCTAAAATACGCAATGGGAAATGAATGAGCGGAAATTTGGTGAATCCAGGCCTTTTGTATTTTTGAACCGATTCATTTCCCATTAAATTATAACGTAAAAACATGTACAAGCTTAGGGACGGTCCCAGACTGGGACCAGCATAAGGTCGGGGTGATAAGATGGCATCGCTTCCTGTTCCGAGCATAGTGGCGAACGTGGTAATTGCCGTTGTTTCGTTTGGCGCGTGGCTCATGCTGGCGTTCGACCGTCGTGCGGACGAGCGGGAACTCGTCTCACGCGGCAAGGAGAGCCTAAGGTACTTTACGGTGCTCTCCAACCTGTTCTCAGGCGCGGTCTCGACAATCTACGCAAGCGCGCCTCTGTGGGCGGGGGAGATGCCGTCTTGGCTGCTCACGCTCAAGCTCATGTCTGCTTCGGCAGTCATGCTCACGTTCCTTACGGTGGTGTTCCTCCTAAGGCCGACCTATGGGTTTATGAGCATGTTCGTGGGTGGCAACTTTTGGCTGCATCTGGTCTTGCCTTTACTCGCGGCCATTGACCTCTGCCTGTTCGTGCCCGTGTGGCAGCTTCCGTGGACCAATACCTTGTGGTCGATGCTGCCAACCCTGCTCTACGGAATCGGATATCTAAGAAGCGTGCTGACTCACGGGGCCCAGGAGAACGGCGTGGTGTATGACTTCTACGGTTTCCTGCGCTGGGGAAGAGACAAAATTCCCGTCGTGATGGTCGGCATGCTCCTCTTCACGTGGGTCATCGCTCTTGGCTTGTATTTCTGCAATGTCGCGCTACACGGTTAGGGCGGGCTGACGCTGTCTCACGGAAGGGATGTGTCCCGTTCTGTTATGCAAGATCAAGGAACAAGGGAGCGCTGAAGCGCGCAGCGCCAGTGACATGCCGCGCGCAGTTCGCGAAGCGCTGTCCGAGCACGGCATGCCACTGGCGCCGCCCGCTTCAGCGCGGACTGTCCGAGCATGGTTTGCGTTCCTGCGCCCCGGAGGATCTGGCGATTCCTTAGGGGCGTAACATAAGGCCCAGATAACCTGTACGCCTTCGGTAGATTACCTAGTGTCCCACCGCAACGCAGGTGAGCTTTCCATGGCGCACGCCTTTGAGTCCCAACATGCAATCGGCCATGTTTGCCACAACGCGTCCCCTTCCGCGCACGGCGACGATCTCCAGGCAGGACTCGTGGTCCAGGTGCACGTGCATGGTGCTTATTATCTCGGTGTTGTGTCGATGCTGAATCTTGTCGAGCTGTGCCGCAAGGCCGGGAGTGTGGTGGTCGTATACCATGGTTATGGACCCCACCACCTCTTCCTCGGGATCGGTGGTCGCCTCGTCCACAAGCCTCTCGCGCACGATGTCACGCACAGTCTCGGACCTATTGAGTCGCGTTCCTCGGCGACTCGTATAGGCATCGAGCTCATCCAAAAGTTCCTCTGGCATCGTTATGGAAAAACGAACGAGGTCGCTTGCCATGCGTGTTCCTCTCCTAGGGCTTCGAGAAGGCCAATAACAGTTGGTCGACCTGCTCGTCGGTTGTGGCCCAGCTCGTTGCCAGGCGTATAACAATATGGTCCTTGTCGGAACGCTCCCAAAAGCTGTATTCCACCAGGTTGCCAAGGCGTTTTGCAACCTCGTCCTCAAGTACGACGAAGACTTGGTTGGTGGGAGAGACGAAGGCAAGCCGGTGTCCATGCTGCACGAGGGCCGCGCGAATTCTGTTTGCAGCTTCAACCGCAGGCTTTCCTATGGACAAGTACCGATCTTCAGCAAAGAGCTCGTCGAACTGGATGCCCAGGAGCCATCCCTTTGCCAAGAGCGCCCCATGTTGCTTCGTGAGGGTAAAGAAGTGTGGAGTGAGCTGTGGGTTGGGAATAACCACGGCCTCACCAAAGAGCGCCCCGCACTTGGTGCCTCCAATGTAGAAAGCGTCGCACAGACGTGCGAGGTCTGCCAGCCCAACGTCGTTCTGCGCACTTCCAAGCGCGTATGCAAGACGCGCTCCGTCTACGTAGAGCCTAAGGCCATGCTTGCGACACACATCCTTTATGTCCTCGAGCTCCTTGAGGTTGTAGAGTGTTCCGTATTCGGTTGGCTGCGATAGATACACCACGCCAGGCGCAACCATATGGTCGCGATTGAGGTCGGAGAAGAACGTGTTGCAATAGTCGCCCAGCTGGGCCGCGGAGATCTTTCCCAGCCTATGGGGGAGTGTGAGTACCTTATGGCCACACGCCTCCACTGCCCCTGCCTCATGCACGCTTATATGGCCGGTGTCAGCGGCAACAACGCCTTCGTGTGCGGCTAACAAGGCGTCCAGCACCGTTGCGTTGGTTTGAGTGCCGCCTACCAAAAAATGAACGTCGGCCTCTGGGCAGGCGCAGGCCTTACGGATCCTTTCTCGCGCGGACACACATATATCGTCTGTGCCATATCCTGGCATCTTGAGGAGGTTCATGCTGGCCATGCGCTCGAGGATGCGAGGATGCGCGCCCTCTTGGTAGTCGGATGCAAAAGAAACGGCGTTCACTAAGACCTCCGTGGTTTGCGTGTGTGTGCGATGCAATGCTATAGCGTGCCTTAGCGATGATAGTACGTATGGCGCTCGTATTTGGGCTCGCAGCATACGTTTATGCCCAGGCTCCTAAAGAGCTTCTCGTCGGTTGGAGAGACAATAACCGAAAAGTAGGCATCGCAGCCACGCAATTCCTCCGCCGCCTCGATGGCCCGCGCCGCCTCTTCGTTGCTCGCGGAGCTGATGGAGAGGGCGATGAGCGTTTCGTCGGAATGCAGCCGTGGGTTGCGGCTGTTGAGGTGGCTAGTCTTGAGCTGGCAAATTGGCTCGAGGGCCTTGTCGCTTACCACATAATGCTCGTCGGGGATGCCAGCCACGTGCTTGAGGGCATTGAGCAAGAGCGACGAGGCGGCGCCCAGGAGGTCGGAGGTCTTGCCTGTTACCAGCGTGCCGTCGGGAAGTACCATCGCGGCGGCTGGTGCCCCGGTGGACTCCTCCTTGGCGAGGGCTGCCGCATGAGCGGGGGAGTAGTCCACGCTTACCCCTGCCTTGCCCATGAGCAGTTCGATCTTTGCGAGGGCGGCTTCTCCCTCACCGGTGCGCTTGAGCTGTACGGCCGTCCAGAAGTACCTGCGCACGATCTCGTGCTTTGCCGCCTCCTCGCATACCGGATTGGCGCTGATGCACTTGCCTACCATGTTTACGCCCATATCCGTGGGGGATTGATAGGGGCTTTCTCCTTGGATCTTCTCCAAAAGGGCGCGGACCACGGGGAACGTCTCTACGTCACGGTTATAGTTAACCGTTACCTCGCCATAGGCCTCCAGATGGAAGGGGTCAATGATGTTTCGATCCTCAAGATCGGCCGTGGCTGCCTCGTATGCCACGTTTACGGGATGCTCGAGCGGAAGGTTCCACACGGGGAAGGTCTCGAACTTGGCGTATCCTGCCTCCACTCCGCGCTTCTGCTCGAAATACAGCTGGCTGAGGCACGTGGCGAGCTTGCCCGAACCAGGGCCAGGTGCGGTAACGATCACGAGTGGTCGGGTGGTCTCAGCGAACTCGTTCTTGCCAAAGCCATCGTCGCTTACGATGAGCTGCGTGTTAGAGGGATAGCCGTCTATGGGATAGTGGCGATAGCACTGCACGCCCATGGACTCCAGGCGGTGCTGGTATGCCTCCACATGGGGCTGGCCGGTAAATCGGGTGATTACTACCTTGTTGGCAAGAATACCCATGCCGCGGAACATGTCCATCAGGCGTAGGGCATCCTCGTCGTAACCGATTCCTATGTCGCTTCTGCGCTTGTTCTGCTCGATGTCCTGCGCGTTGATCGCTACCAGCACCTCGGCGTCGTCCGCCAGCGCCGAGAGCATGCGCGCCTTTGAGTCGGGCTCAAAGCCGGGAAGCACGCGGCTGGCATGGTAGTCGTCGAAGAGCTTGCCGCCAAACTCCAGGTAGAGCTTGCCGCCAAATTGATCGATGCGGCGGCGAATCCTCTCTGCCTGCATATGGATGTACTGGTCGTTGTCAAACCCAATGCGCATGCCGTTTCCCTTCACGTGCTGTGGTATCAACTAATTATTGCATTAATTTGCGACAAGAACGAAAACAGGCACAGAGTTAACCAAGTGGATGGACATCGTGGTTGACGCTTGCGACCCCGCGCCTGCGGTGCGGCCCGCATGCGGCGACTCACGAAGTGAGCGAGCGAAGCGAGCGCGGAGTCGTTTGCGGTCCACATCGCAGGCGCGGGGGTCGCGAAACGGTGATCGAGCTGGCAAGGGGATGGTTCTTTTATCCCGCCCTTCCTTTGGGCCTGAAGGGCAAGAATCATGCTCACGTAGGATAGTATTGGGAGAGCACGCCTAGGGAAATCGTCCAGTGACGTTACGTAGATCCTTTTGTTTCTGCAATCAGGGGAGTTGGTACTATGGCCGAGCCGAAGAAGAGCATTTTTCGCAAAGAGACGCTGGAACGCATCTCTTCGCCAGAGCAGCTAACGGATTACCTGCGCGTTACGAATCCGGGCATCTGGATCGTTCTTGTGGCAATAGTCGTCATGCTGGCGGGCTTCTTCGTTTGGATGTCGGTGGGCACCATAGAAACCACGGTCCCAGTCGGCGTATCCACGAAAGACCACCATGCCATAGTGGCGGTAAAAAGCGCCGAAAACAAGATAGACAAGGACATGACCTTGCGTGTGGGCGACAAGCAGACCGCGATTTTGTCGACGAAGACGGACGAATACGGTCGCACCGTTGGAATGGCCGAAATCGATTTGCAAGACGGCATGTACGATGGCTCCTTGGTAACGGAATCCATCCATCCCATCCAGTTTTTGCTAACGAGCAAGTGAGGCGAAAATGGGAAAGAAAGGCATAAAGCAACCGGTAACAAAGGGCGTGGCAAAGGTGCCCGTAATCATGCAGCTGGAAGCGCTTGAATGCGGTGCCGCGGCACTCGCCATGGTGATGGCCTATTACGACAAGTGGGTGCCGCTCGAGCAGGTGCGTGAGGATTGTGGCGTGTCGCGTGACGGCAGTAAGGCGAAGAACGTCGCGTTGGCAGCCATACATTACGGGTTTGACGTTAAGGCGTATCGCCTGAGCCCTAAGTCCATACAGGAGAAGGTGCCGTTTCCCTGCATCATTCACTGGAACATGAACCATTTTGTGGTGCTGGACGGCTTTAGGGGAAACCAGGTCTACCTGAACGATCCCGCTCGCGGCAACATAACCGTGACGATGGAAGAATTCGACGAATGCTTTACCGGCGTCACCGTCGTGCCGACGCCCGGCCCGAACTTCGAGCCAAGCGGCAAGCCGAAGAACATGCTCGACTTCACGCGAAAGCGACTCGTCGGTGCCGGTGCTGCGGTTGCGTTCGTAATGCTTACCGCCGCCATAAGCTATCTGTTTGGCATCATCAACTCGTTTACCTCCCGCATCTTTATGGACCGGCTCCTCACGGGCGTAAACCCGGACTGGATCGAACCCTTTATGAACATGATGATTTGGCTGGCTATCATGCAGATTATCGTGGCTTGGGCACAGGCGGTGTACTCGCTTAAGATAAATGGCAAGATGTCTGTAATCGGCAGCACGTCCTATATGTGGAAGGTGCTCAGGCTGCCCATGAACTTCTTCTCGCAGCGGCAGGCCGGCGACATCCAAGGTCGCCTTGCCCTCAACACCACCATCGCGGGCACGCTCGTAAATACCCTCGCGCCGCTTCTGCTCAACACTTGCATGGCATTGTTCTACTTGGTCGTAATGCTCAAGCAAAACGTGGCGCTCACCCTCATTGGGGTGACCGCCCTCGTGTTGAACATCGCCGTGTCGGGCTTCATAACCAAGCAGCGCATCAACATAACGCGCGTCCAGCTGCGCGACCAGGCAAAGCTGCAATCCACGAAGGCCAGCGGCATCGCCATGATCGAGACCATAAAATCCAGCGGGTCAGAGAGCGGCTTCTTCCAAAAATGGGCCGGATACCAGGCGTCTGTGAACACCCAGGTCGTAAAGACGAACAAGATCAACATGCTTATGGGCAGGATTCCCATGCTTCTTTCCGAAGCGGCGAACTACGGCATTCTGGTGCTCGGCGTGTACCTTACCATGCAAGGCGAGTACACCATTGGCGGCGTGTTTATGTTCCAAGGCTTTCTGACCTCGTTCATGACGCCTGCGCAGGAACTAATCACGTCCGGGCAGACCATCCAAGAGATGCGCACGCAGATGGAGCGCGTGGAGGATGTGATGGAGTACCCGGATGACGAATCCCTTGACGCATACGAAGGCGATGCCGATGTAGAGGCTCCAGAGGCTCCCGAACTCGGCAAGCTGAAGGGCAACCTTGAGTTGAGGGACGTCACCTTTGGATACTCCAAACTCGAAAAGCCGTTGATCGAGAACTTCTCGCTCACGCTCAAACCGGGCGAGCGCGTGGCGCTGGTGGGGGCGTCCGGCTGTGGCAAGTCCACGATATCCAAGCTGGTCTCTGGCCTGTATCAGCCTTGGAGTGGGGAGGTCCTCTTGGATGGGAAGCCCCGAAGCGCATACCCTCGCGACGTGATTGTGGGATCGCTCGCCGTGGTGGACCAGGACATCACGCTCTTTGAAGACACCATTGCGGAAAACATCAAGATGTGGGACTCGTCCATTGAGGACTTCGAAGTCGTTATGGCAGCGCGTGACGCGCAGCTGCACGACGACATTACCAAGCTTTCCGATGGCTACCAACACAAGCTCAACACCGGCGGTAAGAATCTCTCTGGGGGCCAGCGGCAGCGCATGGAGATCGCGCGCGTGCTGGTGCAAGACCCCACGATCATCATCATGGACGAGGCTACGAGCGCCCTAGACGCGAGGACGGAGTATGACGTGGTGAACGCCATCCATAAGAGGGGCATCACCTGCATAGTCATTGCCCACAGGCTGTCCACTGTGCGCGACTGCGACGAGATCATCGTGCTGGACCGCGGCAAGGTCGTCGAGCGTGGGACCCACGACGAGCTTATTGCCAAGGGCGGCGCCTATGCCGATCTCGTGGCGAGCGAGTAGGGAGACAAGACGATGGGATGGTTTGAAGACCAAATAAAAGAACGTCGTGCTGCCGAGCAGCGGGACCTGGAAGACTCCTTCGAGAAGGTTGCGGGCGTCGTGCTCGGAAGGCAAACCGCAGCGCGCCTGAATGACAAGAGGATAGTTACCGCAAACGTCATCGACGAGATCCTGAAGTACTACCATTGCAAGCCCGTGGAGTATCCGAGCGGCATACAGGCTGGAGAGCAGCAGCTCGATTACGCCCTTCGGCACTATGGCATGATGCGTCGAAACGTAACGCTTGCCGAGGGGTGGTATAAGGACGCCTTCGGGGCGATTCTCGCCTTCACCAAAGAAGACCTCACTCCCGTGGCGATTTTGCCAAATATGTTTACGGGTTACTCGTTTATCGATCCCCAAACGGGCAAGCGAACAAGAGTAAACGCAAAGAACGCAAGGCTCTTCGACATAGAGGGGCTCTGCTTCTATCAGCCACTGCCCCAAAGGAAACTGTCGATACCCGACCTGCTTCTGTACATGAAGGATTGCGTCAACCTGAGTGACCTTGCCTTGGTGCTCATATCGACGATGGTGGTTACCCTGGTGGGTACGCTCATGCCCGAGATCAGTCGCACGCTCACGGGACCCGTGCTTTCGAGTGGCAGAGTCGATGCGTTGGTAGCCATAGCGATCTTTACCGCATGTACGCTCATTTCCACGCAACTCCTGGGCGGCGTGAAAGATATGATTCAAACGAGGCTCAGCTCAAAGATCTCCCTGGGCGTGGAGGCATCCATGACGATGCGGCTCCTTTCCCTGCCGGCAAGCTTCTTCAGGAAGTATAGTCCCGGCGAGCTGCACACCCGCTCCAATTCCATCAGCGAGCTTTGTAACACCATTCTTAGCATGGTGCTCAGCACGGGCCTGACCTCTGTGTGCTCACTTGTGTATATCTCGCAGATCTTCAGATATGCTGCGCCGTTGGTGGGGGCCTCGCTGCGCATCATCTTGATTACCGTGATCGTATCCGTTGCCACCACCCTTATTCAGGTTCGCATAAATCGCAGGCAAATGGAGATGGGTGCCAAGGAGTCCGGCATGAGCTATAGCCTTATAACGGGCATCCAAAAGATAAGGCTGGCCGGTGCGGAAAAGCGCGTCTTCGCAAAGTGGCTCAACCTCTATACCGATAGTGCGGAACCGATCTACAACCCACCGATGTTCATTAAAGTAAACAGCGCGATCAACGTTGGCATAACGCTCATCTCTACCATCGTCCTGTACTATTTGGCAATCGAGAACCACATCGACCAGTCCTCGTACTTCGCCTTCATGTCGGCCTACGGAATGGTAATGGGTGCGTTTATGTCGCTGTCCGAAATTGCCCTAACGGCCGCGCTGATTCAGCCCACCTTGGAGATGGCGGAGCCATTCTTGTCTACCGCGCCAGAGACCGACCAAGACAAGCGAATCCTTACGAGCATTACTGGTAGCGTTTCGCTGGAGCACGTCTCGTTCCGTTATGCCGAAGACGCTCCCTACATCCTGGACGATCTGTCGCTCAACATTCGTCCGGGCGAGTACGTGGCCGTGGTGGGTCGCACGGGATGCGGAAAGTCGACCCTCGTGCGCCTACTCCTCGGTTTCGAGAAACCCGAGAAGGGCACGATCTGCTACAACAACAACGACCTGAGCGACATAGACCTGCCTTCCTTGCGCAGGCAGGTTGGTACGGTGATGCAGGACGCGGGGCTCTTCCCAGGCAGCATTTACGAGAACATCGTCATTACGGCACCACAGCTAACGGTAAAAGATGCGTGGGAGGCAGCCGAGTCGGCGGGGATCGCGGAAGACATTCATGCCATGCCTATGGGGATGCACACCATGATTTCCGAGGGGCAGGGCGGCGTATCCGGCGGCCAGCGCCAGCGCATCATGATCGCCCGCGCCATTGCCCCTAAGCCAAAGCTGCTGATCTTCGACGAGGCAACGAGCGCGCTGGATAACAAGACACAGAAACAGGTGTCCGAGGCGCTTGATGCCATGGGTTGCACGCGTCTGGTGATTGCCCATCGTCTGTCCACCATCCGCCACTGCGACAGGATTCTTGTGCTTGATGGTGGGCGCATCATCGAGGACGGTACCTACGAAGAGCTCATAGAGCAGGGAGGCTACTTCGCCGAGCTGGTGGAGCGCCAGCGCCTGGAAAGCGCGAGCTAGCGGCGTAAGGCGGCGTATAGGAACTGGGGGAGACCATGGATCGTCCGCTCATGAAGATGAAGTTCTTCTTGCAGAAGCCAAGCGAGGAGGCGACTGCGGATGACCTTGCCATAGCACAAGATCTTGTCGATACTCTGGAGGCGCACCGTGCGACGTGCGTTGGCATGGCCGCGAACATGATTGGCCAGCGTAAGCGCATTATTGCCGTGATTGACGAGGATGGATCGGTGTTGGTTATGCTTAACCCCACGCTGGAGTGGGGCAAGGATTCGTATGAGGCCGAAGAGGGCTGCCTTTCGCTTGTGGGCGTGCGTTCCGCCAAGCGATATGACCGCATTCGCGTGAAGTGGGAAGACGAAAAATTCCGCCCGCACGAGCGCATATTTACCGGTAGCGTTTCCCAGGCCATTCAACACGAGATAGACCACTGCAACGGCGTGCTTATTTAAGAGGCTCTCTGTGCCGCTTTTGCGGACGTACCAGCGCATTGTCTTGCGCATTCTGTATGTGCGATAGCACTTGTTCGTTAAAACGTATGACGTTGTTTCCAATTCCTACTTGATTGGTAGGAATAAAAATGCCATCCTACCATGCATGGACAAGGCGTTCCGATGCCTTGGGAAAGGAGATTCATTATGAAGACTGCGAAGAACGTCGACGCGCTTATTGGCTCGACACCGCTTGTGGACCTTTCGTCGCTCGTGGATGGCAAAGCGCGTGTGTTTGGTAAGTACGAGGCCACGAATCCGGGCGGCTCGGTAAAGGACCGCATTGCCCTGGCGATGATCGATGCGGCAGAGAAGGAGGGAACGCTTCGTCCTGGCGGGACCATCATAGAACCCACAAGCGGTAACACGGGAGTGGGGCTTGCCATGCTGGCAGCGGCGCGCGGATATCGCATGATCTTGGTTATGCCCGAGACCATGTCGGTAGAACGCCGAAAGCTTGCTGCCTCCTATGGGGCTCAGATTGTGCTGACACCTGGTGCGGAGGGCATGAAGGGCGCGGTAAGCAAGGCGGACGAGCTGCTCGAGAAGACGCCTGGCGCCATCATAGCTGGTCAATTCGTGAATCCTGCCAATCCGCAGGCGCATTACGAGACCACGGGACCCGAGATCTGGGAGGCGACCGAGGGATCCGTGGACGTGGTTGTTGCGGGCGTGGGAACGGGTGGCACCATCTCGGGTTCTGCACGCTTCCTCAAAGAGAAGAACCCTGCGATTAAGGCGGTAGCTGTGGAGCCAGAGGAGTCTCAGGTTCTCGCGGGCAAGCCGTCGGGCGCCCACAGGATTCAGGGCATCGGAGCGGGTTTTGTGCCCAAGACCTACGATGCGTCGGTAGTCGACGAGATCTTGCCAGTCGCATCGGCCGACGCCATCGAGACGAAGAAGGTCTTGTCGAAAAAGACCGGCCTGCTGGTGGGCATTTCCTCGGGCGCCGCCGTTACGGCTGCGATTCGTTTGGCAAAACGCCCGGAGTTTGCGGGCAAGACCATCGTTGCCGTTCTGCCCGATACTGGCGAGCGCTATCTTTCCATGGAGCTCTAAGAGTTCGGACCCCAAATAGGGGACGGTCCCCAAGCTGTGGTGTTGCAAAACCACAGCTTGGGGACCGTCCCCTATTTGGGGTCGTAACGCTAGTCTTCCGTTACGGCGGAGATAATGGCTTCGAGTGCGCGGGACGCCTCGGGGGTGGGGTAGAGCGGGAAGTTGTGGTTCAGGCCCCTGCCTTCGTGGAATTCCGCATGGATTCCAGTTGCGGCCATGCGGTCGTAGATGAGCTTGGCGTCCGGATAGAACAGCTCCCTCGTGCCGGCAAACACCATTACGTTGCGAAGGTCGCGAACTTCTCCGTTGATGGGGCTTACCAGTGGGTCGTTTGCGTCCACACCGCGCGACCAGAGCTTGCCGACCTTGCGCAAGCCGTACGAGGCCAGAAGGGGGTCCACGGACTCATATTCGTCTACCAGTGGGTTGTTGAGCGTGATATCCACCCAAGGCGATACGAGGATGAGGTGCGAGGGCTGATCGATTCCGAGTTCGTGCAGGCGCTGGGCAAAGCTTACGGCAAGGCCTGCGCCAGCACCGTCACCCATGAGTATGACGTTTCGAGTGCCGTACTCCTCTACGACTTTGCGGTAGGCAGCTTCCACGGCTGCATGTGCCTCGGCGTGTGTGTACTCGGGCGCGAGGGGATACATGGGCATGAACACTTCGGCACGCGTGCGACGTGCCACGATGTCCGCGAACTTCCACTGGTAGATTGTGGGGCGCCGCAGGAAGTTTCCTCCGTGGAGATAAACGACGGCACGGTCGTTGCGATCGCGCCTGTTGAGTCTAAACGTCTGCATTCCTTCCCAGTCCTCGCTCTCAACCGAGGTCTTGAAGGCGAGCATTTCGGGCACATCCACCTGCTTCCTGTTGGCCTCTGCCTGTTCGAGCAGGTAATTGTCAAAGGCTATGGGGTCATGGAGCCTGTTGCGGTTGCTCGTGAGCCTAAAGTAGATTTCGGATGCGGTGCTCATGTTAGACCGATGCCACAATCCGTGCGATACCGCCGAAAATCCCAACCACGCCGCCAGAGGTACGGCAACGGTAGCTCCCACTCCCGTGAGTGCCTTGTGCTTGCTAAGTATCGAGAGGTCGGCCATGGTCTGCTCCTTGCCGCGGACGAGTGATATCAAGATTCTACCGCAAGTGAGGGAAGGAAAACCCTGACTAAGGGACAGTCCCCAAGTTGGGGTTTTCCGAAAACCCCAACTTGGGGACTGTCCCTTAGTCAGGGTCGGCCACCCTTTTCTGCAACGTACCATGGCTAATCCGTCAATTCATCATTGATGCGTTGGCACGAACGCATTGGTGCTAAGGTAGACGGGCTAACGAAGGAGGACCAATGAACAGAACAAGGATTGCGCAGCTCTACGCCGATGCCGAGAGTATGGGCGGCAAAACGATTACGGTTGCGGGATGGTTGCGCTCGGTGCGCGACATGAAGCAGGTTGGGTTTGTGACCCTTAACGACGGTAGCTGCTTTAAGGACCTGCAGGTGGTCCTTTCGCGCAAGGAGTTCTCCGCATACGATAGCGTGTGCGCGCTGGGTCTAGGGACCGCATTGGTAGTCACGGGCGAGGTAGTGCTTACCCCGCAGGCAAAGCAGCCTCTGGAGTTGCGGGCGGTCCGCATTGAGGTGGAGGGGGCATCTGCTCCCGACTACCCCCTGCAAAAGAAGCGCACGTCGCTGGAGTTCTTACGCACCCAGCAGCACCTTCGCCCACGCACCAATCTGTTTCGCGCGGTGTTTCGCGTGCGGTCGGTGGCGGCCTATGCCATTCATCGCTTCTTTCAGGAGCGTGGATTCGTATACGTGAACACGCCCATCATTACGACTTCGGACGCCGAAGGCGCGGGCGAGATGTTTAGGGTTACCACGCTCGACCTTAACGATTTGCCGCGCACTGAGTCCGGAGAGGTGGATTTCTCGAAAGACTTCTTTGGTCACTCCGCGAGTCTTACCGTCTCGGGCCAGCTGCAAGGCGAGAACTTTGCCATGGCATTCGGTGACATATATACCTTTGGCCCCACTTTCCGTGCCGAGAACTCAAACACGCGGCGCCATGCCGCCGAGTTTTGGATGGTTGAGCCCGAGATTGCCTTTGCCGACCTTGCTGACGACATGGACTTGGCCGAGGACATGCTCAAATACGTGCTGCGCTATGTTATGGATGCCTGCCCGGATGAGCTCGACTTGTTCAACCGCTTCGTAGACAAGGGCTTGCGTGAGCGCCTTGAGCATGTGGCAAGCTCTGACTTCGTTCGCATTACCTATACCGAGGCGATTGACATTCTTGCCGAGGCAGCACATAAGGGCGTGAAGTTCGAATATCCCGTTAGCTGGGGGAGCGACCTGCAAACGGAGCACGAGCGCTACCTTACCGAGAAGCACTTCGCCTCGCCGGTGTTCGTTACCGACTACCCCGCACAGATAAAAGCCTTTTACATGCGTATGAACGACGACGGTCGCACCGTCGCTGCCACGGATTGTTTGGTCCCAGGTATCGGCGAGATCATAGGCGGCTCTCAGCGCGAGGAGCGTCTGGAGGTGCTTGAGCGGCGCATTGCTGAGCTTGGCATGGACCCAGCGCAGTACAGGCACTATCTGGACCTCAGACGCTATGGCGGTTGCCGTCACGCTGGCTTTGGCCTGGGTTTCGAGCGCTTGGTAATGTATCTTTCGGGTGTCGACAACATCCGCGACGTACTGCCCCATCCGCGCACGGTAGGCAACGCAGAGTTTTAACCTCCCATAAGAGGGCCCTGCTGGCCAGCGCGTCGGGATAGCCCCAGCCTTCCACTTTCGCAAAAAAGAGTTACAATTGTTCGGACCATACACAGCAACCAGAAAGGATCGTGAGCAAAGATGAGTGAGGGAGGCGGTAAACGTGATCGAATACTACAAGACGTCGATTGTGACCACAGACACTACCGGCTCCACACCACCGCGCTACGTAACGCGTAAGATTGATGCTCCCGAGCCCGGTTGCTGGATAAGCGTCGTCGCTCCCGATGCGGGCGATCGTCGATGGCTTCAAAGCGAGATTGGCATCGAGCCAGAATTCGTACGTGCGTCTTTGGACGACGAAGAGACCTCCCACATCGACTACGACGACGAAACGGGCCAAGTCCTCGTAATCGTGGACTGCCCCTTCGTGGAGGACGACCGCGAGGCGGTGGACCAGTCCATTGTGCAGTACGATACGCACCCGCTCTCGCTCATATTCCTTCCGGAGCAGGACGTATTGGTAACCGTGAGTCTCAAGGAATCCGAGACGGTCAACGCGTTTGCCCAAGGTAAGATTCGAAACCTTAACACGTCGCTGCGCACGCGCATGCTGCTGCAGATGCTGCTGCACATATCGCAACGGTATCTGGTGTGCCTACGCTCGATCAACCGGCAGTTTCGCGAGAACGAGAAGGTTTTGCGCAAAACCATGCGCAACGATGAGCTCATTAAGATGCTTGGCTTCGAAAAGTCACTCGTGTACTTCTCAACCTCGCTCAAGTCCACCGAGGCGACGTTGTCGAAAATTGGTTACGGACGCATACTGCATCTGTATGAGGAAGACCGCGACCTGCTCGACGACGTGTCGATCGAGATGAGCCAGGCAATCGAGATGTGCTCCATTTACGCCAACGTTTTGAACGGGACCATGGATACGTTTGGCAACATCATAAACAACAACATGAACATTACCATGCGTACCTTGGCCATCCTCACGTTGGTGCTTTCCATACCCAACATGGTGTACGGATTCTATGGCATGAACACGCCTCTGCCGCACGACGATACCTGGGTGTTTGCCTTCTCGCTGTCGGTAATCGCGACGGTTGGCGCAACAATCATACTTATGCGTAGCCGCTTTATGCGCTAAAGGGATAAATCCAAAAAGGAGACGGTCTAGTGGTCTCTAGAAGACTCTGTGACCAGAACAAACGAAAAAATGCGGAGCGTTTTTGACAAGAAATGCCACTTATTCGGGTTTATGTTTTATGAAAACCGAACAAACGGCACAATTCAAAATCCTCAGGCCGATTTTTCCGTTTATTCGGTCAGAAGGGCCTATTGATTGGTCGGCAGCACCCCGCAAAACCGAATAAGCGAAAAATCGGATTCCAGTTTAGCGAAAAAGGCCGTTTATTCGGGTAGTGGAGAATTGAAAACCGAATAAGTGGAAAAAATCGCGGGAACGAGTGTCAATTATTTCGGTTATTCGGGTTTTGAGAAACGGAAAGTCTCCGTGACATTTATCAAGTCTCATGTTGGGCCATATGAGGACGACGTCTTTCGGTGCTGATGATGGGAATCGACCTCCACTCCAGCAAGAAAATGCCTCCCGCGCACAATTGCAGCGAGAGGCGTCGCAAACAGTGGGCTGCCTATGGCGTGCCTACCTACAGCTCGATTGAGCTTTCCTTTATGGGGTTGGGCTCCGCAAAGTGGCAAGCGCAATAGTGGTTGGGCAAAACCTCGCGAAGCTCGGGTTTTTCCTGCGAGCACTTAGCCTGCGCGATGGGACAACGCGTGTGGAAGGGGCAGCCGCTCGGAGGATCTATGGGTGAGGGTGGATCGCCGCGCAGAATAATGCGCTCGCGCATACCCTGGATGTCGGGGTCGGGAATCGGCACTGCCGAAAGCAACGACTGCGTGTAGGGATGACAAGGCTCACTGTAGAGCGTCTTCCAGTCCGAGAGCTCCATCATGTTGCCCAAATACATTACAGCCACGCGGTCTGAGATGTGCTGTACGACAGAGAGGTCGTGGGCGATGAACAGATACGCCGTGCCGAATTCCTTCTGAAGGTCGGTAAGCAGGTTGAGTACCTGGGCTTGGATGGACACGTCCAAGGCCGATACCGGCTCGTCGCAAATAATGAGCTTGGGTCGCAGCGCAAAGGCGCGCGCGATGCCCACGCGCTGGCGCTGGCCGCCGCTGAACTCGTGTGGATACCGATTGATATGCTCGGGATTGAGTCCCACGGTGTCCAAGAGCTCGCGGACAATATCTATGCGTTCGGCCTTGTCGGGAACGGTGTTGTGGATAACCATGGGCTCCGATACTATTTCACCAATGGTCATGCGAGGATTGAGGCTTGCGTAGGGATCCTGGAAGATGAATTGCATCTCGCGACGCATGCTCTTGAGCGCCTTTTTATCCATCTCGGCAACGTTCTTGCCCTCAAAAAGTACCTTGCCGCTTGTAGGTTCGGTCAGTCGCATAATGCAGCGACCCGTGGTGGACTTGCCACAACCGGATTCGCCCACCAAGCCAAAGGTCTCGCCAGCGGCGATGTCGAACGAGACGTCGTTTACGGCATGAACGTATCGGGCGTTCTTGCTATGCTTTGCCAGGAATCCCTTGTCAACCGGGAAGTTCTTGCAGAGGTGCTCCACGCGAAGCAGCACATTGGAATCTGCCATTATGCATCAACTCCTCTCTCGGGCACGATGTCGCCAGGCTTTACACGATTCGTCTTTGGCGCGTTGGCCTGCACGAATTGTTCGTCGTTGCTGTAGTGGCACTTGGAGTAATGCCCCGTCTTCGTAACGTGCGTAGGCGGCTTTTGCGTGCGGCACAAGTCGGTTGCATAGGGGCAACGTGGCGAGAAGGGACAGCCGTCGGGCAAATCGACCAAGGAGGGTGGATTGCCCTTAATGGGCGTAAGGGGCTTCTTCTCGTCCTGTACCTGTTTTGGTATGGAGCGGTTGAGGCCCCAGGTGTAGGGATGCATTGGCTCGTAGAAAATCTCGAGTGCCGAGCCAAACTCTACGGGAGAGCCAGCATACATCACCATGATCTTATCGGCGATGTCGGCCACCACGCCCAGGTCGTGGGTAATCATAATGATGGCGTTGCCGTTTTTATGCTGCAACTCCTGCATGAGCTCGATGATCTGGGCTTGAATGGTAACGTCTAAGGCTGTGGTGGGTTCGTCGGCAATAAGGATGTCGGGTTCGCAGGCAAGTGCCATGGCAATCATGACGCGTTGGCGCATGCCACCCGAGAACTCATGCGGATACTCCTTGACGCGTTGCTCCGCATTGGGAATGCCCACCATTCGCAAAAGCTCAACCGAGCGATCCAGGGCTTCCTTCTTGCTCAGGCCCTTATGCAGACGCATGCCTTCGGAGAGCTGGCGGCCAATAGTGTACACGGGGTTGAGTGAGGTCATGGGGTCCTGGAAGATCATGGCGATATCGTTGCCACGCACGCTCTCAAGCTCGGCCTCGCTCATGTTGATAAGGGACTTGCCGCGATACAGCACGTCGCCGCCTTCCACCTTTCCGGGAGGCATGTCGATGAGTCCCATAATGGTGAGCGAAGTTACCGACTTGCCGGAACCGGACTCGCCAACCACGCCGAGCGTTTCGCCACGGTCGAGCGTGTAGCTTACGCCGTTTACGGCCTTTACCACACCATCCTGGGTGTGGAAGTACATCTTGAGGTCGTTGACCTCGAGCAAGTGATGCCCTTCGGGAATGGGGGTGTCGCGCAGGTCTGTCTTGTTGCGCTTCTTGAGTCCTAGTCCAAACATTATGCATCCTTCATCTTTACGTCGAGGGCATCGCGCAGGCCGTCACCAAGAAGGGTGAAGGCGAGTACCGTGGTAAGAATGGCAAGACCGGGCATGAGCATGAGCCATGGTTGAGTCGCCAGGTATTGCTGGCCATCCTGAATCATGATTCCCCAAGAGGGGTTGGGAGGCGTTACGCCCATGCCGAGGAACGAAAGGGCCGCCTCGGTGAGGATGGCGCCACCGATGTTCATGGTTGCATACACGACGATGGACGCCACGGAGTTGGGGAAGATGTGGCGCGTGATGATGCGCACGTCCGAGGCGCCCAGGGCACGTGCGGCGTCCACGTAGTCGTTCTCCTTAACAGAGAGAATCGTACTCCTAAACACACGTGCAATTGACGGCCATCCAAGAATGCCGATTGCAATAAACACATTCTGGATGCCTTGGCCCATGACCGCCAGCATGACCACGACGAAGAGCGTATAGGGGAATGCGAGGAATATGTCGGCCATGCGCATGACGATAGTGTCCCATATTCCTCCGTAGTAGGCGGCAAGCGCTCCCATAATGAGGCCGATCATCGTCGAGATGGCCGTTGCGAGCAGGCCAACCGTAAGCGAGACGCGCGCTCCGTATATTACGCGCACCAGGACGTCGCGTCCGAGCGCGTCGGTACCAAAGGGATGCTCAGGCGAGGGAGGCAGCTTGGAGGTGGTGGCAGCCTGCGTGGTGTCCATCTCGGTAGGCGAACCGAGCATCTGCGGCGCCCAGAGGTCGGCCGTAAGGGCGACGATTACTATGAAGAGAATCCATATGACTCCCAGCACCGCCAATTTGTTTCTCTTAAGGCGCTGAAATGCATCTCCCCAAAGCGTGCGCGCTGGTGCGGCCGCCGCGCTTTGAGAGGCTTCCTGTTTGTCTGTTGCTTTGCTCATTGTGTTGCACATCCCCCTTTAGTTCTTGCTATTCGATGCGCCAAGCCTAATGCGTGGGTCGAGGAAGGCGTAGCTGATGTCCACGAGTAGGTTGATGACCATAACGACGATGACGATAATGGTTACGCCGCCCATGACTATGGGCCAGTCACGCTGTTGAATGGCCAGGTAAATCTCGTTGCCGATGCCCGGCCAGTTGAATACCGTCTCGGTGAGGATTGCGCCCGAAAGCATAACGCCAAAGTCGATACCTATGTAGGTAACAACGGGTATGAGGGCGTTCTTGAGTGCGTGGCGCCAAATGACCGCCTTGCGCGACAAGCCCTTGGCGCGGGCCGTTCGAATGTAGTCTTGATTCATGACCTCCAACAGCTGCGACCGCATGATGCGCGACGTGTAGGCGGTAGACACCGACGCCAGGGTGAACGCGGGCAGTATGTAGTAGACCCAGTCCTGGAACTCGCCGTTGGCGTTAAACGAAATGGGCAGGTAGAATGCACCGTTTGTCCAGTTCTTGCACAGGACGCCAAAAAAGAGTTGCAAAAGCATGCCGAGCCAGAATGCCGGCATTGCGACGAGAATGGAAGTGGACAGGGTTACGAGCGTGTCCCAGAAGGAGTAGCGTTTTATGGCGGATATCATTCCCGCACCTATGCCTATGATCGCCTCGATCACGATGCCTACCAGAGCTAAGCGCACGGTATAAGGATACTTCTGCAAAAGGATTTCGGTAACGGGAAGATTGCGCTTGTACGACGTTCCCAAGTCGCCATGCAGCAGCCCGTTGAGGTAGTTGAAGTACTGCTGGATGAGCGGCGTGGGGATGGGTTCGCCGTTCTCGTCTAGCTGCGGCTTGCCATTTTCGTCGGTTACCACGAGCCCATGGTCGGCCTTGATTGCCAGCTCTGCCTCGGGTGACATTGCCTTGTCTCCCGCTATGAGCTTGATGGGGTCGCCTGGAACGACGTTCTGTAGCAAGAACATGATTATTGTGACGCCTAAGAACACAGGAATGAACTGCAGCACGCGCCGAACAATGTATTTGGCCATGATGATGATCTACTCCTCCGACCGTATACAAAAACGGGTAGTTTCGCAACGTATGGAACCAAAGAATTATTACATACCTTACGTAGAGTTTTGTTGATAAGGTCAAAATTGATACTGATACGAAAGAAAAAGCCGCTGCGCTTTCGTTTGCGCCCTGCGTCCGCTCCCGGCCCGCATGCGGCTCCGCGCTCGCTTCGCTCGCTCACTTCGTGAGTCGCTACATGCGGGCCGGGAGCGGACACGAGCAGCAGCGAAAATAAGCCCGCTCAAGAAACGTTAAAGGAAGGCGCCCCGTCGGAGACTTGCGATGCTCCGACGGGGCGCCCTTTTTGGCTGATCTATTTGCTAGACCATCTTGGCGGTGTCGAGGTGAGGATGACGGCCGGCGTCAAAGTTGAAGCTGGCAACCTTGTCGCTGGTAATCTCGCGATGCGAGTAGTACATGATGGGCGCGATGGGGCAGTCGTCGCCGACCATCTTGCTCACGGCGGTCATGGCAGCTACGCGCTCCTTGTCGTCGATGGTGCTGCGTGCGGCCTCAAGCGCCTTGTCGACCTCGGGATTGTTGTACTTCGAGCAGTTGTCGCCCGAGTCGGACTTGAACAGTGAGTAGAGGAAGTTGTCCGCAATGGGGTAGTCGGCGTTCCAGCCAAGGCGTCCTGCCTGCGTGTTGCCCTTACGGTAGTCGTCCAGGATGGCGCTCCACTCGCGCGTGTCGGAGGTGACGGTAAATCCTATGGCCTCAAGGTCGGACTGGACCATTTCCATGATCTCCTTGTGACCGCCCTCGGGGTTGTACGAGAGCTGGATGGAAAGATTGCGCTTGCCACTGGAGTCTGCGGGATACTTTGCGTCGAGCAGCTTCTTGGCCGCCTCTTTGTCGTAGTGGGAGTATTGCCAAGCGCCCTTCTCGTACCCCGGAATCGAGGGCGGAAGGATGTCATCCGCAGGCTTGCGCAGTCCCTGGAACAGGTTGTCGCAGATTGCTTGGCGGTTGATGGCAAGGCTGATGGCACGGCGAACGTCTGCGTCCTTGAGCGTCTCGTCGGTGACTGTCATGTTGAGGTAGTAGACCGAACCCTCCTCGCCGGTGAGGAACTGGTGGCCAGGCGTTCCGGTGTGGCCATCCGTGGACTGTCCGTACTGGCTGATGGCTTCGTTGGTTTGCGGAGCGGGCACCTCTGACTTGTCGTAGTTGCCAGCCTGGAACTCGCGATAGGCGGTCTCCACGTCCTTCTGGATGTTGAACTGTATGGCGGCAATCGAGGCGGGGGTGCCATAGTAGTCGTCGAAGCGCTTCATGTTTATGTACTGGCCGTCAACCCACTCGCCGTCCATCATGAAGGGGCCGTTGCCGATGGGAGCCTTGTAGAAGGCCTTGGGGTCGTCGATGGCAGCCTTGGGAACGGGACCGAGGCAGGGGTGAGCAGCGACGTAGGGGAAGTCGGGATAGGCCATGGAAAGCTCAACCACGAAGGTGTTCTCGTCGGGGCAGGTGAGACCGGCAAAGTCTTCGGTCTTTCCGGCGAGGACGTCATCATAGCCCTTTACCATACCCAGGTGGTAATCCAGGACGCCCGCGTTCTCCTTGCCATAGCTGGGGCTTACCACGCGAGTCCAAGCGCGTTTGAAGGCCTCGGAGTTAACGGGGTCGCCGTTGTGGAACTTGGCGCCCTTTACCAGGTGGAAGGTGAACTTCTTGCCGCCGTCGGAAGGCTCCCAGCTCTCTGCGGCCTTGCCAACGATCTTGCCAGCCTCATAGTCGAAGTCGGTAAGGGAGTCGAACAGGTTGTAGGTTACCTGGGTGCCCTGGTCCTCGTTTACGTTGTAGGGATCGATGCAGTCGGGGCTGCTGATGTAGTACCTAAAGGTTCCGCTGGCAGAGGCTCCCGAGGCGCCGCCCGACGTCGACTGCGCAGCGTCCTGCTTCTTGCCGCAGCCAGCGAGCGTGGCCAGTACGCCGGCGGCAAGGCCGCCCTGCACGAACGTGCGACGATTCATGTTGGTGGACATACTCTTCCTTTCTCTAGTGAGTACAACCATGTGAGTGGTTTGCGTACGAATCACATAGAAATGTATTGTTCCCTTTTTTTCATAAAATTGCAACGCTGGCGCGATGGGCGGCGAGTTGCTGCAGCTGTATGGCGCTAGGCGGTTGGCGGATTTTGCAGGGCCTCCTCCACAATGTCCGCAACGAGCTCGAGGCCAGCTTGGTCGGCCTTGCTAAAGCGCGCGGGTAGGGGACTGTCTATGTCAAGTACGCCCACCACGCGTCCTTCCGCGTGCAGGGGTACAACGACCTCCGAGGCCGAGGCGGCATCGCAGGCGATGTGGCCGGCAAAGCTGTGCACGTCGTCTACGCGCATGGTCCGGTCGCGTTGTGCCGCCGTGCCACAAACGCCCTTGCCCCAGGCTATGCGCGTGCAGGCCACCTTGCCCTGGAAGGGTCCCAGGACGAGCTCGTCTGCGGGCAGCGACGCGTCCATGTAGTCACCCCGCAGATAGAAGCCGACCCAGTTGATGCCTCCCAGCTCTTGCGCCAACAGGGCGGAGGTGTTTGCGAGCGTCGCTACCCAATGAGTTCGCTCGCTTGTCAGCGCTTCTACCTGTGCGGCAAGTAGTTTGAAGTCTGTGGATGAACCTGTCATTTTCCCTGCTCCCTAAAACCTGCGTTCAAGTACGGCTGCGTATAAGGTACTATCTTCCTACGTTTTTGTCTTCGTCCTAAAAGAGGGGAGCGTGGGAATGAAGCCGATAATTGGTCTCTCGCCCTTGTACGATCCAGAGAAGCGCGGTCTGTGGATGCGCCCGGGCTATTTGGATGTACTCTATGCGTGCGGTGCCATACCCCTCGTGCTTCCCTTTGACTCGGACGCTGTGGATGTGAAGCAGATGCTCTCCATATGCGACGGTCTTATTCTTACGGGCGGGGCGGATGTGGACCCTCGCTTGTATGGCGAAGAGCCCATAGAGCAGTGCGGCGAGCTTCAACCCATACGTGACGAGCTCGAGTATCGCCTGCTCGACAAGGCCTTGGAAGAGGACATGCCCCTTTTGGGCATTTGTCGCGGTTCGCAAATACTCAACGTGTACCTTGGCGGCACACTCTATCAGGACCTTTCCACGCAGTTGCCGGGAACGTTTAACCATGCCATGGAACCGCCCTTCGAGAGCCTGTGCCATAAGGTCACCTTGGAGAAAGGGGAGCCGCTGCACAAGTTCATGGGAGAGGATGAGCTGCCGGTAAACAGTGTGCACCATCAGGCGATTCGTCGTGTGGCGCCGGAGCTTGTTCCGCTTGCGCGCTCATTTGACGGGGTGGTGGAAGGCACGTGGATGCCTGGCAAGCGTTTTGTGTGGGGCGTGCAGTGGCATCCCGAATGGCTATGGGACGTGGATGAGCGACAAAAGCGCATCGTGCAGCACTTCGTGGACGTCTGCAAGGAATAGGGGATTCCATGGACCGCGACCGATTGGCCAAGCAACTTGACTTCGCCCTTACCATCGATGCCGAGAAGGACGTCATTCGTCGTACCTATCTGACGGAGCACCGAAGGCGCGAGAACGATGCCGAGCATGCGTGGCACATGAGCGTGATGGCCTATCTCCTTCGTGAGTATGCGAATGAGCCCATAGACCTTGCGCGCACCATGATCATGACGCTCACGCACGATCTGGTGGAGATCTATGCAGGCGATACCTATGCCTACGACGAGGCAGGCCAGGCCACCGCACATGAGCGCGAGCTGGCGGCGGCAGATCGCCTATATGCGATGCTTCCTCCCGATCAGGCACAGGAGCTGCGCGGCATATGGGAGGAATTCGAGGCAAACGAGACGCCGGAGGCGCACTTTGCCCACGCAATGGACAACGTGCAGCCAATGATGCTCAACGATGCCAACGGCGGTGGCGACTGGAAGGAGCGTGACGTTGCGCGCTCCATGCCAGGTTCGCGCAATGCCGTTACTCGTCTGGGGTCAACTGAGCTTGCGAACTATGTGGACGAGATGTTGGACAAGCACGTGGAGTACGGTAACCTGCGCCCGGAATAGGACTGGAGACTCAGGGGGAGCATCTCCTCGTTGCAGCTCACACCCCGTGCCTTCGCCGGTCCCGCATGCGGCTCCGCGCTCGCTTCGCTCGCTCACTTCGTGAGTCGCCGCTTGCGGTCCGGACAAAGGCGTGGGGTGTGAGCTGCAACACCCCCTCAGTCCCCAGTTGCGGCTCTTTCGTGCGCCATGCCATTCGACTTGCAATCTATGACAAAATAGATAGGCGCGTAGCGATTCTTAGGGAGAGGAAAGGTATGGATTTCTATCCAAGCAAGAAGCTTGGGTTCGGCCTTATGCGCTTGCCGCAAACCAACCCAAACGATCCCGCGTCCGTAGACGTGGAGCAGGTAAAGCAGATGGTGGACGCCTTTTTGGAAAGGGGCTTCACCTACTTTGATACCGCATGGATGTACAATGGGTTCGCGAGCGAGAGTGTGGTAAAGGAGGCGCTTACGAGCCGGCATCCGCGCGAGTCGTTTACGCTCGCAACCAAGCTGCACAACGAGTTCTTCAACTCGTTAGAGGAGCGTGACGAGGTATTCAACGCTCAGCTGGAAAAGACCGGCGCCACGTATTTTGACTACTATCTGCTGCATGGCATCGAGGAGTCGAGCCTTCCTCACTACGAGAAGTTCGATTGCTTTGACTGGATTGTGCAGAAAAAGGAAAGGGGATTGGTTCGACATGCGGGCTTCTCGTTTCACGACAGTGCCGAGCTGCTCGACAAAATCCTCACCGAGCACCCGCAGATGGAGTTCGTGCAGCTGCAGATCAATTACCTGGACTGGGAGAGCGAGTGGATTCAGTCGCGTGCCTGCTACGAGGTGGCGACCAAGCACAATAAGCCCGTTATCGTAATGGAGCCCATTAAGGGCGGTACGTTGGCAAACGTGCCCGCAGACGCCGAGAAGATACTCACGGATCTGGACCCCAACCTCTCGGAGGCAAGCTGGGCCATCCGCTTTGTGGCAAGTCTGCCAAACGTTATGTGCGTGCTCTCGGGCATGAGCAATTTGGAGCAGATGCAGGACAACCTGTCCTATATGGAAGACTTCGTGCCCCTAACGGATGCAGAGAAGGACGCCTGCTTTGAGGTCGCGGCCATCATCAACAAGCAGATCGCCGTTGCGTGCACGGGTTGCCACTACTGCACCGACGGCTGTCCCATGAACATCTGCATACCCGAGTACTTCTCGCTATACAACGAGGACATGCGGGACGACCTCGAGCACAAGGGTTGGACCATCAACTTTACCAACTACGACAAGCTGGCCGAGGAGTTTGGCAAGGCATCCGACTGCGTTGGATGTGGCCAGTGCGAGGACATGTGCCCGCAGCACCTGCCCATCACGCATCTGATCGAGAGCGTGGCCGCACACTTCGAGCGTTAGCCAAAACGGGCGCGCGAGCTTAGGGACAGGCCCCGAGTTCAGGTTTTAGGACCTTAACTCGGGGCCTGTCCCTAAGCTCGCGCGGATTCGCTGGCGCTAGTACAGCGGAAGGTCACCCGTCAATGGGTCGATTTGGTCTGGGTAGAGAGGTTCGAAGGCGAGGCAGGTGTAGGTGGGCTCGCCGTGGAATTCGGTAAAGCCGGCATCGCGTACCAAGGCAACGGCAAAGCCCTCCTCGCGGCCACGTGCCGCGATCTCGAGCAGGGCCTCCTCGCCGTCCACGTATACGCAAACCTTGGCAACCCCCGCGTCGAACCAGCTCGAAAGCGGTGTTATGGGAGTCCCCCCGTCTTCTAGGTAGACCCAGTTTTGGCCGGGGGTTACCCGCACCTGATCGAGCCTCCCCTCGCGTGCGAGCGCCATGAGCGTGGCCTCCACGCAGGCGTGTCCAGCCTGCGCGGCAATCTTTCCCTTGCGCATGCGAAGGTCGCGGCGCATGACGATCATCTGCTTGGACTTGTAGGTACGTTCTGGCATCATGTCCCTCTTACGCAATCGTGCGCTTTACGGCCTTGGCCCAGCCATAGAGCAACTCTTCTGCCTGCTCGCGTTCCATCGTGGCCGTAAACACGTCGTCGTTGGCGCGCATGGCAACCAGCTCTTCGGTGTTCTTCCAGAATCCGCAGCTGAGTCCCGCCAAGTACGCAGCCCCCAGCGCGGTTGTCTCTATGTTTTGGGGACGATGGAGCTCACGGTCGAGGATGTCCGCCTGGAATTGCATGAGCAGATTGTTTGCTGACGCCCCTCCGTCCACGTTGAGCACGTCAATCGGGCGTCCCGCATCCGCTTCCATGGCGTGGACAAGGTCAGAGACTTGGTACGCGATGGACTCGAGCGCGGCGCGTACCAAGTGCGCTCGGTTGGTGCCACGGGTAATTCCGCAAATGGTGCCCCGTGCGTCAGCCTCCCACCAAGGAGCACCGAGGCCGGTAAAGGCGGGCACAACATACACGCCGCCCGTGTTTGGCACGGTGGCGGCAAGGGCCTCGCTCTCTGCTGCCGTATGGATGAGTCCGAGCTCGTCGCGCACCCACTGCATGACGGCGCCACCCACAAAGACCGATCCCTCGAGGGCATATTCGGTGTGCCCGACATCGGGAGCGCTTGCGGCAATAGTGGTTACCAGTTGATTTGCCGAGTCGATTGCCTCGGCGCCAGTATGCATAAGAAGGAAGCAACCCGTGCCGTACGTGTTCTTGGCCTGGCCGGACGCAAAGCAGCATTGGCCAAAGAGCGATGCCTGCTGGTCGCCCGCGACGCCGCAAATGGGGATGCCGGCAGGTACGCCCGGATAGCTGGTCTCGCCAAAGGACCCGGATGAGGGTCGAACCTCGGGCATCATGGGTTTGGGGATGTTAAACAGCTCGAGCAGCTCGTCGTCCCATGCGCCCTCGTGGATGTTGTACAGCATGGTGCGGCTTGCGTTGGTTGGGTCGGTGGCATGCACGAGTCCGCCTGTAAGCACCCAAATCAGGTAGGTGTCCACAGTTCCAAACAACAGCTCTCCTGCCTCCGCCCGCTCGCGAGCGCCGTCGATGTTGTCCAACAGCCATGCGATCTTGCTTGCCGAGAAGTACGCGTCGGGCAAAAGGCCGGTCTTTTCTCGCACCATCTTTGCGACGGACGGATCGCCGCAAAGCCTTTGCACGAGGTCGGCGGTACGGCGGCATTGCCACACGATGGCGTTCGCAATGGGCTGTCCTGTGGCGGGGTCCCACACGATGGTGGTCTCTCGCTGGTTGTCGATGCCGATCCCCGCAATGTCCTTCTCGGTAAGGTTGTGCCGCGCGAGGAGCTCGGTGAGCGAGCCCAACTGAGAGAACAGGATCTCCTGTGGGTTGTGCTCCACCCAGCCGGGCTGAGGGTAGATCTGAGTAAAGGGGCGCTGAACAAAGTCAACCATCTGCGCGTTGTGATCTATGAGCACTGCGCGTGACGATGTGGTCCCCTGATCGAGTGCTATAACGAATCGCTCGCTCATATGCGTGCCTCCATCCATGATGCAATATCGTCCATAACGCGCCTCGCCCCGGTCTCGTTAAGTATTTCGTGGCGCATATGGTCATATATCGTGCATGTGACATCGGTGATGCCTGCCTTACGAGCCATGTCTGCAGCGATCTTAACGCCCTTGCCCATGTTTCCCACTGGGTCGCCGGCACCTGCAACGAAGAGGAGCGGCAGGTCCTTTGGTACGCGGCCAAAGCATGCGGACGAGCAGACTTCTCCTGTGAGCGCAGTAAGGGTTGCGTTGCCACCTGCCGAGAACGGGAATCCGCATCGCTTGTCGGCAATGTAGGCCTCTACGTTCTCCTTGTTGTACGAGAGCCAATCCAGGGGCGTGCGTGCGTTTTCGATTGCCTTGCCATAGGCGCCCACAGAGAGGTCGCCCAGTAGCTTGCTCACATGTTCCTGGCCATTCACCTTGCCAATAAGGCGGGCGGCAAGGTTGCCTGCGTTCGAGGTCATCGGCGGGATGTGGCCCGTCCCGCAGATAATGGCGCCAGCAAGTCCGGGGGCGCATTCGCTTATGTATGCCCGCACCACGAAGCTGCCCATGGAATGGCCAAAAAGGAAGTAAGGGAGTTTAGTGTCTAGTTGCTCATGCATGGCAGCGCGCATATGGCCCACGTCACCAACGAGGATGTCTCGCCCTCCGCGAATGGGAATATGTCCCCATTCCCGTTGGTCGTTGACGCTCCGGCCATGTCCAAAATGGTCATGTCCGCAAACCACAAAGCCACGCTCGTTAAGATATGCGGCAAACGGCTCATACCGCTGTATGTGCTCTGCCATGCCGTGTACGAGCTGGATGACTGCACGAGGCTCATCTTTTGGCCACCAGATAGTGCCGTGTATTTGCGTGGTTCCCGAAGTCGATTCAAAACTGACGTTTTGCGTACGATCTCCCTTATACATAACGCCTCCCTTTTCCTAGCGATACCCTATAAGTTTGTACGCTTCCATTGTAGGCTCTCGTGTGGTTGCGGCGCTCCGCATTCCCCCAAGAGGGTCCTTCTCTTTTCCGTATGGGTTCGCTATGGGCCTACGCACTCGCGTATGAGGCTCGGCGCGCAAGCGGCTTCGCGCTCGCTTCGCTCGCTCACTTCGTGAGTCGCCGCCTGCACGCCGCGCCTCAAGCGCGAGCGCGCGGATGGTTGACGCTTAATAAGGGAGGCGCTTACCTTTGTTTGTGGCCAGCGGCATAAAGGGCTTGGGAAGTCTTTTTTCGAAAATGTGGAGAAAATCGCAATTATTGAAGAACGAACGACACATGTTTTGGAACAAGCTCAATTTATCCAATTAAACGTTTGCACGACAAAACCATCGTTCGTAGACTGAAACCAAGCGAGGGTTACGACCGCGCCGCGAGAACGGAGTGGCCATGGCTACACCATACGTGCGTACTACAGAGAGCTCCGTTGACGCGTTCGCCAAGGAGGCGCTGCGGCTAACCAAAGACTACCTTCGCCATCTGTATGCTCGCAACTACGATTGGTGTCTAAACAAGACGGCAAAGGAATTCACCTGGATTGGTCTTCAGAAGGACTACGTTGCCAACTCGCGCGACGATTTCGCTGCTTTTTTGGATGGTAAAAAGAATTGTATTGAGATGGCCACGGTCACGGACGAGGAGTATTCCGTTGCCTTGTGTTCCGAGCGAATCTGCTGCATATCGGGACGCTATCTCGTTCTTACGCCTCCCGAAGGCGAGAGTGTGTATGCGCATTGGAATAGGTGCACGTTAATATGGCACCGTAGCGGAAGGCGTACGCAACTTGCCCATCTGCACATATCCGCGCCGGTGGACTATGTGGAGGAGGGAGACAGCTATCCCATAACGGCAGGGACGGAGACCTATCGATACATGCGGTCGCTTCGCCGGCTTGGCTCCTCGCGGACGAATGTGTCGTTGTATGACGTGGACGGAACCGTTCACTGGGTGCATCCCTCGCAGATCATCTACCTTGAGGCAAGCCGCAAGAGGACTATCGTTCACTGCATGACCAAGGACATTGTTGTTCCGGCTGTTATTCGTGATGCCGTGGAGATGGTAGACAACAAGATCATGCGCGTGCATCGAAGCTATGCCGTGAACCGCGACCACGTGGTGGAACTCAAGGCGGGACGGCTCCTTCTTGACGATGGCACTTCCATTGCGATTCCCGCCAAGCGCATGGCTGACGTTCGCGCCCAACTTACTGGCCGTCAGGCTTAAACCACTTGAGTGTATTCACATTTTGCCCCTAGAATGTGGAAAGGTGCCTGTGTTCAGGCTAACGCTTTTATGGTTTTGAATACCGACGAAGGTTAAGAGGGTCTCCATGGAATGTCCGCGTTGTGGAGAAAAACTCTATTATGGGACGCGCTTTTGTCCGTCATGTGGGCTCGTGGTGGAGGATTTGGTTAAGGATCTTGCCGAACAGGGGCAGGAGTCGGAAGACGAATCTGGTTTGGAAGTCAATCCAAGCGATCGGATATCTCCCGAAGAGAGCGACTCCGCAAAGGACGATTCAAGCGGGCGCGACCCTAAAGACAATGCGGAGTCGGGGGACGGAGACGAGGGTCTCACCGAGCTAGAGGAGTCTGGTGAGGATAGATCGCAGTCTGTCGTAGCCGAAGCGGATGCGCCTGAGGATGCTTTGGAAGGGGCTTCCTCGCAAGAGGACCCTAGCGGAAAAGACGGAGCGGTGGACTCTGTTGAGTCGCAGGAAGAGGGCCAAGAGGGTAAAGACGCTCTTTCCGAATCCGAGTCGGTGTCTGATGATGAGGTTACGCTTGCGCCGTCGGAAGATGAAGCAGGCGATTCTGCAGCGTCAAAGGCACGCGACGCTGGATCTGCGGAAGATGGGCATGCAGCGGAAGTTCCTGTGGGGAGCGAAAGTGCGGAGCAGGGCGTGCCGGGGGACGTACGTCCAACGACGTCAATATCGTCGTTTGTGAGGGAACACAAGCGGCTATGTATAGTAGTTTGCGCAATTGCGGCAATATTGCTCATGGTTGTTGTTGCGCTTTTCGTGCGTGGGGCGGGGGAATCGAGGCGGGAGCAGGAGGAGCAGGCAGCCCTTGAGCAGGCGCTCAACACCGCCCTGCCCGTAGCGGTGACCTTAGACATCGAAGGCTACCAGGAAGAGCATATGACGCCCATTCCTTTGCGCGTAAAGGGGAAAGCGGCAAATGGGAAGGAAGTGGACGAGGTCCATCTTGTTACCCCCAATCGTGCCAGTATTTCCATGCTTCCCGGATCATATGGCATTTCGCTGGAAGGCCGACCCGTATCGGACGAGGGAGTGGTGTTCGACGGTTCTGTGGACACCTTCACTGTGGAGGTGGCAGCGCCTCAGCAGTCAACGCAAGACAAGGAAGCGAGCCAGAGCGAAAAAGGGGATGGCGTGGCATCGGAAAGCCCCGTCTTCGTTTTTGCCCCCATTGCTCCCGAGAACGTACGAGACGTAGATGTGGATGCGTTGCGCTCCTGGATGAAGACGGCTGGTATTGGCAATGCGGAGTCATATATAGACGCGGTCGTCAACAGGCGCAATGAGGCGTTGGAGCGTCTTGAGCAGGAGCAGGCGGCGCGTGAGGAAGAAGAGCTTAAAAAGGTTGAAGACACGACGCGCCAGATCCAAGAGCAGATCAAAAACGGTCAAAAGAGACAGAACAGCTCATCGAGCAGCCAAACGGGTAATCAGCAGAATGGGTCTTCCTCTGGCTATGGGTCGGGTGCGCAAGACTCAACGGGCGAAGATGGCTATGGTTGGGACGGCTACGATTCGTACGACTACTATTATGGGCAGTCGGACGCCTGGGGCTATTAGCGTAAGGCCTGCCGAAATCAGGGGACTAATCGTGATGGCTTCCCTTCACGCGCATTTATGAAAACAGACCTTGGAATAGGTTTTTTGGTCAAGAACGATTGTTGTGTGTGTTCGCACAAAATGCACTTCAATTTGGCATAATGGCTTTCGCTGCAAAGCAAAAAAACCAAGTGTCTGGGAGAATTACGTGACAGACGAACATATACATGATGAGGATGGCAACGCCACCAAAAAAGCTGGCTTCTGGGGACGGAAGCAACCAAACGAACATGCGCTCGATTCCGATCGAGACCAACTGGACCAAACTTCAAATGAGGATGGCGCCGACGAAGAGGAGGCTGTCCAAGCGGAGGTATCTTTCGAGAAGCACGAAGCCGGGAATGAGGAGGTCGCTTCCGAAAGGGAGGTCGTGACTCAAGACGCTGGCTTCGGGGAGACTCTTGTTTCCGACAAAAGCTTGTCCGACGAGGCACGCACGCCCAGCGAGGCTCCCGCGTCCGCCGAGACTGCCTCTTCTGAGGATCTCAACCCATACGAGACCATTACGGAAGACCTGCCTTTGTCTTACGAGAGCGTGGAAGGCGGAGTGGCTGCCGAGGGCACCATTCCCGAAGCGCCGCCTGCCCCTGCTAATACTGGCGAGATTCCTGCGCTCACCTGGGATGAGGGGGAGTCCGAAGACCACTCGCAGCCCTTCGGAGGAACCTCCTCTGCCTACTCCAGCTACATCGAGGACTCACCCTCCTATACTCCGATGCCGTCGGCCTATGACATGGCGAACGTCGAGCGGCCTAAGCGCAACAGCAACACGATTCGAATCGTTGCTGTTGTGGTGAGCGTAGTCGTAGCCCTTGTGGTCGTTTACATACTGGGCATACAGCGTTTCTCGAACAGGTTCCTGCCCAATACGCGCGTCAATGGATTTGACGTGTCGGGACGGACGCTGGACGAGGCGCGAGCAGACCTCGAGCAGCAAACAGCCGATTACGAATGCAACGTTACCGTCGGCGATTTTTCCACTTCGGTGCGAGGGGCAGACATTGCCATGGATCGTAACGAGGAGCATATGGCATCCGATGCCATGAGGGGCCAGTCTGCGTACTTTTGGCCAATCGCGCTCTTGATTCCGAACCCGGTCGAAGTTGAGGCAAGTCTCTCATTTAATGAAGACGCGGCCAAGAAAGCCGTGACTGAGGCTGCCGATGGGTACAACGAGAAGAACCTCCCAACCAAAGACGCTCGCGTTGTGCTTGACGAGGCTTCGGGGCTATACAAGGTCACGGGGTCGACCGAGGGTACGGCTTTGGATTCGCAGGCAATCGCTCAGACGGCGGCGGACGACATCCGGCAGTTTAAATATAAGAGTGAGCCTGCTGCGGAAAGCGTCACGCACCAGGCAACGGTTGCGGACCTTCCAAAGTTCGTGCATGCTGCCGAGAATGCCAACCGCTCACGGACTTCGGACATCTCCATCCTGTCCGGTGGCAACGAGGTGATTATTTCCAATGCAGACCAAAATGCCCAGTGGGTAACGGTCGGCTCCGGACCGTCGGTAGAGGTTGACAAAGAAGCCGTGCGTGCGTGGGCGGAATACTCTGTGGCCGATGCGGTCTATCGAGACGACGATTGGTCCTATTACGCCCTTAACCAAGATGCCTTTGTGGACGAGTTTTGCGATCGCCTGGCAAAGGGAGACACGTCCCCCTTTGAGGCTCCCACGAATGATGAGCTCAAGACAGAGGGAGAATCGCGCGAGAAGGCATATGCGCGCGGCGGCTGGAACAAAGACCTCGGCCGCTATATAGACGTGGATCTGGACTCCCAGTTCGCGCGCCTGTTTGACGAGAAGGGCGAGGTCATTTGGGAATCCGCGTTCGTGTCGGGCAGCATGTACGATAGCCATTCCACGGTGACGGGCGAGTTCAGCATCTATTCCATGCAGACGAACACCGTTCTTGTTGGCATGGACTACAACGGAGACGGATATCCTGACTACGAGAGCTTCGTTAGCTACTGGATGCCATTCTATGGTGGCTATGGTTTGCATGATGCCACCTGGCGCTCGACCTTTGGCGGCGAGAACTACTACTACGACGGAAGCCATGGTTGCGTGAACCTTCCCTACTCCAAGGCAGCCGAACTCTATGGCATAACCTTCGTGGGCGAGAAGGTCTACGTGCACTGGTAGGCCCCCTCTTCCGAAAAGACGCCTGACGCAAATTGAAAAACGGTTCTTACCTTGGCCGCAACGGATGAGCGTCAAATCTGTGAGGGCGCAGGAAAGCAAGCCGTGCGAGTTTTCGCGCGAAGCGCGAACTGTTCGAGCACGGCGCTTTCCTCGTCCTCGCAGATTTGACGCTCATCCGTTGCGGCCAAGGCCCCCTTAGGATGCCAACAGCCATTCCACGACGTTCTGCTGGCGAATGCCTTGATGTGACTCTACACCCACCTCGTCGAGCGTAAGAATCGTTTTTGGATAGTTGTCGCGCTCTGCCTGAAGGGGGGCGAGCGCCTGGGCAAGGACGGTTGGGTCGAGCACGCTTGGCGCGACTTGAAAGTATTCTCTGCCCTGGGCATCTCCTACCACGAAGCCGATGTTGCGCTTATAGTGCTTGCCCGCATATACGTTGCCATAGCGCCTGCGTAGCTCAAGATATACAACGTTCTCCAAGAGGCCGGTGAGACTCGTCTCATGCGGTCCGACCATCATCGTTCTGAGGCCAAGGTCATCCGCGTAATACCTCTCCTGCGTTTTGAGCTCCATACCCGTTCTTAGGTCAAACCGACGCATGCAATGGAATGCGTAGGCATCGGTAAGAGCACCCAGATAGCGCGCGACGGTATCGTCGGAGCAGCTGCGACCGCTCGACGAGAGCGTGCGGGATATTTTGCTTGCCGACGACGGCGTTCCAAGGTCGGCATACAGGCTCCTTGCGATGGCGTCGAGGAGCAGGGGATCCTCATGTCCGAGGTCGCCTGCCACATCCCTTCTCACGATGGTGTGGTAAACGCCGTCCAAATAGTCTTGGAGCGCGTAGTCGTCGTCTTCGAGAGCAAGCGTGTGCGGTAACCCGCCATTGCGCAAATACTGCTGAAAGAGTTTTCTCTCTGCCATGGGCGCACTTGTCTGCGCATGGGCTTGGCGGTACTCGCGAAAGGAGAGCGGGAACACGTGCAACTCTACGTAGCGGCCGCTCATGACGTCGGCAAGCTCGCGCTCGACGAGCCTCGTGTGCGAGCCCGTGAGAAAGATGTCGTAGCGTCCCTCATCAAGGAGGGATCGAATCACATTGCCAATGCCTGGTGTCTCCTGTGCCTCGTCTAAGAGGACGTAGGTAGGCGTCTCATGCCTTTTGTGGGCAACGATATGGGCCAATAGTTCGTCTGGCTCACGAAGATGTGCGTTTTGGGCTAGCTCCAGATTAACGAAAAGAAGAGAGTCGGGGCTTACGCCTTCCTTGAGCAAACGACGCTCAAGGAGGCGCAAGATACCCGATTTGCCTGAGCGCCGCATGCCGGTGAGGACCTTAACGAGCCCCACTCCACGATGACGCCAAAGCCGGTCGATGTAATACGGCCGTTCAATCATTCTTCATCCTTTTTCGTTTTAAGTACGTTGGTGTCAAAAAATGTTTTGTTTCTCGAATAAAATAGTAGAAGTTACTGTTATATTCAAGTAGTCCTAACAAATTCGAAAAACTCAACAATATCCACCCTCGCAACCCAATTGTTCAAGAGAGGAACTTCCATGCCCTTCGTAGACGCAAAGATCACTGTTCCCGTAAGCACAGCCGAGCGCGATGCCATAAAGAACGGCTTGGGAAAAGCCGTATCGGTATTCGGCAAAGGCGAGAGCTACTTGATGGTTGGCATAGACGACGAGTACTCGCTGTGGCTGGGCGGCAGGAAACTCGAGAAGGGTGCGTTTGTTTCCGTGAGTCTTATTGGCGATACGCCAGACGAGGGATGCAGCGCCTTTACCGCACAGATCTGCAACCTCTTGCGTGCAGAGTTGGGAATCCCAGGCGATTGCGTATATGTGACCTACCATCCCATGATGCGAACGCGTTGGGGTTGGAACGGTGACACGTTCTGAGGCGCCCCATGTTTCGGATGGGAGAGGCCGTCGTTTTTCAATACGAAGGCAATCGTGCCTTAGGCGAAGTCATTGGGATAATCACCGTCAACCAAATGACGTTTTACGACATCTCTGTGGAAGAGCTGGTCGTAAAGGCCGTGGAAGAGAGCCAGCTTAGCTTGGCGCCTGTTGAGGAAGCGCGTTCGCTGCTCATGGCATTGTTAGCTGGCACCCAACCAGTTGCCTCTGCCCGTACAGCATTGTTGCGTCAGAGATACGTGGCATTTTTGTCACGTGCCGTGGATGAGCGCGCGGGCATATCCGAACGAGCGACAGATGGGTTGCGCCCTGGCTTTGAGGTGGGGCAGGAAGTGTCGCTCGAACAGGGCAAAACGTGGCTTTACGGCGTTGTGCGAGGCGTGGCACTTTTGAATGAGAAGCTCGAGTACGAGGTTGAGGCGGCAGGCGAGCTTATAAGGGCACAAGAGGAGCGGTTGAGTGACCTCGCCGAACAGCCACTCCCCGAAGGCGTGTGGTTGGGACAGCGCATGCGTTTTGTTGTGCCAGGCTTCGAGCAGGATGACGCATATTGTGGCGTTGTGTGCGTGGTGGACAAAACCGAGGATGAAATAACCTATTCACTTATGTTTGACGATGGAGACGTGATAGAGGGGCTTAGCGCTCTCGATCTTGCGCCCTGTTAGGGTTCACGTCCGCGCCAGCGCCCTGACCCGCATGCGATGACTCACAAAGTGAGCGAGCGAAGCGAGCGCGGAGCCGCATGCGGGTCAGGCGTTGGCGCGGACGTGAACGGTTACCCAGGCAGCTCCGTCGCGCGTTCTTCGGCGGATTTCTGGAAGTTGGGTAGCCAAATGATGCTACACTATCTCCATACGCAACTAATTCGCACTACCACGCAGCCGAAAGGAGCCACCCATGGCAGACCACTTTTCCGAGTATGACGCGTTTAACGTTCCCCCAGAATTCAGGCCGCTTGGAACGTTTGCTTACATTGGCCTTTCGATTTTGTACTCAATCCCCATCATCGGCACGATTTTCATGATCGTGTTCAGCTTTTCCGATGCGAACATTAACCGTCGCAACTACTCGCGTATGTTCCTCTTCTTCTACGTTCTAAGCATCGTTCTTTTGCTGGTGCTTTTCTTTACCGGCAGGTTTGACGCGTATATCCAGGCCTTCCAGACCGGTGGCTGGAACTCGCTCATTCTGATGTTTTAAGGCGATCTAAGACATAGAAAGCGCCCCCGGCATCGCAATCCATCGAATGCGGTGTCGGGGGCGCTTGCTGTTGAGGCAGTTAGAGGGATTTAAGCCTGATCGAGTGCCTGCGCAACGTCGCTCAGGAGGTCTTCGGTGCTTTCCAGACCGCAGGACAGGCGAATCATGCCAGGTGCCACGCCAGCTGCTGCTAGCTCTTCATCGGTCATCTGTCGATGCGTGGAACTCGCGGGATGCAGGCAGCAAGTCCGTGCGTCGGCCACATGCGTCTCGATGGCGCACAAGCGCAGCGCCGCCATCACGCGCTCTGCCGTGGCGCGCCCGCCCGCCACGCAGAAGCTCACCACGCCGCAACCGCCGTTGGGAAGATACTTTTGCGCGAGATCGTAGTATTTGTCACCTGGAAGGTTGGGATAGCTTACTGACTCCACCTTGGGATGGTTACTCAAGTACTCGGCAAGCGCCAATCCGTTTGCGCAATGTTGCGGCATGCGCACGTGCAGGCTCTCCAGGCCCAAGTTCAGATAGAAGGCGTGCTGTGGGCTTTGGATTGATCCAAAGTCACGCATGAGCTGAGAGGTTGCCTTGGTAATGAAGGCTCCACCCTGGCCAAAGCGCTCCGCGTAGACGATGCCGTGATAGCTCTCGTCGGGCGTGGTGAGGCCAGGGAACTTGTCTGCGTGAGCCATCCAGTCGAAGTTGCCCGAGTCCACGATCGCTCCGCCAACAGCGGTGCCGTGACCGTCCATGTACTTGGTGGTGGAGTGCGTCACGATGTCGGCACCCCATTCGATGGGGCGGCAGTTTACGGGCGTGGGGAAGGTGTTGTCTACGATGAGGGGTACGCCATGGTCGTGCGCAGCCTTGGCAAAGCGCTCGATGTCCAAAACTGCGAGGGCGGGATTGGCGATGGTCTCGCCTAGCACGCATTTGGTGTTGGGCTTAAAAGCAGCCGCAAGCTCCTCGTCGGAGCAGTCGGGCGAGACGAACGTGGTTTGGATGCCCATCTTTGCCATGGTGTGCGCCAGCAGGTTAAAGGTGCCGCCGTAAATTGTGGAGCATGCAACAACGTGTCCGCCACACTCGCAGATGTTGAATACGGAAAAGAAGTTTGCCGCCTGGCCGGAGCTGGTAAGCATGGCGGCGGTGCCGCCCTCAAGCGCGCAAATCTTTCCAGCGACAAGATCGTTGGTGGGATTTTGCAGGCGGGTGTAGAAGTATCCTTCTGCTTCCAAGTCAAACAATGCGCCCATTGCGTCGCTGGTTTCGTACTTAAATGTGGTGCTCTGAACGATGGGAATTTGACGGGGCTCGCCGTTGTCAGGCGTGTAACCTGCCTGTACGCAGCGTGTGCCAATGCCTTGCATATTGCTTTGTGCCATGGTGCGTCCTCTCGATTTGCTTTGATGACGTGTGAGAAGTGTACGCCATTTTACGCTAGTTGAGTATTCGCTCACCTCTTTAATATCGTGTTGAAAGGCCTTTTTAACTGTCGTATCTCCAATTATCGTCGACGGTTACCGAATATGGGAGTCATGAAGGTACCATGGTCACAACGTGGTGTTACAGTGTGGAGAAATGCAAATGACGACCTTTTGGGTAGAAAAACACTATTATGTACCTGTTTGCCGCCGAAGAGCGCGGTGAACAAGGAGTGTAAGAAGTTTTGACCCATATGCAAAAGGAGTGTTCTAATGCATAAGTCAAGTAAGCTCAATCGTGGTAGGTTGGTGGTGACCGCCGCCCTCTCGTTTGGACTAGCACTCTCGCAAGCTCCCGTCGCGTTGGCTGATGATGGTTCCACCAAGGACATCAAGAAGCTGACCGATGAGATAACGCAGCTCTATATCGAAGCAGAACAAAGTCAATACGACCTCATCACCGTCCAGCAGCGTCTGGACAAGACGGAAGAGCTCATAGGCGAGCTAGATACCAAGATTGAGGAAACAGATCAAAAGCTCAAAACCGCAAAAGAGGAGCTCTCGAAGTTTGTATCCAACGACTACAAGCAGGGGACTGCTTCTATTCTGGATATAATCCTCAACTCTCAGAGCTTCGAGGACTTTATCTCGCGGCTTGTGTACGCAAACAAGGTTGCGCAGCATCAGAGCGAGACAATCGCCACGGTTGACAACCTGTATGCCGAGCTCACGCAACACAAGAGTGACTTGCAGAAGGCCAAGAGCGACCAAGAGCAATACATTGCCGAGGAGCAGGAGCGCTCTGCGGCAGCATCGCAGGCAGACGCGGTCGCACAGGCATTTATTCAGCAGCTGCCCGAAGATGTGGTAATGCAGCTTGCCTCCGCTGACGCCGAGCAAAGAGAGGCGGCAGCAGCGGCTTCCCTGCAGATTCTGTCGAGCATGGACAAGGGCCAGCTCGAGGCCGCCTTTGGCTCAGAGGCAGCGGAAGCCATATCCAGTGGCAACATTTCCGCGGCTACTGGCTCTGACTCCAGCGCTGGATCTGCGCTTGGATCGGTGCTGAGCTCAGGCTCTACGTCGGCCTCATATTCGGGCACCTCCGACCTGCTGTCGCGCGTGTACTCCCTGCTGGGCTCTGGATATCAGTGGAGTGGCTACAACTACACTGGCGACAACTCAACCTCATCGTTCACCTGCTCTGGTGTCGTTGACTATGGTTTGGGTCGCGACTCGCGTTCCAGCTCGCCCGAGACGCTCTATCAGGAGGTCGGCAGCAACATCACCACCGATGTGAGCAGCCTGCAGGCCGGCGACCTGGTGTTTTATTCCTATGGCGGTCGTGAGGTTGGTCACGTAGGCGTCTACGTTGGCGATGGCCAGGTAATCGACTCCATACCCAATGGCGGCGTTGCGGTTCGCGACGTGAACTACATGAACGTGGTTGGCGGAGGTTCGCTGGGCGGCAGTAGTAGTAGCAGTAGCAGCGAATACTAGCAACAAATAGAAGATCGTGTGTTGGGACAGGCCCCGAGCTTTGCTGAAAAGAGCAAAGCTCGGGGCCTGTCCCAACACACGATTCCAGACCAGCATCTTACTCAGCTTCGAGGAGCTCGATCTCGAACGTAAGGGCCTTGCCTGCCATTTCGTGATTCAGGTCAAACGTTATGGCATCGTCGGTCTTGTCGCATACGGTCGCCTGCATGGGTTGTCCTGTTGGTGAGCCGAGCATAACACGCTGACCTACCGATAGGTTTTCTGCGCCAGGCAGCTGCGCGATCGGAAGCGTCTGCACCATATCCATGCGACGCGGTCCATAGGCGTCTTCGGGCTCAAGGCGTATGGTAACGGTGGAGCCAACCTCCATGTCGCGCACTGCTGCGTCGAAGCCTGGAATCATCTGGCCTGCCATGCAGGTAAACGCCAACGGTTCTCCGCGGTCGCGGGAAGAGTCGAATTTCGTGCCGTCGTCCAAGGTGCCAACATAGTGGACCTTAACCTGCTTTCCCTCGTTGCTCATGGTTTTCCTTTCTACGTAGCGTGAGCGTTGCGCTAGTGTACCATGGTGAGGTTGCAATTGAGGGGGGCATGATTTGTGAACAGTGATGACGTACGAGGATACATTGGGGTTTTTGATTCGGGAGTTGGCGGCATAAGCATCCTTGGGGCGCTTGTTCACGAGCTTCCCAGCGAGGACTTTGTGTACTTTGGCGATTCCGCCAACGCGCCCTATGGCGAGAAGACCACAGACGAAGTGCGGGCACTATCGGCGCGTATTGTGGATCGCATGATAGAAAGCGGCTGCAAGGCCATCGTTATTGCCTGCAATACTGCCACCTCGGCCGCAGCCGAAATGCTCCGAAATCGGTACCCCAAGACGCCGATAGTTGGTGTTGAGCCTGCCCTTAAGCCCGCTGTATTGGCAAGACGTCATGGGCGCGTGCTCGTTATGGCGACGCCCATGACGGTACGACTGGAGAAGTTCCAGAATCTTTTGGATGAGTGGGGAAGTGAGGCAGAGGTAGTTTCGGTTCCATGCGTGGGCCTTGCCGCGCGTATAGAACAAGGCAATCTGGATGCACCAGATCTTACGGAGCAACTCCAAAAGCTCATTGGGTCGTATGCGAATCGCGTAGATGCGGTGGTACTGGGATGTACGCACTATCCGTTCGTGCAACGGCAGATTACGAGTGTGTTGGGAGATGTGCCGTTCTTTGACGGCGCGATTGGGACTGCTCGCCAGCTGCATCGCAGGCTTGAGGAAGAGGGCCTGCTCAAAGAGGGTGAGGAACCTGGAAATGTTAGGTTTCTCTCGAGTAAGGACGATCCGAAGGAGCTTGAGCTCTACAGAAGCTTCCTTGAACGCATATAACAATGGCTTGAGATGTACCCTGACTGAGGGACAAGGTACCCAAATACAAAAAAAGCCCGCCGCCAAAATGGCGACGGGCAATGCATGCCGTAATGACAAGTCTTACTTAAGAGCTTGCTCAACTGCCACAGCGCAAGCAACGGTGCAGCCAACCATGGGGTTGTTGCCCATGCCGATGAGGCCCATCATGTCTACGTGAGCAGGCACGGAGGAGGAGCCGGCGAACTGGGCGGAGCTGTGCATACGACCCATGGTGTCGGTCATGCCGTAAGAGGCGGGGCCAGCGTGCATGTTATCGGGATGCAGCGTACGGCCGGTGCCGCCACCAGAAGCGACGGAGAAGTACTTCTTGCCAGCGAGC